>CAZSMU010000011.1:0-50617 GCA_964607915.1 uncultured Haliscomenobacter sp.
CGATGTCCATATAGACCATTCCGGGAAGTTTGACGTCATCCACGTAGTTGCCTTTCCCCTGGATGAAACGGGCGTCTTCCTTTCTTTTTTTGGAATGCCCCATTCCTCCAATTTCCTTGGACGTTTTACATTCTATCATGAAAAATAGATTTCTTCGGTTAAGTGAAATAGAGGTGATTATACAAATTCAGGTTCGGTGGAGGGCAATTCGCGGCCTTCCAGTTTGGCTGAGGCGTACTGAACGGCTTTGACGATATTGTTGTACCCGGTGCAGCGGCACAAGTTGCCGGATATCCCCCAGCGGATTTCCTCTTCGCTCGGGTTGGGGTTTTTCTCCAGCATTTCCACTGCGCGCATCATCATGCCGGGGGTACAGAACCCGCAATGCAGGGCGTGGTTGAGGTGGAAGCCTTCCTGGATAGGGTGTAAGCCCTCTGCAGTGGCCAGGCCTTCTACGGTGGTGATGGATTTGCCATTGGCCTGAACGGCCAGTACGGTACAGGACTTGGCGGATTTACCGTCGATCAGGATGGTACATGCCCCGCAACTGGACGTGTCGCAGCCGATGTGCGTCCCAGTCATGTTGAGGACTTCCCGGATGGCGTGGACCAGCAACATCCTCGGCTCTACCTCGATGGTATGGGCTGTCCCGTTTACGCTTAGGGTGATTGATTTTTTCATTGGTTTTACGCGTTTTGAGCTCTTTCAATAGCCAGTTTCAACATGCGCCTGGTAACTACTTTTACCAGGTGTCTTTTGTACTCCTCGTCGCCCCGAAGATCAGCGGAAGGGCTGCAATCTTCAGAGGCATACTGAGCGGCCAGATCAATCAGGTCATCGCTAGGTGTGTTGCCGGCCAGCACTTCTTCCGAGCGGGAAGCGCGCATCGGCAGAGGGTTGACGTTGGTCAGGCCGATGCCGACCCGGGAGCACGTCCCGTTTTCGTCGAGTTGTACCACAGCTGCTACGCCGGCAGCAGCATAGTCCCCTGCTTTGCGCTCCACTTTATAGTAGGCAGAACCAAACTTGCCCGATGCAGCGGGTATGCGGATTTCGGTCAGGATTTCCCCGGGCTGGACCGCAGTGGTATAGAACCCGAAGAAGAACTCGTCAATAGGGACCGTCCGCTTTCCTTCCTTACTGCTGATTTCTACTTCTGCTCCCAGGGCGAGCATTACAGCAGGGTGGTCGTTGGCTGCGTCCCCGTGGGCGATGTTTCCCCCGATTGTGCCGAAGTTCCGAACCTGGGGGTCGGCAATCAGATGGGTAGCATCTTTGAAAATGTGGTACTTTCCGGCAATGATACCGGAATCTTCCAGGTCAACTTCCCGGGTCATCGCCCCGATTTTCAGGTATCCGTCCTCTTCTTTGATGTACGCCAGTCCCGGGATACCATTGATATCAACCAGGTGGGTGGGCGAAGAGAACCGGAGCTTCATCATGGGGATTAGGCTGTGCCCGCCCGCCAGGATTTTTGCTTCGTCCCCATACTCTTCTAACAAGGCGAACGCCTCATCTAGGGACGAAGGAGCATCGTAGTGAAATGGTTCTGCAATCATCGGTGAATTACATTTTAGTTCGTAATTTTAAGCTCGTTAAAAGGGAAAAACAGGTTCGCTTGAAATATGCAAAGCTGCCGTTGTACCAAATTCCAAAAAACAGGATGGATACACCGGCATAGTAGAGCAGCATGGATATCCAGAGGACCTGACTGGCCACTATACAAAAGATACCCGCCATAGCTATGAGCCCTGCATGGAAAGTCCGGACGCCTTTTCGGTTCAATAGAATTCCCAGAAGGACAATGACGGCGAAGCCTACGGTGATATAAGTGGAGATATTGCCAGCGTTCGGGTACATCGTCGTGCCCCCGCAAAGTGGGATGGCACCTGCATACGCCATGATGCAAAAAGGACATTTGGGCAAGATGGCTACGACTACGGCGGGCAGCCACGGTACATGCCGCCATCTTTTTTGGGTACAAGTAGAGCAATTGGCCATATTTTCTCAATTTGACAATAAAGCAATGAGAAGGGTGAAAGACTAGTTTGCGAGGGAATTCGTCGAGGGGCTGAAAGGATTCTTTTTTTCCAAACGGTACCTTTTTTGGTCGTATATTGCTGCTATACGCTCTAAAAAGTTTTCGTAGAAACAAAAAAATATTCTTTTCCCCCTCTCGCTGGCCTTGGCAATGAGTTATAGGAAATCAAAGTTGTCGTCTTGTACGGCATGGAACACAGAAGCTAAACTTGACATTGGGAAAATGGTTTTTAAAAAAAGCAGATTTTTTTGTTAAAAAAGAAAAAACCCGTACTATATTCCCCCTAACCCGGCTAACCAAAAATTAAGGTCGGAGTCTTCTGATGGTTTTACTTGTTGCGAAAGGGTTTGCAAGGTGGGGAGAAAAGTCTTTTGAGCCCCTCGTAACCCGCCATAAAAAAAATAAAGATGACAGATTTTTCAGGCAAAACCGCCCATTCCGAGTACGGTGCTTTACAGACCGTTTTCCTGAAACGGGTTGAAGATGCCTTTATGGACGATGCGAAAATAGACCAGGACTGGCAGCCCCTGCACTTCACTGGCCGGCCTGACCTGGAAAAGGCCAGGGAAGAGTACCGCGTCTTTGAGGCCCATATCCGGAACAGCGGGGCCGAGCTTCACTTTCTTCCTGCCGATGGGTTGCTCACTATGGATTCGCTGTATTGTAGGGATGCCGCGCTAAGCACGAATGCAGGGATGATTCTTTGCAACATGGGCAAAGCCCTGCGAAGAGCCGAGTCAGAGGCTCAAAAAGCAGCTTTTTTAGCGCGTGGAATCCCTATCCTCGGGCAAATAGAAGCTCCGGGTACGCTGGAAGGTGGCGACTGCGCCTGGCTCGACGAGCATACCCTGGCAGTAGCCCACAGCTACCGGACCAATGAAGAGGGTATCCGCCAGTTGCGCCTCTTGCTGCAAGCGCTGGGCGTCGCGGTGCTGGACTACTCGCTGCCGCACTACAAAGGCCCTTCAGACGTATTCCACCTGATGTCTGTATTCAGTCCGGTAGATAAAGACCTCGCCGTCGTCTATTCCCCGCTCATGCCGATTGCGTTCCGCAACGAACTCCTGAGGCGGGCGTATCGGCTGGTGGAAGTGCCGGCGGAGGAATTCGAGATGGCGTGTAATGTGCTGGCGCTGGCCCCGCGCTGCTGCCTTATGCTGGAGGGGTATCCTCAGACGCGGCGCGCCCTGGAAGACGCGGGCGCTACGGTGCTGACCTATCCGGGGGAAGAAATCAGCGTTAAAGGCGGCGGCGGCCCCACTTGTATGAGCCGGCCTGTCTGGCGCTCTATATAACGCTCATGCGCGAAGAGCTTCGCATTTTCGGCATACGCCACCATGGGCCGGGCTCGGCGACGGCGTTAAAGCGGGCGCTGCAAGTGTTTCGCCCCGACTGTCTGTTGGTAGAAGCTCCTGAAGAGGCAACTCCTCTTTTTCCGCAGCTCCTGCACCCGCAGGCTGTCTTGCCCCTGGCTTTGCTTTTGTATGAGCCGGCCCGTTTCGAGCAAGCATCGTATCTTCCCTTTGCTGAATTTTCGCCTGAGTTGCAGGCCCTGCGCTACGGCCTGCAACAGGAGATAGCGGTTCGCGCCATAGACCTGCCGGCGGCGGTTGCTTTTGGGCATCCCTCTTCTGCCGGGGTGGCCCGATTGCAGCAGGACCCCATGCACCATCTCGCCGTATTGGCAGGCTTCGACGATAGTGAGCGTTGGTGGGATTCCGTTTTCGAACAAATGGATAACCCCGGTAGTATTTTTGAGCTCATCCTGGAGCTCATGCGCGACCTGCGCGAGGCAGATCTGCGCGAGGAGAGCCGCGAAACCCTATTGCGCGAAGCCTGGATGCGGCAACAAGTGAGAAAGGCCAAAGGCGAAGGCTTTGAACGTATCGCCGTCGTCTGTGGCGCATGGCATGCCCCGATTCTCGACCGTACCGAGGATTTTTCAGAAAAAGAAGATCGCGCCCTGCTGCGCGGCCTGCGGAAAGCCAAAGTAGCGGCGTGTTGGATTCCGTGGAGCTACGAGCGCCTGGCTTTCTCTTCGGGATATGCGGCGGGGGTTATCTCGCCAGCCTGGTACGAATTGTTGTTCAGAAAACGGGAATCCCTGGCGGCAAACTGGATGGTCCGGGCGGGCCGCCTGTTCCGGCAAGAGCGGTTTGAGGTCTCGCCGGCGCACATCCAGGAAGCCGTGCGATTGGCGGAAACGTTGGCGGCCTTGCGCATGAAGAGCGTCCCCGGCATAGGGGAACTCGAAGAAGCTGCCATCAGCGTCTTGTGCGATGGCCGTGAGGAACGCATTGCCTTGATCCGGGAGCGCCTGGTCATCGGGACCTTGGTAGGCAAAGCTCCTTCGGAATTTGCAACCCCGCTGCAACAAGATCTGGAGCGCTGCGTGAAAACCGCCCGGCTCTCCAGGGAATTCAAGAGCAGCGAGCGGGTGCGCAAGGAGCTCGACTTGCGCATCGCTTCCAACCGCGCGGCCAGTCAGCTCATCCATCGCCTGCACCTGCTGGATATCCCCTGGGGCGAACCTGGATATGCCCGTGGGGAGAGCCTGGGTACGTTCAAAGAGATTTGGAAGCTAAAATGGAAGCCCGATTATATGATCCGGCTCATCCAGGCCGGGTTGTGGGGAGTGCGCATCGAAGAAGCGGCCCTTCGCCGTACCCTCGACCGGGCCACCCGGCTCAACGCCCTTCCGGAGGCCCTAAATCTACTGTGGGAGGTGCTGGATGCGGCACTGACCGAAGCCACCGCCCCTCTTCTCCAAAAAATCCAGGTATTTGCCGCCACTACGAAAGAAGTGGACCGGTTGCTGATGGCTCTCCCCGCCCTCGCCCGGATTATTCGATACGGGGATGCCCGCGGAACGGACCGGGCTGCGATAGCGGCTTTGGCAGATGAAATCATCCCCCGGGCTGCTATCGGCCTGCCCTCGGCCGTGTGCCAGATTTCCGAGGAGTACGCACAAGAGTGGTTTCAACTCGTCCTGGGGGCTCATCACGCACTGCGGGGGTTGGAAGATACAAAGGGTATGGCGGTATGGTACCAGGCGTTGCAGGAGCTGGCGCTCAACCGGCAATCCAACCCGCTCATAGCCGGGTTGGCGGTTCGGTTGCTGATAGAAGGGCATGTGTGGCCCGACGCGATGTGCGATATGGCGTTTGAAGCCGCTCTTTCAAACGCTACGGAACCCCTTCAAAGCGCTTTCTGGCTCGAGGGGTTTACCAGTGGGCCAGCCTTGGTGCTGCTCCATACGCCCGGGGTATGGCAGCGGCTGGACAACTGGGTGCGCGCTCTGTCTGATGAGGAATTCAAACAAATTCTTCCGGTGTTGAGGCGCACTTTCTCCCGTTTTTCAAGGGCGGAGCGCCGTGTTTTGCAACAGCGTGTCGCGCGAGGGAGCGAGCAGGTGCCCGATACAGGACAGCCGTTTAACCCGCAGCGCCTGGCACTCATAAAGTCGAGCATAGACGGCCTTTTGGGGAAATAAGCCCCTCTTACCAACTCACGCCGGCACCGCCGCCGCCGGATCTCCCGCCGCCCCAGCTTCCCCCGCCCCGGCTGGAGCCGCTACTGCTGCTCGAAGACGCCTGCAGCTTGGGCAGGATGACCTCTTTGCGGCGCTGGAAGTTGCAGTTTTTGCATTGATAGATCTCCTCCATCAGGCCCGTACTGGAGTAGGTCGCACTGCGGATTTTATGCGACTCGGCCAGGAAATAGGTAGTGTAGCGGCACTCCGGGCAGCGCTTGTACTTGTGGAAGACTTTTGCAGGATAGCGGAGTATGAGAATATCGTCCCCGCTTTCCGTCACCCATACGTCGTAGTCTGAAACGCCTATTTCCTCTTCTGTGACCTGGCCTTTTTCCAGGTAGGCATCTTCCTCCTCTTTTGGCAACAGACGCATGGCTGTTCCGCTTTTGCGGCTGTTGCGCGGCTGATAGCGCAGCACTTTCAATTTACGGGAAAGCCAGGCGTAGAGTATGAAATAAGGTACCGGAAACAGCACAAACCAAAACCTGTGCCGAAGTTTGTACAGGTACAGGTACTTGTCGTAGATTTCCTGTTTGGAACGCAGGGCATTGAACGCCAGAGAAATCAGGAGCCCATGCACGAAGAGGTTCAGAACCATGTAAATCACGATGGCTACTATAAGCCCGGTATTGCTTTCCTTATCCGATGATTTCCCCTCGGCCTTGATTTCCGCTACGGAATCCGGGTTATCCAGCAACTCCTTGAAGCGCGTGACCGCAGCAATCAGCCCTTTGCCGTATTCCTGCTGTTGAAACCAGGGCACCAGGGCTTCCATCCCCACGCGGTAGCAGGTGATATCGGGCAGTACACCCTCCAGGCCATAGCCGGTTTCGAATTCGGTGCGGCGCTGATCCATCACCACGAGGATGAGCAAGCCATTGTCCGTTTCGCGCTGACCAATGCCCCAGGTCTCAAAAAGTGCCGTGGCAAATTCCTTCGGGCTGTCTTCCCCGATGGAAGGGAGCACCGCCACAGCAATTTGTGCTGTACTGGAATCCTCTACTGCTGCGATCAGGCGGTTCAACTCGGCCACGTCAGCAGCCTTGAGTACTCCTCCCGGATCACTAACATAGCCTCCCCCTGTTTTTTTGGGGTCGGGAACGGTTTGAGGGGTGAATACTCGTCCTTCCTGACTCCAAACATGTAAAGACAGAAGGCAAGAGAGCAAACACAGCAGCCATGGCCGTGAAAAAGCGCGGATTGTTTTCATGACGGAAAATGCGGTATTCTTTTAGAGCGTGTCCCGGATTATCTGCTGAGGATAGAACCCAGTGTATTTTCCACCTTTCTGAAGAAGCCTGAGGAGGCTATATACCTTTGAAAAGGGAGGAACAGCGAACACGGGTTCTCGTGGCTTCGCGAGGATATGTCGAACACACGTTTAGGGTCAAAAATAGAGATTTTTTATCGGCCAGGTCATATTTTTAGTCGAATAGGCTATCCTGTTTGGATAATACTGTGATAAACCCTTATTTTAGTCGCATGGTATTTGTAAACAATCTCTTCTGGGGCGGCGTACTCGGGTTCATCGGCGTAGCGATACCGGGGCTGATCAACGTGACCGCTGCCAAAGTCACCCTGCGACAAGGAGTTTGGGCGGGGGTTATGTGCGCATTGGGCGCTGCGCTGGTCGTTTTCGTACAAGCCAAAGTGGCCGTCGGTTTTGCAAAGTACCTGAGTTCGCATGCAGAAGTGCTGACGAATATAAAGAAGGTTGCCATCCTTCTTTTTTTAGTGCTCAGCGTCGTATTTTTCTACCAGGCGCTGAAACCCAAGGTGCGTAAAGACGGCAGCCGCTATCCGGGAACCCCGTTTCTAAGAGGGGTGGCGACGGCAGGGATGAACATCATGAACATCCCTTTCTACTTTACGAGCAGCGCGTACCTGGATGCAAAAAATTTATTGTACCTGGCTTCTTTTTCCGGCTGGGGTGTTGCTTTCGGCGCTTTTGCGGGTAGCCTGTCGGGACTCTTGCTGTACGTTTACATGGCGGGGGGCTTGATGCAAAAGATGACTTCCTTTGACCGCGGGGCCAACTTTTTCCTGAGCGGTCTTTTTCTTGTCCTTGCTGTCCTTCAGTGGATTCAATTGTACTTTACATGAAAAAAAAATTGCTGGTCATCACCGGCGGGGGGGATTGCCCCGGTTTGAATGCCGTCATTCGCGGTATAGCCAAAGCAGCGAAAGAAGAGGGGATTTGGGAAGCCTGGGGTTCTATCGAAGCCTTTGAAGGCGTGTTCCGCGACCCTACCGAACTGGTAAAATTGACCCGAAAGCGGGTTTCGGGTATCCATGTGCGCGGCGGCACCATCCTTAAAACGACGAATCGGAACGATCCACGGGCGTATCCTGTATTGCAGTCCGATGGTTCCTGGGCCAGGGTAGATCGCACGGAAGAACTAGTCAACCGCATTTACGACCTCGGCTTTGAAGCATTGATTAACATCGGAGGCGACGGAAGCCAGCGCATTTCCCAGACGTTGGCCAACAAAGGCCTGCGGGTAGTCGGGGTACCCAAAACCATAGACAACGACCTGCAAGGCACCGACCTGACGTTTGGGTTCAGCACAGCTGTACAAGTTGCAACGGAAAGCCTCGATAAGCTCGTCACGACAGCGGAAAGCCACCACCGCACCATGATCATGGAGGTCATGGGCCGGGATGCCGGCTGGATTGCCCTGCATACCGCCATTGCCGGGGGGGCGGAAATATGCCTGATTCCCGAAATCCCGTATGATGCCGACAAAATACTCCACGAAATCCATAAGCGCTACCACAAAGGAAAAGGGTTTGTCAATATCGTCATCGCCGAAGGGGCGAAGCCAAAGGGCGGCGGTGTAATCGGCAAGCAATCCACCGATGTAGGCGATACCCATATCAAATTAGGCGGAGTGGGCAATTTCCTGCAAGTCCAACTGGAAGAAAAAGGTTGTACCGCACAGGTGCGCACAGCCGTACTAGGTCATATCCAGCGCGGCGGTACCCCCGTGGCCTTCGACCGCATCCTGGCAACGGCCATGGGCGTAAAGGCGTACGAACTGGTGCGCGACGGGAACTTCGGGCAGATGGTTTCTTATCGGGGCTACGAAATGGGCAGCGTGCCGCTCAGCGAAGTGACCAAAGGCAACAAATTCATCGCCCCCAACAACTACCTGCTCGGGGTAGCCCGCTCCCTGGGCATCGCCTTCGGAGACTGACTCCAGGGGTGAGGGGAATCTCCGAGGGCTACAAAAGTTCTTTCTTCCACCTCACTGGTCTCTTCCCACCAGCCTTTTAAAACACCTTGTTACCTATATGACTTCCAAATATTATTTCCTCAGCTTACTCCTGGCGGCGCAAACCTTGTGTGGCCAATCGGCCGATTGGCTCGTTTTTCCCCAGGAAGACCAATGTGCCTTCTCCCTGGACAAAGAAGGCCGGGAACTACTGCTCCACAACGGTTGGCTCTCCAGAAAAATCCGTTTGCTGCCCAACGCCGCTTCTGTCAGCTATCGGCATGAGGGTACCGGCGAACAATTCATTCGCTCCTGCCGCCCCGAGGCCAGGGTGACCCTCAACGGGAAAACCTATTCGGTGGGTGGACTCTACGGTCAAAAAGAACACGGCTATCTGGTAGAGGCATGGATAGACCAGTTTACAGCTCATCCTGCGGATTTTCAGTACACTTCGCACGAAATAGAAGGAAAAACCGCTTCGCTCCTGTTCCTGCACCCCGAACTGCCCGGTGTACAAGTACGGGTTCACTACCAGCTCTATCCGGGTATGCCCCTGCTGAAAAAGTGGGTAACGGTCGAGAACAATAGCCGCGAGCCTGTGCTCGTAGGCCAAATCGTACACGAAATTCTGGCGATGCCGGAAGAGGAATCAGCAGTGGTAGGCTCGGCAGCCCAAATGAAAAAGCCGGCCCGCATACATGTCGAAAATACGTTCGCGTTCAACAACGCCATGCGCTATGACCTCTCTGACCAGGGTTCACACTGGAAAGTGGACAGCAGTTATACGTCCCAGGTAAACTATAACTACCAGACACCCTGCGTACTGGAAGTATATCCCGACAAAGGGATAGGAGTGCGCCTGGCACCTGGTGAGCGCCTGGGCTCCATCCAGTCGTACGAGCTGCTGCTGGACTCCTACGACCGCGAGCGAAACGGACTGGCCCGGCGCAGGATGTACCGCACCATCGCTCCCTGGACCAACCGGAACCCCATCTTCATGCACCTCATCAGCACTGATCCTGCCCAGGTCAGATCGGTCGTTGACCAGTGTGTCGAAACCGGGTACGAAATGGTCATCCTCAGCTTCGGCAGCGGACTGAACATGGAGGACACTTCACAGGCCAATATCGCCAAGTTCAAGGCACTGGCCGACTATGCACACCAGCGCGGCATAAAACTGGGAGGCTATTCCCTGTTCAGCAGTCGAAAAATAGACGCTGAAAACGATGTCATAGACCCGGCCAGCGGACTGCCCGACAAGCACGCTTTCTTTGGCAATGCCCCCTGCCTTGCCAGCAAATGGGGGCTCGCCTATCTCGAAAAAATCGCGTACTTCATCGAGACCACCGGCTTTGACCTGCTGGAACACGACGGCCCCTATCCCGGTGACGTTTGCGCTTCTACCTCCCATCCCGGCCATGAAGGGCTGCACGACTCCCAGTGGAAGCAGATGGAGCTGCAAAAAGGTCTCTACCGCCGGCTGAATGCCCGCGGCGTATATATCAACGCCCCCGACTGGTACTTTCTCGACGGTACCCACAAAATCGCCCTTGGCTATCGGGAGGTCAACTTTTCCCTGCCGCGGGAGCAGCAGAAGATACTGAACCGACAGAATATCTACGACGGGACCTGGGAGAAAACTCCCTCCATGTCCTGGGGCTTCGTACCCCTCACCAAATACCATGGCGGCGGTCCGGAATCCGTACTGGAACCCCTGAGTGAACATATAGACGACTATCGACAGCTCATGGTACAGTACTACGGCGCCGGCGTGCAGGCCTGCTACCGCGGCCCGCGCCTCTACGATACAGAGCAGACCCTCAAAATGGTACAGGACGTAATTGCCTGGTACAAACAACATCGCGACATCCTGAATTCCGATATCATCCACCTGCGCCGCCCTGACGGCAGGGACTGGGACGGCATCCTGCACGTCAACCCCGGATTGCCGGAAAAAGGGATGGCTATGTTGTATAACCCTCTTCCGACACCGATTACCCGCCGTATCAAACTTCCTTTGTACTACACGGGTTTATCAAAAAAAGCTACCATACAAATGGGAGAGGAGGCATCGCAGAAGGTACGGCTCGACAAGGATGGCCATGCGCTGCTGGATATCCGCCTGCCCGCGGGGGGCTATGCGGCAATTGTAGTCAAATAACCTAATACCGGAGGTCTTTATGTCCGATTCTCTTCTTGAAAACGCACAGCAAAAAATCGCAGAGGGTAACTTGGCGGGTGCTTTACAAGACTTGAACCGCGCCTTGCAATCCAACCCGGGCCTGGGTATAGCGATGTTTCAGCGCGGGATGCTGCACTTGCGGATGCACAACTATCAACAGGCCCTGGCAGACCTCGATTATGCTGTCGTATCCGGCATAGCCCTCGCCGATGCGCTGGGGCAGCGCAGCCTGGTCAAAATCCAACTCCACGATTACACGGGTGCGATTGCAGATAGCGAGGAGGCCGCCCACCTCGATCCCGGGCATTTTCAAAACTACCTGTACCAGGGTCTGGCCCGCTTCAACCTCGGTGAGTATGCTGCTTCGATACCTTGTTTCAGCAAATCGCTTCAGCTCAATCCCGCCCACACGGAGAGCCGCCGCCTGCGGGGGATGGCCTATTGCCTGTGCGGCCAATTCGCCGAGGGGCGAAAAGATATCGAAACGGTTTTGACAGAAAATGCACAAGACGACCAGGCCTGGTTCTGGAGAGGGTATCTGTGCCAACAGGAAGACGACCTCGCAGGGGCTTTGGAGGCATTGTCCCGCAGCATTGACCTAAACGCATACAATAAAGCAGCTTTTGTGGGCCGGGGCAGGGCTTATCTAGGATTGGGCGATAAAAAAAAGGCCCTTGCCGATTTTCTCAGCGCCCAATCCCTGGACCCCAACTGGGAGGTCTTGCCCGACCTGATCCGCGAAGCCCGCCGCAAAGAAGGGGGGCGCGGCGGGATATTCAGTATCTTGGGGTCTTGACCCCTCTTGACAAGTCTAATATGATTTTGCAAACAGTACCCGCTGCACAGAGGGCTTTCCGCTGAACACACAGATACCCTGTTCGGGGTCGTTCTCGAGTGGGATACAGCGGATAGTTGCTTTTGTGGCCTCTTTGATCGCGAGCTCTGTTTCTGTAGTTCCGTCCCAATGCGCGGAAATGAACCCGGGGATATCCGTTTCGAGCAAGTTCTGGAAATCGGCAAACGTATCCACGCGCGTCGTCTTTTCTTCGCGGAATGCTTTTGCGCGTTGGAAGAGGTTTTGCTGGATATCGCCCAGCAACTGCTGTACATAATCCGCTATGCCATCGAGGGGCACGGAGGCTTTTTCCCCGGTATCGCGGCGGGCTACCTCGACCTGATGGTTGTCGAGGTCGCGCTGTCCAATAGCTAAGCGCACGGGGATACCGTGCATCTCGTGTTCGGCAAACTTGAAGCCCGGCCGGTTTTTCATGTCGGTGTCGTACTTGCACGTAATACCCTTGGCTTTGAGTGCCCGCATGATGGTTTGGGCGGCTTCGTCAATGGGCGCAGCGGGTTTGGGCACGGGTACGATGACGACTTGAGTCGGGGCGAGCCGAGGAGGCAGCACGAGGCCGTTGTCATCGGAATGGGTCATGATGAGGCCGCCGATAAGGCGGGTAGAGACTCCCCAGGAGCTCGCCCAGACGTGCTCTCGCTGGTTGTTCTCATTGAGAAAGGTCACGTCGAACGCCTTGGCGAAATTTTGCCCTAAAAAGTGCGAAGTGCCGGCCTGCAGAGCCTTGCCGTCCTGCATCAGTGCTTCGATGCAGAAGGTCTCATCCGCGCCCGCAAACCGTTCATTGACGGTCTTGATGCCTTTGATGACGGGCATAGCCATGTATTCTTCTGCAAACGTGGCATAGATGTCGAGGATGCGAAGCGTCTCTTCCATCGCTTCTTCCTTTGTAGCGTGGGCAGTATGCCCTTCCTGCCACAGGAACTCAGCGGTGCGCAGGAAGAGGCGGGTGCGCATTTCCCAGCGCACGACGTTGGCCCATTGGTTGATGAGCAGGGGCAGGTCGCGGTAGGAGTTGATCCAGTTGCGGTAGGTATCCCAGATGATCGTCTCGGACGTAGGGCGCACGATGAGCTCTTCTTCCAGGCGTGCCTCCGGATCCACTACGACTCCTTTGCCGTTGGGGTCCACCATCAGGCGGTGGTGGGTTATGACAGCACATTCTTTGGCAAAGCCTTCCACGTGCTCGGCCTCCTTGCTAAGAAAAGACTTGGGGATGAACAACGGAAAATAGGCGTTTACATGGCCGGTTTCCTTGAACATGCGATCGAGCTGGTCGCGCATGTTTTCCCAGAGGGCGAATCCGTACGGCTTGATGACCATACATCCCCGGACAGCGGAGTTCTCCGATAAATTTGCTTTCTTGACGATATCCAGATACCACTGGGAATAATCTTCTGAACGGGAGGTGATTTCTTTTGCCATAATTCTTGAACGTGATTCCGACCTTGCGAAAGGGCTCGGGGGGTAGTATCCAACTTGTTGGAAGGGGGCGAAAAGTCCTTTTACCTCCTTTCAACAAGCATTTTTTTGTCCATAAGCGTTTTTAACAAATACGACCCTGTTTAACAAGCTGATTTAACGCAATATTCGTCGGATTTATGAATGTTTTAACTAAAAAGCAACACAAAAGTAATAATTTCGATGTTGTAAAAAGAGACTTGTTGCGCACAAGGGCGTCTAATGTAGAAAATAGCCTTCACCGCCCGGCATCATCTCCCAACCAATCGTTATAAGGCTAATTTGATCATTTTGAAAAAAGGCAGTATCATGAAAAAAGGAATGCTCATCGCCACCCTGTTCAGCCTGCTCGGCATAGGGTATTTACCGGCACAGGTATCGGACGATGTCTATTTCGATCCCGATAAAGACCGGGTCGCCGTTCCGAAGCAGCGAATGGAAAAAAGTAGCTACAGCGACTATGACGGCAGTGGATATGCCAACTCGTACGATGATGAGTACGACTACTACAACGACTACGATTATTACTACACTTCCCGCATACGCCGCTTCCATCGGCCCTACTACGGCTTTAACTTTTTCGACCCGATTTATGTGGATGCGTGCTATTACGATCGCTTGCTCATGCCCGGAGTATCCGTGCTGATCTATGACGATGTGTTCAGCAACCGCTACTTCTCCCGCTGGAACCGCTGGAACTCCTTCGGACCGGGCTGGAACTCCTTCGGACCGGGCGTGCAAATCAATGTGTTCAACTCCTTTAACTCCTTTGGCGGGTTCAATACCTGGGGCTGGGATCCCTGGTATGGCAATAACTCCTGGAACTCCTGGAACCGCTGGAACCGTTGGAACTCCTGGGGCTTTGGCGGCCCCTATCTTTTCAATGGTTTTTCTGCTATTCCGCCGAGCTGGGGCAATGGCTATATCTACAATACCGGTGGCAATATGGTCGAAGACAGGGGTTACTTTGGCCCGCGTACGGGGGGTAGTGCAACGGGTCCGGCACCGGGCTCCCGCCCTGGACGTGGTCCCGGTATCACCGATAACAGCCCGGGTGTAGCCCCGCGCACCATACAAACAACCGGAGGCCGTATCACCGAAAGCGACCGCGACCGCATCCCGGCCAACACAGGTAGCCCCCGCGACAATATGTCTCCGCCCTCCGAGCGGCTCAATCCGCAGACGCGGGATGTCAACCGCTATCCGACTACCCCGCGCCAGACGGAAAGCAGCCGCGAGTTCGGAGGCGACCGCACCGCACCGAGCAATCGGGAAGGGTATAACAACCCGGGGATACGCGCTACCCCTGCTCCCCGCACCGCTTCGCCACAGCCAAGCACCGCCCCGCGCTCTTATACCCCGCCGGCCCGTACGTACGACCGCAATGGAAGCAGTGCATACGACCGTCCCAGCAACACACAGGGCAACAGCGGCTTCGATCGCCCGCGCAGCACCTCTTCGGGCTTCGAATCTCCGCGCAGTAACCCTTCGCCGAGTTGGGGGGGTAGCTCCCCTTCTTCGAGCCCACGCAGTGCACCGGCTGCTTCGCCATCTCCTTCCTCCGGGGGGCGCATCAAAAACTAATCCGTAAGGGAGAGTTTCAAAAATAATGGCACTTTTGACCCCTCGCCACCCATCTGTCAGACGGGTGGCGAGGGGTCAAAAGTGAAAAAATCTTTTTCTGCCTCGCTGGCTCCTCGCAGCAAGTCTAATAGCCCGCAGCTCCTACGCTGTAAAACGCTCCTCTGAAATATGTATAGATTGCTCTTATCCGCAAGGAGAGCCTTGTGGTTTGCTCTACTTTTATGCGTGGGCATCGGGTCATCCCATGCCCAAAACGTATCGGATGCGCTGCGCTTTTCTTATTTTGAGTACGGAGGTACAGCCCGTTTCAACGGTACAGGAGGGTCCATGAGCGCACTCGGGGCCGACTTATCCGTCACCGGCACTAATCCGGCGGGGATTGCGTGGTTCCAAAAATCGGAATACACCATCAGCCTGGGCATGGCGGGTGCCAATACCCAATCCCTTTTGCTCGACGCTTCCGATAACACTGCAACAGATGCTTCCCGGGGCAACCTGAATGTACAAAACCTCGGCATGGTATTTACTTCAAGGCCTCAGGCCGGAAAATGGAAGGCCGCCAATTTTGCCATCACGCTGAATCATTTGTCCAATTTCAACCGCTCTTTTGCATTCAGTGGCGCTACACCGGGCTCCATCACACAGCGCTACCAGGAAATTGCCAACGGAAGTGCGGGGTTGAACGACTACGAGAGCTCCCTCGCCTCCAATGCCAGTGCGATCTACGATATTGACGAAGACGGAAGATTCGATATTGACTACGAAATCCCCCAAAAGCCGCCGCTCCTGCGCAAAGATCAAAACGGATTTTCCAAAGGCTCTATGTCTGAATTCAGCTTTGCCCTTGGGGTCAACTACGACGACCGCGTACTCATCGGGTTGAGCGTCGGGATTCCCTTCTTTACTTTTACCTCCGATAAGACCTATACGGAAACGGATGATCCCGCCCTCGCCAAAGGCGGTGCCATACCCTATTTTTCAAGTCTGGCCCTGCGCGAGCAGCTCACTACGCTCGGGGGGGGAGCCAATGCCAAACTGGGCATTATCGTGCGTCCGCACCAGAACCTGCGCCTCGGTGCCTCCGTACATACCCCGACCAATATGACGCTGAACGATTCGTACGACGCCAACCTGGAGTATATCTATTTTGAGGATGCGGCCGAACAGGGCAGGAAACTAAATGGCAATGCGAGCGCACCGGGCAACTTTGAATACGGCCTCCGCACTCCCTGGCGGGTTCAGGGCGGCCTGGGCCTGCTGCTCGGCAAATTCGGCTTCGTCTCTGCCGACCTGGAGTTTGTGGACTATGGGAAAGCCCGCTTCAGCTATACCGGATATGAGGACGCCCAGGCAAATATCAACAGCGCTATCCGCAATCAGTTGGGCGATGTGCTCAACGTGCGTTTTGGAGGGGAGCTGGTACTCGATGTCTTCCGCCTTCGCGCCGGGGTAAACCGCCTCCCTTCGCCCTTCTTGAACGACGATAGCAGTCGTTTCGCCCTTAGCGGTGGCGCAGGGGTACGACTGCGTTCTTTCTACTTTGACTTGAGCTATCGCCGGGTCAGCCAGGACGAACGCTACTACCCCTACGTCAGCGACGCGGCCCCGGTGCAAGAGGTGCTGCAGGAGTCCAGGCTCGGAACCCTGGGGATGACCCTGGGCTTTAAATTCTAGCGCCGGGCAACTGTCCCGTGCCGCTCTCGCAATACAGCTACGACGTTTTCGAGGCTATAGCCCTTGGCAGCCAGTAGCACGAGGTAGTGGAACATCAAATCTGCTGCCTCGTTGAGGAAGAGCGCTTCGTTGTCGTCCTTGGCTTCAATCACCAACTCAACGGCCTCCTCCCCCACTTTCTGGGCGATTTTATTGATGCCTTTTTGAAAAAGGGAGGCTGTGTAAGACCCCGTGTCTTTCTGCTCCCTGCGTTCGCGGATGACCTGTTCGAGATGGCGTAGAAAATCCGGTGTTGCATTGGCTTCGTCAAAACACGTTTCGCTGCCGGTATGGCAAACCGGCCCCTGCGGATGTACCCGGAAAAGCAGCGTGTCGTTGTCGCAGTCGGACTTCCATTCTACTACGCGTAAAAAATGCCCGGAGCTTTCCCCTTTGGTCCATAATCTGTTCTTGCTGCGGCTAAAAAAAGTCACAATTCCTTCCCGCAGGGTTTTCTCCCAGGCGGCCTCGTCCATATAGCCGAGCATGAGTACCTGCCCGGTGTGGGCATCCTGAATAATGGCGGGTACTAACCCGCCTGATTTTTGAAAATCGGGTTTTTGCATGATCGTCTTGATTAGCGGATGGCCACTCCTTTTCCCCGAAGGTAGTCCTTCAGATCCTGGATTTCGATTTCTTTGAAATGAAAAATGCTGGCGGCCAAGCCGGCATCGGCTTTGCCGACCGTAAATACGTCGTAAAAATGCGCCATGGTACCCGCTCCGCCAGATGCGATGACCGGGATGTGTACCAGCTCGGAAACGCGGGCTGTCGCTTCGAGGGCAAAGCCGTTTTTAGCCCCGTCATGGTTCATAGACGTGAACAGGATTTCCCCGGCACCTCGCGACTCGGCTTCCCGAACCCAGTCGTACAGCAGGATATCGGTAGCTATGCGACCGCCATTGAGGTGAACCCGCCATTTGCCTTCGACCTCACGGGCATCCACGGCTAATACGACAAACTGGCTTCCGAACTGCAAGGCGAGGTCTTCAATCAACCGGGGGTCGCGCACCGCTGCCGAGTTGATGCTGATTTTATCGGCCCCCGCTTCCAGCAATGCCGCTGCATCCTCTACCGAACCAATTCCACCGCCGATGGTGAACGGTATACTGAGCCTGCGCGATACTTCACGGGCGAGTTGCGCCATGGTCTTGCGCTTTTCATGGGTAGCAGTAATGTCGAGAAACACCAGTTCGTCTGCTCCTGCAGCGCTGTACAGGGCCCCGAGCTCTACCGGGTCGCCTGCATCGCGCAGGTTGAGGAAGTGGACTCCTTTGACGGTCCTTCCATCTTTGATATCCAGACAGGGAATGATGCGTTTTGCCAGCATAGTGATTCTTTTGAACGTGTACGATACATAAATCCGCCACAGGTTTTGCCATGAGCCCCGTCGCTGGCCCCTATCCTGCAAAATTGCGCAGTTCTTTCAGTGCGATTCGGCCTTCGTAAAGGGCTTTGCCTACAATGGCACCATAGCAGCCGATAGCCCGGAGTTGTTCCAGTTCCTCCATGCCTGTGACCCCGCCACTCGCAATGAGCTGCAACTCGGGCAGCTCCGATCGGATTTCCTCATACGTTGCACGGGCGCTGCCCTGGAGCAGGCCATCCTTCGAGACATCTGTCGAGATAGCATAGCGCACCCCTTTATTTAGGTAATCTTTTAAAAAAGGGAGGAGTTCCCGCGTGCTGCTTTCCTGCCATCCGCTTACCGCGATATGCCCGTCGCGGAAATCAGCGCCCAGTATGATGGCTTCGCTGCCGTAGCGGCGTAGCCATTCCAAAAAAAGTTCAGGAGCCTTCACGGCAATGGTCCCTCCGGTGACTTGTTTAGCGCCACACTCGAAGGCTATGCGCAGATCATCGTCGGATTTCAGGCCCCCGCCAAAGTCAATGTGAAGCTGGGTTTTTGCCGCGATGCGCTCCAATACGCGATAGTTGATGATGCGTTGTGCTTTAGCGCCGTCGAGATCCACGAGGTGTAGACGGGTCAGGCCGGCATCCTCAAAGGCGAGGGCCATGTCCAGCGGGTCGTCGTGATAGACCGTTTTTTTTCCATAATCTCCTTGCGTGAGGCGCACGCATTTGCCTTCGATAAGATCTATAGCAGGAATGATGAACATAAGAGGTTACACGTTTAGGAAATTGCGCAAAACCTGCTCACCCACCGCTCCCGATTTTTCGGGGTGGAACTGAGTAGCGTAAAAATTGT
Source organism: uncultured Haliscomenobacter sp. (assembly GCA_964607915.1). GTDB lineage: Bacteria > Bacteroidota > Bacteroidia > Chitinophagales > Saprospiraceae > JADJPL01. The sequence goes on from CAZSMU010000011.1 coordinate 18,797, forward strand.
CTTTTTGCACTGCGGCGCTGAAGGGAAGGATGTATTCGGTTGTAGCCGTGGTATAGGGCCCTTCCTCGACATAGTAGCTGTGTACGAAATAGACATAGCTGCCTTCCAGTGCGGAGGTAAACACCGTATTGTCGGGGCATACCTGTAGGGTATTCCAGCCCATGTGTGGCACTTTTTCGCCGCGTTCCGGTCGGAAGCGGCGCACCTCCTGCGGAATAATGCCCAGACAGGGCGTATCGTTTTCCTCTGAATGTCGGCAGAGGAGCTGCATGCCCAGGCATATTCCGAGCACAGGCTGCTCGAGCTGTTTAATCAATGTATCCAGGCCCTGGCTTTTCAGGAAAGCCATGGTGGTGCTGGCTTCCCCCACGCCGGGGAAAATCACTTTTTCCGCTGCTTTGATTTTTTCCGGGTCATTGGTGAGGACAGCCTCTACGCCCAGTCGCTCGAGGGCAAAGCATACGGACTGCACATTGCCAGCATTATAGTCTATGATAGCAATCATGATTATAGTTTTCCTTTTGTAGTAGGCAAATCCTGGCTGCCCGGGATGCGTGCTGCGGCCATTCGGACAGCGCGCGCGAAAGCTTTGAACAGGATTTCAATTTTGTGGTGCTCGTTTTCTCCTTCCGCCTTCAGGTTGATATTGCAATGGGCCTGATCGCTGAAAGATTTGAAAAAGTGGAAAAACATTTCGGTGGGCATCCCGCCCACTTTTTCGCGCTGGAAGGTCGCGTTCCAGACCAGCCACGGCCGTCCGCTAAAGTCAATGGCCACCTGGGCGAGGCAGTCGTCCATGGGCAATAGGGCAAAGCCATAGCGGCTGATGCCTCGCTTGTCGCCGAGGGCCAGGCGAAACGCTTCCCCCAGGGCGAGGGCAGTATCTTCTATGGTGTGGTGCTCATCAATATGCAGGTCTCCATATACGGCGATTTCCAGGTCACAACCAGAGTGCCGGGCCAACTGATCGAGCATGTGGTCGAAAAAGCCGATACCGGTATGGTTGTCGTAGCGCCCGCTCCCATCGAGATAGAGTTGTACGCGCACGTCGGTTTCATTCGTTTTCCGATGTACGCGGGCACTGCGCCCCTGCTGCGCCCGCAAAAAGTGGTAGATGTCGGCCCAGCTCCGGGTGCTGAGCGCAATGGTTTCGCGGAGTACTTCGGAAGGGATTCCGGTCTCGTCGGCCCCATGGCCGGGCTTGTTGTGTAGGTAGATCGCTTTGGCTCCCAGGTTTTTGGCGAGTTCCACATCGGTGAGGCGGTCGCCGATTACAAAAGAGCTGGACAGGTCAAAACCCTCGTTGAAATAATGGGTCAGAAGGCCCGTCCGGGGCTTTCGGGTCGGCGCGTTTTCGTGTGGGAAGCTGCGGTCTATGAGGATTTCCCGGAACTCCACGCCCTCGTTTCGGAAAGCTTGCAGAATGGCATTGTGCGCGGGCCAAAAGTCAGGTTCCGGAAACGAATCGGTGCCCAGGCCGTCCTGGTTACTGACCATCACCAGCTCGTAGTCCAACTCTGAAGCGATGCGGGCGAGGTATTGGAATACCTGGGGGTAGTATTCGATTTTTTCCAGTGCATCAATTTGAAAATCCGGTGGTTCCAGGATTAGGGTGCCGTCGCGGTCTATAAAAAGGATTTTTTTCATGCGTGTCCAGGCTTATCAGGCTAAGAGAGAGTTTTTTCAGGATCGGGGGCCTCTTGCAAGGCGGTGATGAGGGCCCGGTTTTCTTCCCGGGTGCCGACAGTGACGCGCAGGCTTCCCGCGCAGAGGTGTACCGCGTGGCGGTTTCGGACGATAATGCCCCGTCCGACGAGATAGCGGTACAGGGCGTTGGGGTCACTCACGCGGACCAGCACAAAGTTGGCATCGCTGGGGTAAATGTGCTTGACGAAAGGAAGGTGCTGCAAGGCAGCGACCAGCTGCGCTCTTTCGGCGAGGATCTGTTGTACCATTTCCTCTTTGCGGGAAGGGTCCAGGAGGGCTTCCAGCGCTTTTTCCTGGGTGAGTTGGTTGATGTTGTAGGGTGGTTTGACTTTGTTGAAAAGGTCTATTATGGCTCTGGAGGCGAATGCCATGCCCAGGCGGATACCCGCCATACCCCAGGCTTTGGAAAAGGTTTGGAGCACTACCAGATTGGGGAAATCCTTTAAGAGGGCTATTGTAGAGGGCTGGGCAGAAAAATCTATATAGGCTTCGTCCACCACCACGATTCCCGGGAAATCGGTAGCCAGTTGCCGGATGGCCTCTGGGCGTATATCGTTACCCGTTGGATTATTTGGGCTGCAGAGGAAAAGGATTTTGGTCCGGGAATCTGCTGCAGCCAGGATGGCAGCGACGTCGGGTTGGAAATCGGGTGCCAGGGACACTTCGCGCACCGCTACCCCGGCGATATCGGCGGCTACCTGGTACATTCCATAGGTAGGCGGCAGGGTCAGGATACTGTCTTTTCCCGGTTCGCAGAAGATGCGCACCAGCAGGTCGATGGCTTCATCGCTGCCGTTGCCGAGGAAAATTTGGTCTGCTGCAACCCCCTTTAGCTCGGAGATTCGGGCTTTGAGTGCTTTTTGCAGGGGGTCTGGGTATCGGTTCAGGCCATTTTCAAAGGGGTTTTCATTGGCATCCAGGAAGATATCTGCTTGTCCTTTGAACTCACTGCGCGCAGAAGAATAGGGGGTGAGGCTGAGGATATTCGGTCTGACGAGTTGGAGCAAATCCATAGTTCTGAAATCTAAAAATCTGAACAATTGGGTGATGATGGACGTATTGCGAGGAAAGTCATCAGGGGCATTGTTGAATCAGGGGAATGCGGGTATTTAGCCCATTGTTTTTTTCCAGTACCAACCAGTATATGCCATTTGGGAATTTAGGGGTGGATAACTCAATCGTGGCGGGCTGACTTGTCCATTCGATTTGTTTTTTCCCATAGCTGTCGAAGACGCTCATTTTCTCCCAAGAACCCGCTTCGAGGGCTTCTATTTGAAAGGAGCCGCAGCCGGGGTTGGGGAAGAGGCGAATGGGGTTATGCGCTATTTCTGTGATGGGCGTGACGGTCTGGCAGCTTGGCAGAGGGGAAAAATAGTGGAGTGCGAGGTACTCGAGCAGGGATTTGGCGAGGCTTTCTGCGAAATAAGCCAGGCTGATTTCGCTGTCTCGTACGCCTTGGTAGTTGCATTCGATTTGGATAGCATCGATACTTCCCCCATTGGCGGAGCCGTGGCGATCCGTGCTATAGCCGCCGCTAAAGTAATCCTGTCCGCTTCTGGGCGCGGGGTCACCTGAGCTCGGTACAGAAGCGTAGCTCGCTTTTTCCAGTAGGGTTCCCAGGCTTTTTTCGCCCCGGATGAGCTCGGCATGGGGTAACTTTTGGCGTCCATCGGCCACTAATTGCCGGATACTGCTGTTAGAGAGGACATCGGGGGTATTGAGGGCCTCATTGCTGCCGCGCAGGGTAGTTCCGGAGAGGAGATAGCCCAGTTCGAGGCGTTGGATGCTGTGGCCATGGCCGTGCAAGTCTATGAAAAGGCCTCTTTTGGCTGTTGTTTCAATTCGTTTTTTCGCACTATCTATGAAGCCGTGGTATTCTTTCCAGGCCTGTTCGGCATCCGGGTTTCCGAGAGCTGCTTCCTGGATATCGCGGTTGGCATCGAGGCGGCTGCGGCGCAGGCGGTTGATGACGAGGTGGGGATAGCAGCCGGTTTCTTTGAACACGGCGTTGCGCACCATGCGCCCCAGTTCCTGGGTGTTGAGGTCTGTCGAGGTGACGCATCCACTGCAATTGCGGGCGGGAATATCGGAGGGGGCGAGGTCTCCGCCGTGGGAGGCGGCAAAAATGAGCGGCATATTTCCCGGCAGGTACTCCACGTAGCCTTTAGCACCCTGGTACAGGCTGTCGGTGCGGTAGGTTTGCGCAGAAAGCGACACCGGGAGCAGCAGTACAAAAAGCAGGGTTGGGCACTTTTGAACGAGCGCCAGGGCATTTGGCAGGATGCGGATCCGGGAGTACATAATAGTGTTTGGTATTATTTGGTTTCCAATCGTATGCGAACGGCCTGGCGATGTGCTTCCAGTTGCTCGGCCTGGGCCATCGTTTCGACGGCGGGGCCCAGGGCTTGCAAGCCTTCGCGGCTCAACTGCTGGAAGGTGATGTTTTTCTGGAACGATTCCAGGGAGACGCCGCTGAATGCGCGGGCAAACCCGTTGGTCGGCAAGGTGTGGTTGGTACCGGAGGCATAATCCCCCACCGATTCGGGCGTATAGTTTCCCAGGAAAACCGATCCGGCATTAACGATCTGCTCCGCCATTTCTTCTGCGTGTTCGATTGCGAGGATGAGGTGTTCCGGAGCGTATTCATTGATGAGATCAAGAGCTTCCCTGCGATTTTTCGGGACGATGGCCAGGCTGTTCAGCAAGGCTTGGCGCGCGACATCGGCGCGGGGCAGGGTGCGGAGCTGGCGTTCGATGGCCTCCTGGACGGCGGTCACCGGGCAGCCCTCCAGCGCGAGCAGTACGACCTGACTATCGGCACCGTGTTCAGCCTGAGACAGTAGGTCGGAAGCGACGAAATCGGGGTTGGCCGTATGGTCTGCGCAGACCATTACCTCCGAGGGGCCTGCCGGCATATCAATCGCCACTCCCAAGCGGCTGACGGCCTGTTTGGCGGCAGTGACATACTGGTTGCCCGGCCCGAATATTTTATACACCCTGGGCACGCTTTCGGTACCAAAGGCCATAGCGCCGATAGCTTGTATGCCCCCCACTTTAAAAACCTGGGATATACCCACCAGCTGGGCAGCGTATGCAATCGCGGGGTTGATATTCCCCTGGGGGTTGGGCGGGGTACACAGTACGATCTCGCGGCAACCAGCCAGTACAGCTGGGATGCCGAGCATGAGGACAGTGGAAAACAGGGGTGCAGTACCCCCGGGTATATAGAGGCCCACTTTCTCTATGGGCCTGCTCTGTCGCCAGCAGCGCACCCCGGGCATGGTTTCCACTTCGATGCCACGGCTGCGCTGTGCCTCATGGAAGCGGGAGATATTCGCGGCAGCGGTCTGCATGGCCTGCCGGAGCGATTCCGGTATTTGCGCCTCTGCTGCTTCCCGTTCGGCGGCATCAAGCGCTATGTGGTCGAGTGATGCGTGGTCGAAACGGGCTGTGTAGCGTTTGAGGGCGGCGTCGCCTTCGCTGCGTACCTCGTCGAGGACGGCAGCTACTATTTCGTCCAGGTTTCGGGCTTCCAGGCTCGGGCGGGCCAGGATACCGGCCCAGGTACTGCGTTCCGGATAGGAGTAAACCTTCATGGCGTACGGTTTTACAAAATCATTTTTTCAATAGGTACGATGAGGATGCCTTGCGCACCGTGGGCTTTTAGCTGATCTATGATTTCCCAGAACCGGTCTTCGCTGATGACGGTATGTACAGAGTTCCAGCCTGTTTCGGCCAAAGGCATCACGGTGGGGCTTTTCATACCCGGCAGGATGCGAATCAGGGCGTCGAGCGATTCTGTCGGGGCGTTCATGAGGAGGTACTTGTGGTTGCGGGCCGCCAGGACTGATTTGAGGCGGAAGAGGAGCTGGTCGAGCAGCACACGCACTTCCGGCAGAAGGTTTTTGCCCGTCACGAGCCAGGCTTCGGATTTCAGGAGGATTTCTTTTTCCTCCAGGTTGTTCATGAACAAGGTATTCCCCGAACTGACCAGGTCGCAAATCGCATCTGCCAACCCGATATTGGGGGCGATTTCGACGGAGCCGGAAATTTCGTGGATATCGGCGTGCAGAGCATTTTTCTCGAGGAATAAGCGCAGGGAGTGCGGGTAGGAAGTAGCTATTTTTTTCCCGTTGAGCCATTGGAGGCCCGGGTAATCCGTTCCTTTGGGGACGGCGACGGAAAGCCGACAGCGCGAGAAGCCCAAGGGTAGCACTAAATCCAGGTCGCGGGCGGATTCCAGGACCGTATTTTCCCCCAAGATGGCAATATCGGCTATACCGTCGTGGACGTAGTGGGGAATGTCGGAGTTGCGCAGGTAAAACACCTCCATGGGGAAGTTAGCCGCCTGTACCTTTAGAGAGTCGCGGCCTTCTTCAATCTTGATACCGCACTCCTTGAGTATTTTGAGGGAATCTTCGAGAAGGCGGCCGGATTTCTGGACGGCAATCCTGATTTTTTGCCCCATGGGAACACTTTTTTGAAATGATAAAAAAAAAGGGCCTGCCAGCAAATGGCAGACCCTTTTTTGAGTTGGTTTTTAGCACTCGCGCAGTACCGCCACTTGCTCTAGCAAGAGTGAAAATGGCGATGATGGCAGATTGCAGAAAACATAGTCTAACTTGTTGTGGTACGGGGCGGGGTCGAACCGCCGACACCAGGATTTTCAGTCCTGTGCTCTACCAACTGAGCTACCATACCTTTTGATGCCCTTTCCAAAAAAGGCGATGCAAATATAAGGTGTTTTTTTGTATGTACAAGCCTATTGAAAAAAATATGTCTCAGGATGCTATGTTAACGGATGGATATCGGTATCTTTATTAGGGTTGTGGCGCGGGGAATCGATTTCCCTGCGCTACAACCCTGATTTAAACGCTTGGTATGCCTTCAAAAATCCTTTCTATACCTTTTTTGCTGCTGGCGGCGTGGAATCTGTACCATGCGTTCACGGGCGGGGACTCCAACGCGCTTGGCATTGTGCTGCCGGTCGTTGCACTGGCGGTAATTTACGTACTGAATCCACAGGTGGACTGGTTTTGGTACAGCCGTTTCCCACCGGATCTGCCTTCGGGGCTAGTGCGCATGCTGGAGGCATCCACGGGCCCTTATCGCGGGTATTCGGAGGAAGAAAAGACGGATTTTCGAAAAAAAACGGCATTATTCCGATTGAATCTGTCGTTCAAAGGCCCTGCTTTTGACGATACCATCCCGGAAGACCTGCAGATACTGGTAGCTGCCACGGCGCTGCAATTGATGCGGTTGCGGGAAAAGTTTCTTCTCTCCGACTTTCAGGTTGCTGTGCTTTATCCAGGTCCTTTCCCGTCTCCGCACTACCCCACGTTGTTCCATGCCTCTGAGTTGCATGTGGAGGATGGCGTACTGCTATTTTCTGCCGAGCATCTGGTTCGGGGCTTTATGGAGCCTGGCCGGTTCTACGATGTAGGGTTACATGAATGGGCGCATGCCTTCATTCGGAGCAACCCCAACCTGCACTGGCCGGAGCCTGGCGAAGATGTCTGGGAGCTGCTGGCACAGGTCAGCGGGTTTAATCGGGCTGTTTTACAGAGATATGTAAACCGCCCTGATCTTGAGCTATTGCCTGCGATGATGGTACACTACATCCATTTTGCTCCCTCTTTCGAGGCAGTTTTACCGGAGTACGCCCGCTATTTCAAGTTGATTTTCGGGAAGTGAGTTCGGTAGTTCCTGTCTTTGTACCGTTGGGCACTTTTACCGTGGCACTTCGATGCCCTGGATGATGTTGCGGATGGCGTCTTCTGTTCCCATGCCTTCCATTTCCCGTTCGGGTTGGAGGATGAGGCGATGGATGAGGACTGGGTAGGCGACGAGCTGGATATCTTCCGGCGTGACGAAATCGCGCCCTTGCATGGCAGCAATGGCTTTGGAGGTTTTCAGGATGGCCAGGGAGGCACGGGGCGAAGCACCGAGGTAGATGTCCCGGTGGTTGCGGGTCTGGTGTACGATATGTGCGATATAATCCAGCAGTGTCTCTTCAATCCGGGTCTCTTCGATCAGTTTGCGGCACTGCAGGATATCTTTGGGGGTCATCACGCGTTGAACGTCGCGGCGCAGTGCCAGGCTAAAATCGCCTTGAAAGCGGCGCAGGATTTGCTTTTCTTCCTCGAGTTCCGGGTAGGTCACGACAATTTTCATCAGGAAGCGGTCGAGTTGTGCTTCTGGCAGTTTATAGGTGCCCTCTTGTTCGATGGGGTTCTGGGTGGCGACGACGAAGAAGGGCGACTCCATGGGATAGGTTTTTCCATCCATTGTGACCTGGAGTTCTTCCATGACTTCGAACAAGGCAGCCTGCGTTTTGGCTGGTGCCCGGTTGATTTCGTCAATCAGGGTAAGTTGTGCGAAAATAGGGCCGGGGCTAAAGGTGAAATCGGTAGTTTTTGGGTTGAATACGGTTGTGCCGAGCACATCGCTGGGCATGAGGTCGGGGGTAAACTGGATGCGGGAGAAGTGTATGTCCAGCGTTTGGGCCAGTAGTTTGGCCGTCAGGGTTTTGGCGATGCCGGGAACCCCTTCGACGAGGGCGTGGCCGCCCGTGAGCAGGCAAGCGAGCAGCAGGTCAATAGCAGGTTCCTGTCCGACGATAACTTTGCCAATTTCAGCTTTTACGTCGGCGACCAGTGCTCGCAGGCGGCCTATTGGCGGGTTATCGTACTCCTGGAGAGGGTTGAAGTGTTCGGAATCCATAGCTTGAAAAGGTTTGGAGCGTGCGGGATTTTTTGCCGGGAACAAAAATAAGCGCATTTTTTGTCAGTTTCTACCTTTTGAAGGAGCCTAAGCGGGGCTACATGCCTTCAAAAAGGTGGAACACAGTGAAAAATGAGCTTTTTTGACCCCTTGATATTCCCCTCGCCGTAAGTCTATTAAAAAATCACAAACTGCTTTTTCCCCGTACAGAGGCGTTGACCTGTCCTAGTACTTGCTGAAATTGAATCAGGGTGCCTTCCGAAATCCGGGTGGCGCGCTGGATATTTTGGTACATCCGGAACAACTGCTCCAAGGGTTGCCGGGGCAGATTGGTCTTGCCATGGATGATATCCACCGCGGCGGGATTATCGGGTGCAAGACCGTGGAGGGCATAGCGCTCCCGGAGGGTTTGCAGGAAAAAATTCATGTTTTGCAGCGCGATACGGCGGTGGTCCTGCTGTAAAAAGTGGAGCCGCCCAATAGCTTTCACAAATTCCAGCGTATGGTTGTACCGAGCGGGGAGTACGGGTATGATGCGCTGCCGGCGCCGGGTGCGGAACAGGAGGAAGAGCAACCCGGCTAATAAAATCAAGTACCAGGCCAGCGCGAGGGGCGGTTGACTGAGGATGTAGCCCAGCGGGCTATCGGATTGCAGTTGCCGTGCGCCGGGATCATAGTCGTCTGTGCTTTCGGAGGGTGGGGTTTTGCTGTAATGGTCCCATAGCAGTCGGCCTGGAGGGAGGTGGGACAAGGCCCGGAAGGCATACTGCGCCCGTTTTTCGTCTAAAAGGGCGAGGTTAGAGAACACAATAGGCGTAGTGTGGATATAAAAAAAGCCTTTTTCATACGGTATGCGCACGAAATTCATTCGGTTTCCGCTGAGGGTACCGAGTTCGGCCAGGTTTTTGGAAGCGCAAGGCAGCGCTGGGTCTATATATTCCCAGTAGTAGGATGCCCGGGGTTGGTTGCGCGCTACGGGTTTTTGATAGACAAAGCGAAGCGGCTTTGGAAAAGCCAGGGAAGGATGTTTGAGGTTGTAAAAAATCTGTGTGTCCTGATAAAAAGGATAAGGCGACTGCAGCGGGTTTACACACCATTCCGGGTTGAGCGCTGCCAGCAAAGGGTAGGGAAGATTGCAGGAAGCGATAAAGGCATGGTTGCCGCGGCCTACAAACTGAAGCAGGGCCTGTGCACCCAGGCTGTCCATATACAGGGTTTCCCCTACAAAGACGTAGCTGCCGGACGGGTTTTGGCGCAGTGCCAACGTTGGTCTTTGATCGAGGAAAACGAGCTCGGGTGCCCATTCTTTGAGCAGGGTATAGAGTACCGAAGTGCCGTAGGGCCCTTTATTTTGGTAGCGATAATCTTCGTTCCAGGAAGGCTTTGACAACATGCGGGAAAGCAGTATCAAGACGGCCAAAGCGGCTAGGGCCGTGAGTAGTAGTAGGTGTTTTTTTGGTCTAGGCATGTTTTTCCTGGGTTTGGGAGGGGGGGGTAGCCTTTAGTTTTTCTAAGAAGGCGATAAAATGGGGTGATATGGCCTCGAACTCACGCGCCCCGGGCGTTTGTCCGCCATAGCGCACCCGTTCGAAAAAGTGCGCAAGGGTACGGAACTCTGAAGCGAGGTCTGGTTCGCGGATTTCGCGCAGGTAGTCCCGGTTGGTTTTGTCTTTTTTCCAGCGGATGTGCCGGGCGTGCTGAAGTTCCTGCAGCACCCTCAAAAAATAAATCCGCACGGCTGTGGAGAACCGCCCTTGTGCGATGGCCTGTTCTAACAGGGTGCGCAAGGTATCTTCGGGCAGGTCGGCATCCAGGTCATCGGGATGTAATGCTATCGGATGGGGTTTGATTTTTTGGTTGCGGGGTTGGGTGAGCAGTTTGCGCAGGAGGACGGCAATCGCGACGGCGAGCAGGAGAATGCTCAGCACCTGCAGCCAGATTCCTTTGAAGGCTTCGGTTGGGAAAGGTTCCTTTTTTTTATAGTCCGTAGGTGCCGGGGCGTTTTTCTGACCGCGTCTTGCCGGCGGCACTTCATAGCGGAGGTGCCTGGTAGTTTCCCGCCAGGTACCCTGGTCAAAGGCACGGGATTTGGGCGTCTCGCGCAGGTAAGCATCTTGCACAGCGGTATCCTGTGCCCCGGTACTGGGCAGCCATGCGAGTAAGCAAAGTAAGAGGCAGGCGTTCCTCATAGCGTTTCCTGTTCTATGCCCCTGATTTGCCGACGGGTGCCGATGGCCATGACCTGTTTGCGCAGGCCCCGGGCTTCTGTGATTTCAATCAGGCTGTGGTATAATAATCCAAAACCACTGGCTAAAAAAGCAATCCAGACATACTGGAACGCATAGGTCAGGTACATGAGGCCTGCCGCGCTGACCTGTGCCGCTTGTTGCTCCGATAAGCGCACGATCCAGCCCAGAAGGTTGAAGAACTGCCAAAACAGCGTCGCGCCGATCAAGGAGAAAAATAACCCGCCCACCAGGATCAACAGGAAAGCCAACCAGATAGAGCGGCTTGTGTTCCCAAGGAATAGTTTCAGGGCCAGGGGCAGCGCGAAACGCGCCTCCGGTTCAAGCGACAGGATAGAAAGCCAGAGCATCGGTATGGGTAACAGAGGAAAAGCGAGCAAGGCCCATCCTCCGGCATAGTGCAGCCCAAGGACGATGAGGGAAGCCGGCAGCAGGGACCTCAGAAAAGTGAGCAGGTACGGGCGCCATCCGGGAAAGGGTTTTGCCATAATCCTGGGGAAGACCATCGCGCAGAATGCGGCCAGAATGGGGATATTCATCCAATAAGCCCAGCCGGCGCGGGGGTGATCATAGAAAAAGGCCAATGACTGAACGCTTCCGAAGAGCGCATTTTTTTGCAAAAAAAGTGCTTCGCCCTTCAGGCCCAGGATGATCAAGGGGGTGCAGAATACCAAGGCAGCGATTCCAGCAGCTGGAATCAATGTGCTCCAACTGCGGTTGAGGAAAAAGAATAAGTCGGCAAACAAATCACCTACATTTCGGATGCGGTCGAGTGCGGGCACTTCGCTGCGGTCGGGGAACAATTCCGGTGGGGCAGCTATGGCGCCCGTCCTTGCCGCGACGCGGCGCGGGTACCACACGAAATAGACCAATACGAAAGCCAAACACACAAAAATGAATACGGCCCGAATCACACCGTTGGTATCGGTATGGCGGGTGAGAAAGCCTTCGAAGACCGCCGCCAGGAGGATGAGGGGCGCAATGCCCAACAATATTTTGAACCCCCGGCGGGCCGACTGCTGGAACGCCTGGCGACGGGAAAAAGTACCCGGGAAGGCCAAGCCCCTACCCATCGTAATACCGGCTCCTGCCGCCAGGACGATGGCCGATATTTCCAGGGTTCCGTGTATCCAAATCGTCAGAAAAGACTCTAGGAAAAGACCTTGCTGGATGAAAAAATACTGGAAAACCCCGACCATAATCCCATTGGATACCAGGATAAAAAGCGAGCCAATAGCGTAAAAAATGCCGAGTATAAAACTCAGACAGGCCACGTACAGGTTGTTGAACGCGATACCCAGCGACATGTCCCACGGCCCCGATTGCTTGTACACAGCCATCGGGTCGCCAGATTCGATAAACTGCTGCGTCATCTCCACATAGGCCTGTCCGAGTATCTGCTCTGCAAAGGAAGGATCCATGGCACAGGAAAGGACGCCGATCAGGAAAGCGCCCGTAAACGCGAGAAAAGCAATTCCCATATCGCGGCGCGCAGCGTAGAGGAGGGTGGGCAGTTCCTCCTTCCAGAAAAGTGCGACCCGGGAGATGCCGGGTTTTTGCTCGCGGTACACCAACAGGAAAATGCGCTGGGCGAGTCCGTTGAGATAGACGCGCACCGAGCGGTTGGGATAGAAGGTACGGGCATGCGACAGGTCATCGTTGATTTGTACGAAGAGTTCGCCAATTCGCTCGGGATCGCCGTGCCCATCCCGGAGGATTTTCTCAAATTCCCGCCATTTCTCTGTATTTTGTTCAACAAAACTGGTTTCCCGCATACGGCGTCGTATTTTGCGTGGGTTGGTTTTTTGGAAAAGTATCAGACTGGTCAAGTGGGGTCCTCCAGGGTTCAAAAATGCCCCCTGGATGTGATATTTTGAAATATACCCTATATTACGGAACTATTTGCACCTGTACAAAAGAAAAGGCCCGTATTTTTTACAAAATAGCCTGTATGCAAACCATTGATATCCTGACGCCCCAGAATGTACGTATCGAGTACGAACTGGGTTCCCTGCGGGAACGGGCCTTCGCCTTTGCGCTGGACACCATGCTTCTGGGAGCCGGGTATGCTCTGTTTTTGATGCTCATCATAATGGGCTTTTCTTTGTTGGTGACGGATGCAGACAGTACCTTCGTATTAATGGTACTGTTTGCGTTTGGGCCATTAGCTGCCTTTTTTCTCTATCATTTTTTATTCGAGCTGCTCACGGCCGGTCAGACCCCGGGTAAAAAGGTGATGAAACTTTGCGTAATCCGCCTGGACGCCCGCCCGCCCCGGGCTTCCGATTATGCGCTGCGGGCTGCTTTCCATCTCGTAGAAACGGTTCCTTGTTCGGGGATATTGGCTGCTGTTGGCATCAGTGCTACTCCTTACCGACAGCGCCTCGGCGACAGGGCCGCCCATACCGTCGTCGTGCGGCGAGAGAACCTCATCCGTTTTTCCCTCCAGGACATTGTAGAACGGGTGGACCAGGACGGCTATACGCCGCTCTATCCCCAGGTCCTGGCGTTGGGCGAGCGGGACATGCTGTCGGTTAAAATAACCCTGAACCGCTATTTGCTCTATCCCAACCCTGCACATGAAGAGGTATTGGAGACGCTCTGCGGCCGGCTTTGTACCCTATTGCACCTCCCCGAACCTCCTGCTGATCCAGTCACTTTTTTAAAAACGCTGTTAAAGGATTACATCGCTCTGACCCGATAACCCATGAGAAGAAAGAAACCTTTTGTATTGCCGAATGTCTTGTTTCACGGAATTGCAGATAAAGGCCAGTGCGCGGGCAAAGCCGAAAATGGCGAGACGGTCTTTGCCACGGGCATCGTGCCCGGCGATGTAGCCGATGTGTTGGTCATCAAGAAGAAAAAAGGGTATTACCAGGGGGTAGTGCAGCATATCCGGGCGTATTCCCCCGATCGGATCGAACCGGTTTGTACCCATTTTGGAACGTGTGGGGGCTGCAAATGGCAGCACCTGTCGTATCCGGCGCAGTTGCGGCAAAAAGAAGAGGTCGCCCACCAGGCTTTTGCCCGTATTGGCAAGGTGCCGGTAGCCGAATGGTTGCCTATACAGGCTGCTCCGGAGTTGTTTTTCTACCGCAACAAGCTGGAATTCGCTTTTTCCTGTCGGCGCTGGCTGACCCGCGACGAGATTGTAAAAGGGCTCTCCAACGCAGTAGATGTGCTTGGCTTCCATCCAGCAGGGGCCTTCGACAAGGTCATTGATATCGAAACCTGCCATTTGCAGGCCGACCCGTCCAACCGCATTCGCAACGCCGCCCGGGAAATCGGGACCCGACTGGGGCTCACGTTCTACGATGCGCTGAAACACGAGGGCTTTTTGCGCAACATTATGGTGCGCACCAGTTCCCTGGGCCAGTGTATGGTGGTGTTGAGCTTCGGGGGGGACGACCCGGAGCAAATCGCGGCTTTTTCAAAGGAGTTGATGGGGCAAGTGCCCGAAATCACCACGTTGTGGTATTGCGTCAACACCAAGTGGAACGATACCGTCTTTGACCTCGACATGCACCTTCTCCACGGGCCGGGCTATGTGGAGGAACGGCTCGGCAAAGTGTACTTCCGCATCGGCCCGAAATCGTTTTTCCAGACCAATACCCGGCAAGCAGAATCGCTCTATGCGGTGGCCCGCGACTTCGCCGGGCTGAGCGGGCACGAAAACGTATATGACCTCTACACGGGTATCGGCAGTATCGCTTTATACCTTGCAGACGTCTGCGGGCAGGTCGTAGGCATCGAAGAAGTGGGTGCAGCAGTGGAAGATGCCCGCGAAAACTGCACGCGGAACGGCATCACCAACGCGCGCTTTTATGCCGGGGATGTGCGGCATATCCTCACCCCGGACTTCGCTGCCGTGCACGGGCGGCCAGACGTGCTCATCACCGACCCACCCCGCGCCGGCATGCACCCCGACGTGGTGAAGATGCTGCTCGAACTGGAAGCGCCCAGAATGGTTTATGTAAGTTGTAACCCTGCCACACAGGCCAGAGACTTGAATTGCTTACAGGAAAAATATGAGGTGCTCAAAGCGCAGCCGGTGGATATGTTCCCCCACACGCATCACGTCGAAAACGTGGCCCTCCTCCAACTTCGCTGAGACATGAACGAATTCGCACAATTCGCCCGCCTGGAAGAAGAAATCCGACCCTTTTTTCCCATTATGGCGCGGGCTTCGGATACGATTATGGACGAAAACGTATCGAACTATCCCATCTTCGTCGTCAGCCAGCTCGATATCGAACTGGGCCTCCCCCTTGTACAGCGGGAGGAAGAGGGGAACCCCTGGTCGGTCCACGCTTCCACGCTGGAAGAAATGAGCGCAAAAAAAATTGTCCAGGCAGAGCGGGTAAGTGATTTTCGCAGTATATTTAAAGACCCGCGTGATTATCTTTGTTTGTTCGTATTAAGCGATTTGGGGGCGAAGTTCATTTTTCTGCCCCGTGTAGGATGAGATTTGTCGCAAGTCTGTCAGCAAACCATTGTCTATGAAAGTATTGATTTGCGAAAGTGAAGAAGTGCTGCTTTCCGCTATTGAATTCCGCCTGCGCAAGCAAGGCTTCGAGGTAACCTTTTGTAAAAAAAAGGCTTCTGTGGAGGACCATGTGCGTCGGGAAGACCCGGACCTGGTCTTGATTGACCTGGACCTGGGCAAGCAATCAGGGCTGGATATTGCACGGCAGGTACAGGAAATCCAGGGAGAAAAAGCTAAAATCCTGCTGATTGCAGACCCGGAAGAGGAAGAAAAGATCGTAGCGGGCTTTGTGCTCGGCGTTCAGGATTTTTTGCCCAAACCATTCAAGCCGGCTGAACTCATCCTTCGGGTGCGCCGTATATTGGGACAGTATTAGCCATTAAAATACACGTTTGATGAAAGGAATCATCCTCGCCGGCGGCCTCGGAACCCGGCTTTACCCATTGACCCTTGCGGTGAGCAAGCAGCTCATGCCGGTGTACGACAAACCCATGATCTACTACCCGCTTTCCATCCTGCTGTCGGCAGGCATACGGGAAATCCTCATCATTTCCACCCCCCACGACCTACCCCAGTTTAGGAAACTGCTGGGCGACGGTAGTGAGATTGGCTGCCGCTTCGAGTACGTGCCGCAGGAGGTGCCCAATGGCCTGGCCCAGGCCTTCGTGTTGGGCGAAACCTTCATAGGGTCGGATTCCGTAGCGCTGATTTTGGGCGATAATATTTTCTACGGGAACGGTCTGCGGGAGCTGCTCACAAATGCGGCCGACCCCGTTGGTGGGGTCGTTTTTGCCTACTGGGTAGCTGATCCGGAGCGCTACGGGGTGGTCGAGTTCGACAAAAACTTCAAAGCCCTCTCTATTGAGGAAAAGCCGAAAGCGCCCAAATCAAACTATGCGGTGCCGGGATTGTATTTTTACCACAACAGCGTAGTGGAAATCGCCAAAAACCTCCGCCCCAGCCCCCGGGGAGAATACGAGATCACCGACGTGAACAGGCATTACCTGGCAGAGGGCAAACTGGAGGTCGGCGTACTGGGCAGAGGCATCGCCTGGCTGGATACAGGTACCCACCAATCGCTGATGCAGGCCGGCCAGTTCATACAGGTCATCGAAGAACGGCAGGGGCTCAAAATTGGTTGTATCGAGGAAGTGGCCTATGCCATGGGCTTCATTGACGATGCACAATTGGAAAAACTGGGGCGCAAATACTTACAAAGTGGCTATGGGGAATACCTATTGGACCTGCTGAAGCACCGCTGATGAAATTTGAAGAGTACGCTATCGCGGATGAAGTAAAAAAAGGACTGGCCCTCCTGGGTTTTCGCCGGCCCACGGATATTCAGTACAAGGCCATACCCTCCATCTTGAAAGGGGAAGATGTGCTGGCCATAGCCCATACGGGAACGGGTAAAACGGGGGCTTTCGCCATCCCTATCCTCCACATCCTGCATACCCGCAAGCGCCCGGGGCGCCCTGATGGAATCAAATGCGTCGTCATGGCCCCCACCCACGAACTGGCACTGCAAATTGCCGGGGTGTTCCAGGCAATCGGAAAGTTTACCGATGTGAAAACGTATTGCATCATAGGGGGCGTAGAACAAGACCCCCAAATCAGGCAACTCGAAAAGGGGATTGATGTCTTGGTTGCGACGCCGGGCCGCCTTTTCGACCTGCGCAGCCAGGGCTATCTGCGCCTCGACCGCATGGAGGTGCTCGTCGTGGATGAAGCAGACCACATGCTGGACTTAGGCTTTCTGAAAGATATTCAAGACCTCGTAGGCTATCTGCCCAAGCGGAGACAGACGCTCTTTTTCTCGGCCACTATCAACGAGCGGATCAAAAAATTAGCCTATTCCCTGGTGGTCAACCCCATCCGCATACAACTCTCGCCTAAAAACCCGGTGGCAAAGACCATCACGCACTCGGTGGCCTTCGTCCAAATGGACGATAAGCGCTTCTTCCTCGAGCGCTTGGTCAGCGAACACCCGGGAGTGAAAATCCTCGTCTTCGCCCGTACCAAAGTGCGCGTCGAACGCGTGCGGAAAGCATTGGAACGGGTCCAAATCGAGAGCGAAACGATACACGGGGACAAAACGCAGCAGGAGCGGCAATCGGCTATGGACCGATTTAAGCAGGGCGCCGTCCATGTCCTGATTGCGACCGATGTAAGTGCGCGAGGGATAGATATCCCCAATGTGGATTATGTCGTCAACTACGACCTCCCCGACAAGGCGGAAAACTACGTCCACCGCATCGGGCGTACCGGCAGAGGCAACCAGCGGGGAAACGCGGTGACCTTCTGCAGCCCCGAAGAAAAACCTGTGCTCACCGAAATTGAAGCCTATTTAGGGCAGCCTATTCACGTCCTGGAAATCAACAAACGCGATTACCAGTACACGCTGGACTTCACTCGCGATACCGACAACGACTGGCAGTCGCTCATCGAACAAGCCGAAACAGCAACCAAGCGGCGCAAGAAGAAAAAGTCTTAGCTTATAGGAACGGATATCGGATTTCGCTCAGGAAAAGGCCGCCCGGCGGTGCACTGATGCTTTTTTTCAGGCGTTCCTGCCGGTCCATGGCGTGGCGAACGGCCTCCAGTGTCAGTTTGCCCGTGCCGACTTCCAGGCACATACCCACGATGAGCCGTACCATTCCGCGCAGGAAGCGGTTGGCTGCAATCCGGAAAACGGCACCCTGGCCATCGGCCTGGAAACTCCATTGGCTTTCGTAGAGCGAACAGCGTACGGTATGGGCATCGTGATCAGATTTGCAAAAGGGGAAGAAGGATTCGTAGTTTAGTAGAAGCGATGCGGCGGCCTGCATGAGGTCGGGGTCTGGTTTTTCCCTGTAGGGATAGAAGCAGGAAGTGTCCTGTTCGAAGGGATTTTTCTGAAAAGAGAGGAAATATTGGTACGCGCGATAGGTCGCATCGAATCGGGCGTGTGCCTCCGCGTGCACAGGAAGGAGGTCGAGCAAGGCGATATCGGGCGGGAGCATGCGATTCAGGCGGTGAAGCAGATGTTCGGGCAGGGGAGGCTGGAAGTCGGCATGAGCAAAGAACATGCGCGCGTGTACTCCGGCATCGGTACGCCCACAGCCGGTCAACTCGACCGGGTAACGCAGGACGGTAGCCATCGTTTCTTCCAGCGTTTGTTGTACGGAAGGAGCTTCGGGTTGCCGCTGCCAGCCCGCATAGCGGGTTCCATTGTAGGCTAATCGGATAAAATAACGCTGCATGGTATGTGTGCCGGCTTCTTTTGTGGCCGGGCTTATGAGGGATATAAACGCACAAGGGCCGGAAAGTTTGTTAGAAGGCTCGGGATATATGGAAAAGGCAGGGGCGCACGGAGGGTTTTTGTAAAAAAAGACCCCGGCGTCCTTAGGGCAGAGTGCCTTAGGATGCCGGGTGAATCGAATGGCCGGCATTTGCACAATACCGGTGGCGCACCTCCCTCGGGCGGTGTGCGGTTTTAGGTGTTTTCAGGTGGTGCCGGTAGTACCGGCATATAAATAAAGTGCGTGTATCCCAAACAAAAAGTACATACGGGATTTAGGATAGGGCGGGGAGGCAGTAGCCTTATGGCAATAGTGCGGACGTATGAAAGACTTGGTGCAAAGAGGGAAAAAGAACCGTTTTTCATCCACACAAAGGTTCCTCGAGGGAGTCTCTGACGGCGTTGGATGACCGAAAAAAGGCGCGTGTGGGCCAATTTGACCCCTCTTGCGGATCCCCTTGCAACAAGCCTAAAAACGAAAGGGTTGTGCCGAAAGCCCTCTGCAAAACGGTTCAAAAAACTTTGAACGCTGTGTGCAAACCGGACTTTTGGCACAACCCTTCGCCCGTATCTGTTTGCAATAATTTCAAACAGGGGGCAATTTAATTAACGCAAATTGAATTTTTTTCGGAATCGGATTTTTTTTCAATAAAAAAATCAAAAATTTTTATCAAGCTGCTTTGAGTTGGTTCAATTTGGAGCGGCTGAGTTTTTCGCGGGCGAAGGCCTCCTCCACGACAAAGCGGCTGACTTTGTCTTTTTGAGAGGGCAGTTCGAACATAGGATCCGTCAGGATGGCTTCGCAAATAGAGCGCAACCCCCGGGCACCCAGGTTGAATTCCAGGGCTTTGGAAGCCACGAAATCAATGGCCTCCTCCGTAAATACGAGTTCGATACCTTCCAGTGCGAACAATTTTTGGTATTGCCGGATGAGGGAGTTTTTGGGTTCGGTCAGGATTTTTTTGAGAGCCTCCTGATCGAGGGGGTCGAGATAGGTCAACACGGGGAGACGGCCTACCAGTTCGGGGATGAGACCGTAGCTCTTCATATCCTGGTGAGAGATGTATTGCAGCAGGTTTTCCCGGTTTACCGTTTCGTGGTCATTGTTTTTGAAGCCGATGACCTGGGTATTGACGCGTCGGGCGATGATTTTTTCTATACCGTCGAACGCCCCACCACAGATGAAGAGGATATTTTCGGTATTGACCTTGACTAATTTTTGTTCGGGGTGTTTGCGCCCACCCTGTGGGGGGACGTTGACTTCAGACCCTTCGAGCATTTTGAGCAAGGCTTGCTGTACCCCTTCGCCGGACACATCGCGCGTAATAGAGGGGTTATCGCTTTTTCTGGCGATTTTGTCAATCTCATCTATGTAAACGATACCGCGTTCGGCGGACTGTACGGCGTAGTCGCAGACCTGCAGCAGGCGGCTCAGGATACTTTCGACATCCTCGCCGACGTAGCCGGCCTCTGTGAACACGGTAGCGTCCACAATAGCGAAAGGCACGTTCAGGAAGCGGGCTATGGTTTTCGCCAGCAGCGTTTTCCCTGTTCCGGTACGACCGACGAGAAGGATATTGGATTTTTCGATTTCCACGTCATCCGGGCCATTCTGTTGGTTGAGCCGTTTGTAGTGGTTATAAACCGCTACGGAGAGGAATTTTTTTGCTTCGTCCTGGCCGATGATATACTGATCCAGGTAGGCCTTGATCTCCATCGGAGTGACGTTATTCGGTGCGGGAGGCTGCTGGGTGGCAGGCTTTTGCTTGCCACCCGGCTTTTTGCCACGCGGGGCGTTCCCATACAGTTCCTCCTGGAGGATTTCATGCGCCTGTTCGACGCACTGTTCACAGATATGTGCATTCATTCCTGCGATGAGCATGAGCACATCGCCTTTATCGCGTCCACAGAAGGAGCAGTGAAAGTTCGTTTTTTCTTTGGGCATACGCCGTTCGTTTACTTGAGCTGTTTCTTGGGGTTATTGCGTTCGAGTACTTCATCGATCAGCCCGTACTCCATGGCATCCTTGGCGGTCATCCAGTTGTCGCGATCGCAATCGCGTTCGATGGTTTCGTAGGGTTGGCCGGTGTGGTAGCTCAGGATGTCGTACAGTGCCTTTTGCTGTTCCTTGATCAATTTGTAGTAGATTTCCATATCGGAGACCTGACCCTGCATGCCGCCCAATGGCTGATGGATCATGACCCGGCTGTGGAAAAGGCCTGTGCGCTTGCCTTTGGTGCCGGCAGCCAGCAGGACAGCGCCCATGGAAGCGGCCATACCCGTACAGATAGTGCCTATGTCGGGCGTCACGTATTGCATGGTGTCGTAGATGCCGAGGCCTGCGATGACGGATCCGCCCGGGCTGTTGATAAAGATCTGGATATCGCGTTTGGGGTCAGCGGATTCGAGGAAGAGCAACTGTGCCTGTACGATGTTGGCCACTTCGTCGTAGATGGGCAGCCCCAGGAAGATGATCCGGTCCATCATCAGGCGCGAGAACACGTCCATGCTGATGATGTTCATGGTGCGCTCCTCGATGACTGCCGGGGTGAAGCCCTGGATATTGGGCGACAGGGCACCCATGCTCTTTTCTGCGTATTTTTCCAGGTGCATGGAACTCATCCCCAGGTGCCTGGTCGCATATTTCATGAATTCGTCCTTGTGGAACATAGCTTTTAAAATAAGTTGGTTAAGTGGACAATATAGGCCTATTTGCATTGGCTGCCCCCTGATGGAACGGCAGATCTGTTGCGAGGGGAATCTTCAATGGATGAAAAGACCCCTGGCGGCAAGTCTATTAGACTTGTTGCGAGGGGGCAGCGAAGAGGGAAAAGAGAGTCCTTTTTTGTCCACACGAAGGCTTTTTGAGGAAGTATAGCGGCGCTATATGACCGAAAAAAGGCACAGTGTGGGCGAAAAAGGGCCTTTTTGACCCTTCGATGATCCCCTGGCGGCAAGTCTATTATACACAAGATAACAACCCGTATGTTTTCCGGTTGAATACAGGGCAAAAAAGAACCCTTTTATCCTCGGTGAACTCAGCAGGTCGGATGCAGCCAGGTTTGATTTGCAGGGGTTTACTTACTCCTCTGCTGCTTCAACCATCTCAGGTTCGTCCCTTTCCGGGCTGGTATCGCCGCGGAATTCAGCGATTTTATGCTTGAAATCCTCTTCGCTGATGAGAACCTCTTTGACCTGAACCCTTTGCTTGATGGCGGAATGAATTTTGTCCGTGAGCAAATTCTCGTACATTTCGTCCACGTCTTTTTGTTCGCGCATCATATACTCGGCCATCTTGCCGAGGAAGTCTTCGCCCATTTGGTATGCGCCCCCGCCGAGGTAGCCCCGTGCCTTATCTTTGAAAGCCTCTACCACTTCGTTTTCGCTCACCGATAGGCCGAACTGGGCTTGCAGTTTGCCGCGGATGATGGTCCACTGCAGGTTTTTGGCAAATTTTGGATATTGCTCCTCTACGAGTTGGGGATTGGAATTTTCATTGCTCTCCAGGATCCATCGGTGCAGGAATGCGTCGGGTAAGGATATCGGGTTGGCGTCCATGAGTCGTTTCTGGAATTCCAGGAACAGAAAGGTTTCGCATTCTGAATGGTATTGACTTCCGAGGAAGGTGCGGATGAGTTGGCGCATTTCGCTTTCGTCATGGACCCGGTCGGGGCCAAAGAAGGTATCGAAGGCTTCCTGGTCCAATTCGGCCGGCACCTGTCGCGTGGCGCCCTGGTAGGTAAACACGAAAATGGGCCCCAGCTCCCGTTCGTCGGAGGCCTCCAGGTCGAGCAGGTGCCGACGGACGAAAGCCCTATCGCGCTCTTTCTCGACGTCATATATGTCGTGCGTAAAGGTATTTCCGGGCGCGAGGCCTTGTACAGCCTGTTGTATCCCCTCGGTGGCGTCTTCAAAGAGTACCTTGACTTCGGTTTCGAACCCGTCTTCTCTCGGGTTTCCATCTGCGTCGGCCTCGCGTATGGAGAAGGCCAGCAGGTCTTTCCCTTCGAGGTCTCCTTCTACCGGCACGGGCTTGGTATGGCGTGCGCGCAATTTTTCTACTTCTTCATCCACCCGTTCGTCGGCTATTTCTACGTGGGGTAGCTCAAAGACCTGGTCGCTTTCGATACCCTGCACCTCAAACTCGGGGGCGAGACCGATATCGAAGCGGAACACATATTCCCGGTCTTCATTTGGATCCAGATTGAGGTCCTGCTGATCCTCATTGCCTAAAGGCTGCCCCAGGATGGGGAGTTTTTCCTGGACAATATAATCGCGAAGGGTGTCCTGCACCAGGTTATTGATCATTTCGGCCAGCAATGAGCGGCCGAACATTTTACGGATAAGGCCCGCCGGTGCCTTACCTGCTCGAAATCCCTTTATTTGGGCTTTTTTCCGGTACGTATCGAGTTCTTTATCCAGTTGTTGGGCGTAGTCTGCCGCTTCGATATGTACTTCCAGCACAGCATTTAAATTGTCAATGTCGTGTCTGACAACTTTGGACATAGGTTTGTTTTTTTATTTGAAAAAAGCCCGGGGGATGGAGGAAGATGCCTTGTCCCGGAAATCGAAGTGCGGGTAGAGGGACTCGAACCCCCACGCCTTGCGGCACCAGATCCTAAGTCTGGCACGTCTACCAATTTCGCCATACCCGCTGTATGGAAAGAAGATATGTGCCCAGGATTTGCTGCGGAGAACAAAACTGAGCGCATTTTCGTTAGCTTTTTCCTTTTTAAAGAAGCCTGAAGGGAGGCTGTGTACCAGAAAAAAGATAGAAAATGAACCATTCCTGACTCGGCGACAAAATCCCGAACATGCTTTTCGAAAGACTTGTTCTGAGGAGGGGCACGCAGCAGGGCACGGTGAGTGCCGGGGCTTTTGTGCGGCCTCTTTGGCCAAGGCTAAAAAAAGCGTTGCAAATGTACAACGTTTTTGCTAAAATGGCACACAGGAATTCATTTTCTGCCCAAAAGCGGCAAAGAACGTACTTTTTTCGTTATATATTTGCCAGTTCTACTAAAACCGTCCGGGAGGGGTGTCGTGCGTTCGCAACCAGTCTGGCGGGTTTCATCTTCAGGCCCTGCAAGTGCGCACGAGCGGACCTGCCTTTGCGGTACCACGCGGCGGGAACGAAAAAGAAGAAAAGGAAGGAAAATAGATATGTCAGAAGCCATCCAAAAAGTCCACTATGAGGAGCAGAAGTTGATTCGGCAGGCCTACCGCCAGCTGCTGACTGCCATCAAAGGTCCGATGGACGAAGAGGATCGCCGTGCGATACGAAAAGCCTATGAAACTGCGGTCCAGGCGCACAGCGAGCAGCGCCGCAAGTCGGGCGAGCCCTATATTCTGCACCCTATTGCCGTTGCGCGCATCTGTGCGGAGGAAATCGGGCTGGGGCCGACGGCTATTGTGGCGGCACTTCTGCACGATGTAGTCGAAGATACCCACCTCACCCTTTCGGATATTCGGAGGGATTTCGGGGACCGGGTGGCCCAGATCGTAGACGGTTTGACGAAGTTAGACGATGTGTACAACCAGGAGAGCCCACAAGCGGAAAACTTCAAAAAAGTGCTCAGCACCCTGGTGGAAGATGTGCGCGTGGTGCTGATTAAAATGGCTGACCGCCTGCACAACATGCGTACCCTGGGGGCGATGCCCCGGCATAAGCAACTCAAAATCGCGGCAGAGACGAGCTTCATCTACGCCCCGCTGGCCCACCGTCTGGGGTTGTACAATATCAAGACAGAGTTCCTGGACCTGTGCATGAAAATCACGGAGCCAATCGAGTACCAGGATATTGCCCGCCAGATCAACGAAACGAAGCGCGACCGCGAAAAATACATCGAAGGGTTCATAGAGCCCCTGCGGCCCAAACTCGACGAAATGGGCTGCACCTACCGCATCGTAGGGCGCCCCAAGTCTATTTACTCCATCTGGAACAAGATAAAAGCCAAACGGGTACCGCTCCAGGAAATCTATGACCTGTTCGCAGTGCGCATCATCCTGGATGTCCCGCTGGAAAAGGAAAAGCTTTCCTGCTGGCAGGCCTATTCCATCGTCACAGATGTACACACGCCTCTGCCGGAGCGCCTGAAAGACTGGATTACCGTGCCTAAATCCAATGGGTACGAATCCTTGCATACTACGGTGATAGGCCCCGGCGGGCGCTATGTGGAAGTGCAAATCCGCACGCAGCGCATGGACGAAATTGCCGAAAGGGGCTTTGCCGCCCACTGGAAGTACAAGGGCATCAACAATGCGCCCGACGTATATGAGCGTTGGCTGGACAGCGTGCGGGAAATCCTGGAAGATCCCAACAGCGATGCAATCGAATTCCTCGTGGACTTCAAGGCGAACACCTTGTTCAATGAGGAAGTATATGTCTATACGCCCAAAGGGGATATGAAAATCCTGCCCAAAGGGGCGACTGCGCTGGACTTTGCCTTCAGCATCCATACAGACATCGGGTACCACTGCGTGTCTATCAAGGTCAATAACAAGCTGGCCCCCCTGGGCTATGAGCTCCAAAGCGGCGATCAGGTGCAGGTCCTCACCAGCAAGAACCAAAAACCCAGCGAAGACTGGGACAGGCTGGTCGTCACTGGAAAGGCCAAGGCCAAAATCCGGTCGGCCATGAAAGAAGACCGACGGCGCAGGGGCGAGATCGGAAAGGAGGCGCTGGAGCGCAAACTCAAGCACCTGCGCGTGGATTTTGAGGAAGGCGTGGAGGTGCTGCTGAAATTCTTTGGATACTCATCGCGCACCGATTTGTACTACGACCTGGCGATGGGAGTCAAAACCATCCCGGAACTGTTCAAGCATTTCCGCACAGAGGGCAACAAGTTGGTCGAGTTCAAGCCGGATGCCAGTCTGCCCCATTCCCTGGAACCCCCGGGCCCTACAGAAGCAATCCGGGACAACGGGACGCGCCGGCCCGACCAACGGCCCCGCCTGCTGATCAACGGCGAGCCCGCAGAAAGCTATCAGTTCTCTATCGCCAGTTGCTGTAACCCGGTGCAGGGCGATGATATTTTTGCCTACCTCACCTCTAATGCAGGGCTAAAGATACACCGTACCAACTGCCCGAACGCTACCAACCTCATGGCCCACTACGGCTACCGCATCATGAAGGCCGAATGGGTATTCAGCGATGACATGACCTTTATTGCCGATTTGCGCATCAACGGGATAGACAGCGGCCCTGGCGTCATCGAACGGGTAACCCACCAGATCTCTTCCCAACTCGGGCTCGATATCCGCTCCCTCAATATCGCGGGGGACGAAGGCTACTTCGAGGGCATGATCAAACTAAAAGTGCGCAATATCAACCAGCTCAATCAGGTCATCCGCGCCCTGCAAGGCATGGACAACGTGACCTCTGTGGTACGGGTGGACTACTGATGCATCTTTTTAACCGCCTTTTTGGTTCTCTTCAAAAAACGAACATGTCCGCAGAACACCGATTAGAAACCGTGATGAAAGAGGTCCGGAATATCTTTTCCAGCCACCTGGAGCAGCACGGGTTCCGAAAAACCCCGGAACGATATGCCATCCTGGATGAAATTTACAAACGCTCAGACCATTTCGATGCCGAAGCGTTGTATATCCATATGAAAAACCAAAACTACCGCGTGAGCCGCGCTACGGTCTATAATACGCTGGAACTATTGGTCAATTGCGATCTGGTCAAAAAACACCAGTTTGGAAAAAACCTGGCACAATACGAAAAATCGTACGGCTATAAGCAACACGACCACCTCATTTGCGTGGATTGCGGTAAAGTGCTCGAATTTTGCGACCCGAGAATCCAGCAAATCAAAAGTATGATGGGCGAATTGCTCAAATTTCAGGTTACGCACCATGCCCTGAACCTCTACGGCCAGTGCAGGGGTGCCTGTGAGCGCACCGCCCGTTTAAACGACACCACCACTACTGAAAATATCCATGAAAATTGACGTACTCCTAGGCCTGCAATGGGGCGATGAAGGAAAAGGCAAGATTGTTGACTATCTGGCCCCGCAATACGACATCGTCGCCCGTTTTCAGGGAGGTCCCAACGCTGGGCACACCCTCAAGTTCGGCGGCCAAAAATTCGTACTGCACACCATCCCTTCCGGGATATTTCGCGACGGGCTGCGCAACCTCATCGGCAACGGTGTAGTCCTGGATCCGATTACGCTCGCCCGGGAGCTCAAAGCCCTGGACGATGTGGGCACGAAGTACCGCGACCGCCTCTTTGTGGCCCGGAAAGCCCACCTCATCCTGCCCACGCACCGCTTCCTCGATCTGGCGTCCGAAAATGCCAAGGGAAAGGAAAAAATCGGCTCCACCCTGCGCGGTATCGGCCCGACCTATATGGACAAGACCGGCCGGAACGGCCTGCGTGTGGGGGATATCGAGAAACCCGATTTCCGAAAACGCTATGAGGCGCTCCGGGCAAAACACCTCGAATTGGCTTCCATCTACCCGGAGGTGGGCTTCGAACTGGAAAACGAGGAGGAAAAATGGTTCGAATCCCTGGAAAGTCTCCGAGCACTGCGATGGGTGGACGGGGAGTATTTCCTGCACCAGGCCCTCGAAAAAGGAGAGCGGGTGCTCGCCGAAGGGGCCCAGGGCTCTATGCTGGATGTTGACTTTGGCACCTACCCCTTCGTCACGTCTTCCAATACGATTACGGCGGGGGTATGTACGGGCCTTGGCGTTTCCCCTACCCGCATCGGGGAGGTAATCGGCATTACAAAGGCCTATTGTACCCGCGTAGGTT
The DNA here is from genome assembly GCA_964607915.1 of uncultured Haliscomenobacter sp. GTDB lineage: Bacteria > Bacteroidota > Bacteroidia > Chitinophagales > Saprospiraceae > JADJPL01. The sequence continues at coordinate 46,003 of CAZSMU010000011.1, forward strand.
CGGGCCCGTTCCCCACGGAACTTCACGACGATACCGGAGAGCGCCTGCGTCGGGAAGGAGCTGAATTTGGGGCCACTACTGGTCGGCCTCGACGTTGTGGCTGGATAGATATCCCGCAGTTGAAATACACCATCATGCTCAACGGCGTGACGCGCCTGGCCATTACGAAACTCGACGTCCTCAACCACTTTACCGAAATACGGGCTGCCATAGCCTATCAAATAGACGGTCAGCAAACAGAGCACCTGCCGTTCGACCTGTGCGACGCCGGAATACTTCCGGTTTACCGTGATTTTAAAGGCTGGAACCAGGATTTAGCCGAAGATACCGATATGGACACGCTGCCCCAGGCAGCCCTTGAGTATGTGGCTTTTCTGGAAAGGGAGCTCGGCGTACCAGTATCTATGGTATCGGTCGGCCCTGAACGCCAGCAATTGTTGACCCGCGCTGTTTGAGCACCCAGGTGCCAAAACGCTGCTTTCTTTGATGCAATGACGACTACTACCGGCGAAATGCCCCGCCAACGCGCCTTTCTCACCCTCGGGGTGCTGAGTTTGATTTGGGGTACTTCTTTTATTTTGATCAAAAGAGGGCTGGAAGTATTTCCGCCCACCCAAGTCGCCTGTTTGCGCATGTCTATCTCCGCCCTCGCTTTCGTACCTATGTGGTATCTGCGACGGCGGTACATGGATTGGTCCAAACTGCCCTGGCTTTTGGTCGTCGGGTTGTGCAGCAGTGCTGTCCCCGCGTTTTTGTTTGCCAATGCACAGATGCACATCAGCAGTGCTATGGCGGGGATTTTGAACTCTCTGACGCCTCTGTTCACGTTTCTGCTCGGCGTTTGGTTGTTCAATACCAGCTTCGGTATCCAGCGGCTGACGGGAGTGCTTTTTGGCCTGGCTGGCGCGGTGGCGCTCATATTGCTTGGCAACCGCTCGGGGCTGGAAGGCGGAATCGGCTGGGGCATGCTCATCGTACTCGCCTCCGTACTGTACGCTACCGGTACCAACGTCATCGGGAAATATCTTCAGGAGCTGGACTCCCTGCTGATTAGTTCTGCCTCTTTTGGCTTGGTAGGCATACCCCTCATGGCGTATCTCCTTGGGGGTACCGACTTTGTACAGCGCATGCAGCAGCATCCCCAGGCCTGGGAAGCACTGGGATATGTAACCATCTTGGCGTTCGTGGGTACCGTAGCGGCTTCGGGGGTGTTCTTCCACCTCATCCAAAAAACCTCTCCTATTTTTGGATCCACGGTGGCTTATCTCATGCCTATCGTGTCTCTTCTGTGGGGCGTGTTCGACGGCGAAGCCATCGGATGGATGCACCTGATCGGCATGGCCATGATTCTGGCCGGCGTCTATCTGAGCCGCCGCTGATGCGCACTACTCCCGAAACCAGTCGGCATACAGGATGTAATTGTTGGCAATCCGCTCTATGGTATCCTGAAACGTTTCGGGGGAAATGGCTTTGACCTTCCTGGCCGGGACTCCGGCGTAAATGTGCCCGCTTTCCAGGTGGCTGTTCTCCAGTACGACCGCCCCGGCAGCTATCAACACGTTTTCTTCTACGAGGACATGGTCCATCAGGATGGCACCCATACCCACCAGGATATTGTCTTTCAAGGTACATCCGTGTACGATAGCGCGGTGTCCGATAGATACATTGTTCCCGATGGTCGTGGGTGCCCGCTTATAGGTGCAGTGGAGGATTGCGCCATCCTGTACGTTAACCTTATTGCCTATCCGGATGGAGTGGACATCCCCACGGATGACGGCTTGGAACCATACGCTGCAGTCGTCCCCCATGACGACGTCTCCCACCAGGGTGGCGTTTTCTGCTAAAAAGCAGTTGTTCCCAAATTTAGGTACTATTCCGTGGACTGGTTTTATGAGCGCCATATGGTTCTGTTTGTGTTAAGTCTGGTAGCCTTTATGTCTCCTGGGGCTCCTCTTGACACAAGTCTAACCATTTTTTTCCACGTCTTATAGTTTTGCCTAACCAAATTCGACAAAGTGTAACTCCTTTTGTTCGAAGTATCGCTATTTTTTTATCTTTGTCGAAATGAAAAAACCAGCGACAATGAATTCTTTCTTCCGCAACCTCGGTGCCGATTTTCCGGCGGCGGTGGTCGTTTTTCTCGTGGCACTACCTCTTTGCTTGGGGATTGCACTAGGATCAAACGCCCCCCTTTTCTCCGGTATCATCGCCGGGATTGCAGGGGGTATTGTGATTGGCCTGCTCAGTGGTTCCCACCTCAGTGTTTCCGGCCCGGCGGCGGGGTTGACGGTCATTGTAGCGGCGGGTATTGCCCGTTTGGAGCAATTCGATGTTTTTCTTCTGGCAGTTGTGCTGGCTGGTGGGTTTCAATTGCTGTTCGGATATCTGAAAGCGGGTGTTCTGGGCGATTTTATCCCCAATGCCGTGATCAAAGGTATGCTTGCGGCGATAGGGTTGATTTTGATTTTAAAACAGCTCCCGCATTTTGTCGGATATGACGCCGATTTCGAGGGGGATGAGTCCTTCATACAGCCCGACCAGGAGAATACGTTTTCCGAGCTCTTCAACGCCTTTCGCTACATTGAGCCGGGGGCGTTGATTATTGGTATGATTGCCATGTTGATTCTCATCTTGTGGGAGACGAAATTTTTTAAATCGATCAAAGCGCTGCAAATCGTTCCGGGAGCTTTGGTGGCAGTAATCTTCGGAGCCTTGCTCAACGAATTTTTCAGAAGTACCCAACCGGGGCTGCTGCTTAAAGGCAAGCATTTGGTTTCCCTTCCCGAAGCATCCGATGCGGCCCAGTTCTTCTCCTTCTTTACCCAGCCGGATTTCACGGCGCTAAATAACCCTGCCGTGTGGACAACGGCGCTCACCATCGGCATCGTCGCCAGTCTTGAAACCTTGCTGGGTATCGAAGCCGTGGACAAACTGGACCCTTACAAGCGGGTCACCCCGGCAAACCGGGAACTGAAAGCACAGGGCATAGGGAACATCGTTTCCGGTATGTTGGGTGGCCTGCCATTGACCTCTGTCATCGTGCGCAGCTCGGCGAACGTCAGCGCAGGGGCCAGGTCCAAGGCATCCACGGTGATTCACGGCACTATGCTGCTGGCCTGTGTCGCGTTCATCCCGGGCCTGCTCAATACAATCCCACTGTCTGCCCTGGCGGCAGTGCTGCTGTTCGTAGGGTATAAGTTGACCAAAATATCGCTCTTCAAAGAATACTACGCCAAAGGGTTTGACCAGTTCGTCCCTTTTGTCGTCACCATTCTCGCCATCCTGTTCACAGACCTGCTGGAGGGCATTCTGATTGGTATCCTGGTGGGTATCTTTTTCCTGGTGCGCAGCAACTTCCGTTCTGCTCTGCTCATTCTGAACAAGGACGGCCACTACCTGATACGCCTGCGCAAAGAGGTGAGTTTCCTGAATAAGGCTGCTCTAAAGCGTGCGCTGGAAAGCATCCCGGAAAACTCCTCCCTCATCATTGACGTCACTCCTTCCGACTTTGTGGATCAGGACATCGCCGATACCGTCAACGAATTCATGATGCACGCCCACTTGAAAAACATCCAGGTAGCTATTGAAAAAACGCCTTATAAATCGGCTCATTCGAGGTTCATGGACGCACCTGTAACGCCTCCTTCCATTTGACTACGTAACCAATAAAACGCTTCTGCTATGCAGGTCTATGAAAAACTGCTTTTGAAAAATAAAGCCTGGGCACAGGAAACGGTCAAGGACGACCCGAATTTTTTCCTGGAGCTATCCAAGCTGCAGACCCCTGAATTTTTATGGATTGGCTGCAGCGATAGCCGGGTACCGGCCAACGAAATCACCGGTACGCGCCCCGGCGAGATATTCGTGCACCGCAATATCGCCAATATGGTCGTACATACCGACCTGAACCTGCTCAGCGTGCTGGAGTACGCCGTCGTATATCTCAAGGTGAAGCATATCATCGTCTGTGGGCATTACGGTTGCGGGGGTGTCAAAGCGGCGATGAACTCCCATTCCTATGGCATTATCAACAAGTGGCTGCGCAACATCAAGGACGTCTATCGCTACCACCGCGACGAACTGAGTGCCATTGAGGATATGGAGGCGCGCACCAATCGCCTCATCGAGTTCAATGTCATAGAGCAGGTTATGAACCTCGCCAAAACCTCCATTGTACAAAAGGCCTGGAAAGAAGAACAGCGCCCCCACCTGCACGGCTGGGTGTATGGATTGGACGATGGCCTGATCAAGCCTATCTATGAAATACCGGCTTGTACCAACATTGATTCGCTGTACGAGTTTGATAACCTTTAGGGCGGGTGGCAAGGGGTAAACGACTCTTTTTTCTTCCTGGCCTACCCCTTGCAACAATTCTGTTAAAAATAGTATTTTGTGGGCAGTATCAGACTTGTTGCGAGGGGTCGGCAGGAAAGTATTCTTTTACCCCCCCCTTGCGGTTCCCTCGCAACGGATCTCGCCACCTAACCACTCGCCCTATGCGCCTTACTGCCTGCTCCTTCTTTGTGGCCAGCCGCTACGTTGCCGCAATGGCATTCCTGTTGTTCATCGTCTATTCGCTACCAGCTCAGGATCCCTATGCCCCTGGTCCGGTTCC
>CAZSMU010000012.1:0-429 GCA_964607915.1 uncultured Haliscomenobacter sp.
AAAAACCAACAAGCCAACTCAGCAAAGGAACTAACCTGGGAGATAAAACACGCATTCCCATACTCGCCAATGCGCCCCAGGCGTTTATACGGCCTTCCCCCTCCGGAAACTCCCTGGGAGGGGTCGCTCGGAAGACCCGGGAAACCATCCTTCTCTGCGAAGCAGCAGGGTTCGACACTGTAATAGTAGAGACCGTAGGCGTCGGCCAGTCGGAAACTGCCGTACATTCCATGGTGGATTTTTTTATCCTGCTTCTCATCCCCGGCGCAGGCGATGAACTGCAGGGCATCAAGCGCGGCATCGTGGAAATGGCCGACCTCATCCTCGTGAACAAAGCAGACGGAGCATTCAGCTCCGGCATGGAGCCCGCTGAGCGCGCGGTGGAGCCCGAGCCGGCCGCGAAGCGTGGCGCGAAGGGCGCGGTCGCGC
>CAZSMU010000012.1:439-47820 GCA_964607915.1 uncultured Haliscomenobacter sp.
GAAATGGCCGACCTCATCCTCGTGAACAAAGCAGACGGAGAGCAACTGCTCCAGGCCCAACTCGCCCAGGCAGCCTACCGCAACGCCCTCCACTTCTACCCGGCCAGGGAAAATGGCTGGGCTCCCCCCGTTCGGCTTTGTTCCGCGCTTTGCAGGGAGGGTATCGCGGAAACAGAAGACCTCATCCGCGAATATGCGGCGCAAATGCAAAGCAATGGTTACTTCCAGCACAAGCGGCAGGGACAAGCGCATTACTGGATGCGCGAAGCCATCGCCGAGCAACTCCACCAACTGTTCTACGGGCACCCGGATGTGCAGCACGCACTCCCCAACCTTGAGGCAGAAGTGGCCGACGGAAAAAAGAGCCCCTTCCACGCAGCAGAAGAACTGCTCCGCATTTTTATCCAGTCCGGACAGTAGCTTTGACGATAATCTGTCCTGCTTCGCATGAAAAATTAGCGCAATTCATCTAAAGACGTGTATTTTTGGGCGTACAGGTTGCCGAGCTGCGCGAACAAGGTCGTTTTGCCCCTGTTCTATTTTGGGTGTGAACGCCTGAAATACTACCTGTGCCCGGCCAACCGCACAAAACCATTCATTCACTGTTAAATTTTTGCTATGAAGTCTTTAACCGTTTCGGTTTCCCTGATTGTCCTCGGCCTGATTGTCCTTATGGCGGGATGCAACAACTACAACGCTTTGGTAGAGCTGGACGAGGAGGTGGAAAACGAGTGGAGCAAGGTCCAAACGGCCTATCAGCGGCGCTCCGACCTGATCACCAACCTCGTAAATACGGTCAAAGGAGCCGCCAACTTCGAACAGGAGACCCTCACCTCCATCGTGGAAGCCCGCGCCAAAGCCTCCAGCATCACCATTGACCCCGCCAATGCTACCCCTGAGCAGATGAAGGCCTTTGCAGAAGCGCAATCGGGCATCTCCCAGTCCCTGGGCCGCCTGCTCATGGTTACGGAAAACTACCCGGACCTGAAAGCCAACGCCAACTTCATCGAATTACAGACCCAGTTGGAAGGTACCGAAAACCGCATTAAAGTAGCCCGCGACCGCTTCAACGACATCGTCACCCGCTACAACAAAAAAGTACGCCGCTTCCCAGGCAGCCTGTTCGCCGGCATGTTCGGATTTTCACAAAAAGCGCAGTTCCAGGCCAGCGATTCCGCCCAGAACGCCCCTACCGTGAACTTTAACTAAGCCATGGCCCGTTTCCTCTCCAAAGAACAGGAACAGGCCGTCATCCTGGCTATCCGGGAGGCCGAGGCCAGCACGTCCGGTGAAATCCGCGTCCACCTGCAACACAAGCTGGACGGACCCGTGTTCGACGTCGCACAGAAGACTTTCTTCCGCCTGAATATGCACCAGACCAGGCAGCGGAACGGTGTCCTTTTTTTCATCGTTCCTGAAAAAAGACAGTTTGCCGTACTGGGCGACCAGGGTATTGACGCATGTGTGCCCCACGATTTTTGGGACGAAATCCGCGATATGCTCCGCGAAAATTTCCAACGGGGAGCCTTTAGTGAAGGGCTTTGCAGCGCTATCCTACGCGTCGGGGAAAAACTGAAAACGTTTTTCCCCGCCTCGAACGACAACCCCAACGAACTGAGCGACGAACTCTCCTTCGACGATAGCCCTTGAATACCTCCTCCCGCAAACCTGCGCTCCATGCCAAACCATGTCATCAAAAATACGATACGCCCGTGACCTTCTTCAAACTTGTCAGGTCTTTGTCTGTCTGCTTATCCCCCCTCGTCGCCGCGACGGCGCTCTTCCTGCTGCCCCGCACCGCTCTGGCAAAGGAAGTACCGCCCAAGCCCAGTACCCTGGTGAACGACTTCGCAGCCGTGCTGGCACCGGAACAGGCTTTTGCTCTCGAACAAAAGCTACGGGCCTACGCCGATTCTACCTCTACGCAAATCGCCATACTAATAGAGCGGAGCCTCGACGACGACGACGTGTTTGAGTACTCCTTCCGCGTAGCCGAGGCATGGGGAATCGGCAACCGGGAAAAAGACAACGGCATCCTCTTCTACGTGGCGGTGGATGACCGCAAGATGTTCGTCCATACGGGCATGGGAGTACAGGATTACCTCACCGATAACGTCACCAAACGCATCCTCGACCAGGTAGTGCGGCCGGCCTTCCGCAAGCGCGACTATTACGAAGGGATTGACCGCGCTACCTCTATTTTCATGGATTTGGGCTCGGGCCGCTACGTCAATGATGACCCGCTGTCGGATGGCCCTGCCATAAGCCCCTTCTTTGTGCTGCTCATCATCATTGCCGTGATTGCCTTCATCGGTTTCATCGGCAACTCCGGCGGCGGGAGCGGCGGGGGCTACCATCGCGGCGGCCGCTACGACTCGGGCAGAGGTGGATGGTTCATCCTGCCCGGCGGAGGTGGAGGCGGATGGGGCGGCGGAGGCGGCAATGACAGCGATTGGGGCGGCTTCGGAGGCGGTGGTTTCGACGGAGGGGGCGCAGGTGGCGATTGGTGATGTGTCACGGCGCCGCAATGCGCTTGATTTGCTTCAGGTAAGCGCGCAACGCCGCCAGTGCCCGCAACATATCAAGAGCCGAAATATAGGGTGCACCCGCGACACGGTTGGACACAGAAATCCTGGCGACCACCGTCCAGTAGCGCATAATCGTCGCCAATGCCCCCAGATAGGTGCCGCTGCCCTGGTCGTAGACATGGGTGGGCTCGGCACCTATCCCGTTCAGCTCGATAATTTTAAAATTCCTGCCTTGTTTGAGCATGGCTACGCTTTCGCATTTCACATCAAAACGTCCATAGTAGAACCCGGGAATGTTCCGGGACAACTCGTCGAATACGCGATGCAGCGCTCCGTCAATATGACCCGATCCGTTGATAAAGCGCGTGCCTTTCGCATGGTTTCCGATAGCGCCCAGGCGTACCGTGATTCCCTTTTCCGGCACACTTTCCAATAAACCGGCTGGCAAATGCCCTAAATTTCCGCTCAGCATCTGCATTTGTGCGCGCGGGTTCTTTTTAATAAGTTCTCGCACGTTCGACCGCCCATCCCCGCTGACCTCTAAAAACTGTTTCAGCGTCAAAGAGACGACCCTGCCTTTATCTGCTCCGGGAAAGCGGATGTAAAATACGCCTACTTCTTCCGGAAAATCCAGGAACTCCTGCACAATAAAGTCTATCGGAAAAGCCCGCAGGTGGGCAGCCAAGGCTTCAAAACAATCCATTACGGCTACCAATAAGCCCCGGAAACCGATATCCGGCTTGGCCACCAGAGGAAAATAAAGCCCTTCTGCCTCCAGTGCCTGCTGAAGTGCCTCTTCCGAAGTGCCTCTTCCGATTCGTATCGAGCGCGGTCTGGCCTCTGCCGGTATAGCCTGTATCGTGTCGTATTTGGATTCCATCCCCAGGCCACTGATGTATATGCCCGGATTGGCCGCTGAAAAAAAGCAGGGGTGCCGATAGCGCAAGGCCAGCAGAGGGCCGTAAATACACATGGGCCAGTAAAAAGCCAGCGTGGGCCAGTATTCCCAATTCCAGAGTTTTATCCAGAAAACCCGGATATCCCTTCTCGTCCATCCCATAGCCAAAGAATCTCTGTTTCCATCCGAAGAGTCAGGGAGTAGATAGAGAGACCGGTAACACCTTGCCGTTAAATACCCGATGGCCTTCTACGGCAAAATGGGCAATGTAGGCCCCCATCTCTGCACTTCCGAGCGGTGCCTGGTATCCCGGAAATGCCTCTTGCAACATCTCCGTCTGAACAGCGCCCAAGGCCAGGCAGTTGACAGCGATGCCCAGGGGCTTCCACTCCTCGGCGAGGCACTCCGCCAGGCAGGCCAGCGCAGCTTTCGAGGCGCTGTAGGCCGACAGGCCCGGAAACTTGCTGCTCCCTTGAAAGCCTCCCATAGAACCAATGTGCAGCACATGCGGACCTGGGCTTTTACACAACCAGGGCAATAGGGCACGGCTCAACTCGGCCGCCCCAAACACATTGGCATCGAAGATGCGCAGCCAGTCCGCCCTATCCAGTTGCGCAAAAGGCTTGTGGACCAGTAAGCCCGCATTGTGAACCAACACATCTACCCTGTCTAAATAGTGGGTAAGAAAGGAGTCGAAACCCGCTGGCAAGGGCTCGCTCAGATCCAATGCATATGTCCGTACCTCCGTACCCGGAAAGTCACGCCGGCATTCCTGCTCCAGCACAGCCAGCCGATCCCCGTTTCTCGACAACGCGAGAATGCGCCGGCCTGGAACGGCAGCCAATGCGCGGACCAGATCCCAGCCAATACCCCTGCTGGCTCCTGTAACTACGATTTGCAACATGAAACCCTGATTTATACCAAGCGTATGAAAATATAAACAGTCCCTGGTACAAGAATACACATATTCCATCGAATTAAACCCACAACCTTGAAACAGCGTGCGAAAATTGGCGTATTTTTACCCCCTGAATATTCGACGCCGACAGATTTTGTGCAGAGCAGCGCGTTCAAACCACCGCACAGGTATCCCCTGCGCCCGGTTTCGCCAGCGAAAGAACAGGCGGCCCTGCACGAAAACCACTAGCGTTTACACCGTCATATTTGTATAACCAGGACGCATGATCGTCAAACTGCTTTTCCACTTCGGGCGCTACCTCATCATGATGAAAACAGCCATCGCCAGGCCCGAAAAAACTGCGATGTACTATAAAGAGACCGTCCGCCAGATGCACGATATCGGGATTGGTTCCCTAATCATCGTACTCATTATATCCCTGTTCATGGGGGCTGTCACGGCGGTACAGTTCTCCTATCAGCTCGACGGGACGCTTATCCCCAAGTACTACATCGGCTATATCGCCCGCGATATAGCTATCCTGGAACTTGCCCCGACCATTACCTGCCTCGTATTAGCGGGCAAAGTAGGATCCAACATGGCTGCTGAAATCGGCGGGATGCGGCAGAAAGAACACATAGATGCCATGGAAATCATGGGCGTAAACACAGCGGCCTTCCTCGTAATGCCCAAGGTGACCGGAGCACTGGTCGTCATCCCGCTCCTGGTCATCGTCGCTGCCTTCGTCATGGTCATGGGAGGGTATATTTCGGTAGTGCCCACAGGATATATGTCGTCCGCAGAATTCATCCAGGGGGTGCGTTCCTTTTTCGTGCCGTATAACTTTGTGCTGATGTTCATCAAGGCTTATGTCTTTTCCTATCTGCTGACCTCCATCTCCTGCTACCAGGGCTACTATGTGCAGGGGGGAAGTATCGAACTGGGCAGGGCCAGTACCAATGCCGTCGTCATCAGCGACATTATGATCCTGCTGGCCGATTATTTAATCGCTGTACTCTTTACCTGATTGCGCCCATCTTCCAAACCAGGCTTTCAACCATGATACGCACGGAAAACCTTTCCAAGAGTTTCTTCAACAACCATGTACTGCAGGGAATCACCACGGAATTCCTGCCCGGCAAAACCAACCTCATCATCGGACGAAGCGGTAGCGGCAAAACCGTACTGCTGAAACTTCTGGTCGGACTGCTCTCACCGGATGGAGGGAGTATCTACTACGACAATGTCAATTTTTGCCAATTAAATAAAAAACAGGTCCGTACCCTGCGCATGGAAGTGGGTATGCTGTTCCAGGCTTCCGCACTCTTCGACTCCATGACCGTCGAAGAAAATGTGCGCTTCCCACTCGACATGTTCACGAATATGACCCGCAAAGAAAAGCTCAATCAGGTCAACTTCTGCCTCGAACGGGTCGGCCTCGCAGGCGTCAATGCCAAGTTCCCCTCCGAAATCAGCGGTGGGATGCAAAAGCGCGTCGGAATCGCCCGTGCCATTGTACTCAACCCGCGTTACCTTTTCTGCGACGAACCCAACTCCGGCCTCGACCCCAAAACGTCTCTGGTCATTGATGAGTTGATCCGCGATATCACCAAGGACAACAACATCACCACTATCATCAATACCCACGATATGAACTCCGTCATGGAAATAGGCGACAACGTCATCCTGCTCCATACCGGAAAAATTGCCTGGCGCGGAAACCGCCACGAAGTACTCGCCAGCACTAACGAAATCCTGCAGGATTTCATCTTCGCATCCCCCTTCCTGCAGCGGCTGCGCAATACTGCTCTCGAAAAATCAGGAGACCTTAAATAAACTTGTTGCGCGGGGGGATCATCGAGAGGTCAAAAAATGACTCTTTTTTCCCTCCTCACTGACCCTGCGCAACAAGTCTAATAAAACTACCCTTCAAAAAATTTGCATATTTGAGCAGGATAGTCTAATTTTGCTCCGCTTAATTCAAAAAGCTTCTCTTAGAACGAAGGCGACCGTCCACCTGCCCAGATGGTGAAATTGGTAGACACGCTACTTTGAGGGGGTAGTGCTCGCAAGGGTGTGCAGGTTCGAATCCTGTTCTGGGCACCATTTTCGCCTTCGTTCTTTTTTCCTGTGTCGGACTTCTTTCCGTATCGCGCGCTCTCTCAAAAAGTCTATATTTTCAATAGGACTTTAAAACCTTATCATCGCACCGATCGTTCTATGGAAGCGGATACCTGTACTCTTTTGGACAGCTTCGCCATGAAAAAGATACTCAAGCCATGGAAGCACAAGCCGGGGTCTTCGACCCTGTGAATGCGGAAAAGTTGGAACGCATCGCATCTATCCTCAAAACGGTTGCCCATCCCTTGCGGCTCGGCATCGTACACCTGTTGGAGCAGTACCCCCAACTATCCGTCTCCCAAATCTGTGAAATGCTCGACAGCGAGCAATCGCTCACCTCTCACCACCTGCAAACGATGCGACTGAAGGGAATCCTGGGCGTACAGCGCGACGGGAGGAGTATGTTGTATTCCCTCAAGGAACGGGAATTATCTACTATCATCGAGTGCCTCGAGCGCTGCCAATGCAAATAGAAACCGTCCTGGATGAAGGCCCCTTCCACCAGGGGAGGGCAGCCGTTACCCGCCTGTTTGCAAAAAAATAATAGACTTATTGCGAGGGGTCAGCGAGGTGGGAAAAAAGAGTCCTTTTCTTTCCACGCGAAGGCTTTTTGTGGGAGTATTGCCCAGCTATATGACCACAAAAAGGCGCAGTGTGGGAAGAAAAGGGCCTTTTTGACCCCGCGATGATCCCCCTCGCAACAAGTCTAATGTCCTTTACGCCATATCCTACAACGCGATCATTTAGGAATTCACTGCAATTGCCTATATTTGGCCATCCGATAAGAGGCTCAACGCCCTTTTCTGAAATGAAATAATATTAGGCTTGTTACGAGGGGCCAGCAGGGGGGCCAAAACGCCCTTTTTTGCCTGTGCCGTACTCTTTACTTCACACCACATGAGTTTTCCAAAAAAAGGATCCAGGCTGTACAGCGCACTCAAGTTCAAATGCCCCAGGTGCAACGAAGGGGACTTATTCGACACCCCCACCTTCTCCTTCAAAAAGCCCTTTTCTATGCCGGAACAGTGCCCTCACTGCAAGCAATTGTACAGCCCGGAGCCTGGCTTTTACTACGGGGCGATGTTCGTGTCCTATATCATCACAGGGTGGTTCTCCATCGGTTTCGTCTTGTTTTTTCACTGGGTGTTGGAATGGAGCATGAGTGCATCGTTTGGGTTGCTCATCCTGGTGCTGAGCGTGCTGTTCGTATTTGTGTTCCGGTTCTCGCGTGCAGTCTGGATTGCCCTTATGATCAAATACGACCCTCCCTCCCCTCCGGAAAAAAAGGCCCCCTAATCCCCTACTCCTGCTTTTACCTACCTACTTTATCCGGCAGCTATGGATTTGAATATATTGCAGGCCTTATATGCCAAATTCCCGCAAATCGCGGAAAAGCCCCTGCAGGAAGAAATCGCCCGCATCGGCAAAATCATGCACTTCCGCGCAGGGCAAACCATCATGGACGCCGGCGACTACGTGCGGATTATCCCGCTGGTACTGGAGGGCGTGATCAAGGTCGTACGGGAAGATGAATCGGGCAACGAGCTCTTCCTTTATTATCTACAACCGGGCGAAACCTGCTCTATGTCTTTTACCTGCTGCCTGGCACACAAGAAAAGTGAAATCAGGGCCAGTGCAGAAGAGGACTGCATAGTAATCGCCATCCCGGTGCGCTATGTGGACGAATGGATGACCCGGTACCAAAGCTGGAAAAATTACGTGATGCGAACCTACGACCAACGCATGATGGAGTTGATCCACACCATAGATAATATTGCATTCAAGCGCATGGACGAGCGACTGCTGGACCTGCTCAAGAAAAAAGCCGAGGCGGTCGGCTCGCGTACCATTCTGGTCACCCACCAGGAAATCGCCTACGACCTCAATGCGTCCCGGGAAGCTGTCTCGCGCCTGTTGAAGCAGCTCGAAAACGAAGGAACCGTACGGCTGGGCAGAAATAAAATCGAACTGACCAAATAACTCCTCTATGGAACCGGGCAACGAGGATTCTATCAGCCTAAATAAATACATCAGCAGTACCGGCTTATGCTCCCGGCGGGAGGCTGATGAACTTATCCGCCAGGGGCGCGCCTCCATCAATGGTGCAGTGGCCGTCAATGGCAACCGCGTCTTCCCAGGCGACGTCGTGACGCTAGACGGCAAGCCTCTGCGCGACCCCCGGGAACGACCTGTCTATATCGCGCTGAATAAACCCACAGGCATTACTTGTACTACAGAACGGCATATAAAGGGCAATATCATTGACTTTGTAGGGCACCCACGGCGCATATTCCCGGTCGGACGGCTCGACAAAGACTCCGAGGGGCTCATCTTGTTGACCAGCGACGGGGATATCGTCAACAAAATCCTGCGGGCCGGAAATCGCCACGAAAAAGAGTACCTCGTGACGGTAAACAAGCCCATCACCCGCGATTTCTTACACCACATGCGCTCTGGCGTACCTGTCCTCGATACCGTGACCAAACCCTGCAAAGTCTTTAGCGCAGGCTCCAGGCAATTCCGCATCATTCTGGTCCAGGGCCTGAACCGGCAAATCCGCCGCATGTGCGCCTACCTGGGTTACGAAGTACAAGCGCTCCGGCGCACCCGCCTCATGCACCTCACCCTCGAACACCTCCCCATCGGCCAGTGGCGCAACCTTTCTGCAGACGAAGTCAAAACTCTGTTTGCCCTCATCGAGGGCTCCAGCAAAACGGAAGAAGCCTCGAAATAGGCAAGTCCCCCCCCGCTGTACTACCTAATACTCCCTCCGACAACCCTCCCTACCATGCCTGTAACACACAGAACGAGTGTTTTTTAAATTAGTTATTCACATTTTATTGTGGATAACTAATACACTTATCCACAAGTTATTAACACTCATAAAAGATGTAAAAACAAAGCACATATTCTCACATAAAAAAATAAAAAACTGATAAACAGTGTATTATAATTTATTATATCAATTTTTGGAAACCCTAAAATTTTATTTATCCACAATTTGTGGAAAAGTTAAAAGTTAAAAATTTGCGGATTCCCATATAAGCGGATACCTTTCGGTCGTTTAAAAAAAATAAGATTTATCCCTCAACCATCTATCGCTATGAGTACTACATTGACCGCTCCAAAGCAAGCAAAGAACGGAGTGACGACCTACACCCAAGAAGAAGCATTCAAAACCGCCACGGAGTATTTCAACGGGGATGAACTCGCCGCCAACGTATGGGTCAACAAATATGCCCTGAAAGATTCTTTCGGAAACATCTACGAACGTTCTCCGGACGACATGCACCGACGCATCGCCCGGGAAGTGGCCCGCATCGAGGCAAAGTACCCCAACCCGCTGAGTGAAGAACAGGCGTACGAACTCCTGCGCGACTTCCGCTACATCATCCCGCAGGGCAGCCCCATGGCCGGTATAGGAAACCACTACCAGATTTCCTCCCTCTCCAACTGCTTCGTCATCGGCAATAACGCCGATTCTTACGGCGGCATCATCCGCACCGATGAGGAACAGGTACAACTGATGAAGCGCCGGGGGGGTGTAGGCCACGACTTGTCGCATATCCGCCCCAAGGGAACGCCCGTTATGAACTCGGCGCTCTCCTCTACTGGTATCGTTCCTTTCATGGAGCGCTATTCCAACTCTACCCGCGAAGTAGCCCAGGACGGACGGCGCGGTGCGCTCATGCTGACTATCTCCATCAAACATCCCGACGCAGAGTCCTTTATAGACGCTAAACTGGAGCAGGGAAAAGTAACGGGTGCCAACGTCTCCGTGCGCATTGACGACGCCTTCATGCAATCCGCCCTGAGTGGGAAACCCTACCGCCAGCAGTTCCCCGTGGACTCCGACAACCCCAGGATGGTCAAAGAAATGGATGCTTCCGCCCTCTGGAGCAAAATCATCTACAACGCCTGGAAATCCGCTGAACCCGGAGTGCTGTTCTGGGATACCATCACGCGCGAGTCCGTGCCGGATTGCTATGCAGATCTCGGCTACCGCACTATCTCCACCAACCCCTGTGGCGAAATCCCGCTGTGCCCCTACGACAGTTGCCGCCTCCTGGCTATCAACCTCTTCA
Organism: uncultured Haliscomenobacter sp.; assembly: GCA_964607915.1. Taxonomy (GTDB): domain Bacteria; phylum Bacteroidota; class Bacteroidia; order Chitinophagales; family Saprospiraceae; genus JADJPL01. The sequence goes on from CAZSMU010000012.1 coordinate 10,970, forward strand.
GCTATGTGGATCGCCCCTTCACCCCGCAGGCTTCCTTCAACTTCAAGCGCTTCGCCCAGCACGTCCGCTACGCCCAACGCATCATGGACGATATCATTGATATGGAACTGGAAAAAATCGAGCGCATCATCGAAAAAATCGCAGATGACCCCGAAGCTACCAGCATCAAAAGCGTCGAACTGGAACTCTGGCAAAAAGTGCGCCAGGCTTGCATCAATGGCCGCCGCACCGGCGTAGGCATCACTGCCGAAGGCGATATGCTCGCCGCCCTCGGCCTGCGGTACGGAAGCGATGAAGCCATCCAGCATGCCGTGGAAGTCCATAAATCCCTGGCCATAAATGCATATCGCTCCTCCGTGGAAATGGCCCGCGAACGGGGTGCATTTCCCATCTTCGACCCGAAACGGGAAAAAGAAAACCCCTTCATCAATCGCCTGCGCGATGCCGATCCGGAACTGTACGAGGATATGGTCCGCTATGGCCGTCGCAACATCGCCCTGCTCACCATCGCACCAACCGGTACTACCAGCCTCATGTCCCAAACGACCTCCGGGATAGAACCGGTATTCATGATCAGCTACAAGCGCCGCCGGAAAGTGAACCCGAACGACAAAGACGCGCAGGTCTCTTTCATTGACGAAGTCGGCGACCACTGGGAAGAATACCACGTCTTCCACCACAAGTTCATAGACTGGCTGCGAGCCAATAACTACAACGTGGATGAAGTGACCAAGCTGCCCTCTGAAGCGCTGCAACCTATCGTAGAGCGCTCCCCCTACTACAAAAGTACGGCCAACGACGTGGACTGGGTGCAAAAAGTAAAAATGCAGGGGGCCATCCAAAAATGGGTGGACCACTCCATCAGCGTCACCGTAAACGTACCCCAGGACACCACCGTGGACATGGTCAAGAAAATATACCAAACCGCCTGGGAAGAGGGATGCAAAGGTTGTACCATCTACCGCGACGGCTCCCGCTCCGGCGTATTGGTGGCAGATGACTCCTCCCGGAAAAAAACCAAGCCGGAACAAAATGGCCAGTTCAAGGAAACCGGTGCCCCGACACGCCCCGAACGGCTCGACGCCAAAATCGTACGCTTCATGAATGCCGACAAACCCTGGATTGCCGTCCTCGGCATCTACCAGGGCAAGCCATACGAAATATTCACCGGAGCAGCCGTAGACACTTTCCGCCTCCCCGAATACGTGGAATCCGGATGGGTCATCAAAACCAAAGACGAACACAACCAGAACCGATACGATTTTCAGTTTATGGACCGCGACGGCTACCGGGTCACCATCGAAGGCCTGTCCCGCTCGTTCAACAAAGAATACTGGAACTACGCCAAGCTCATCTCCGGCGTACTCCGCCACGGTATGCCCCTACAGCACGCCGTCGAGTTAGTGGATGGCCTCAATGCCGAACAGGACTATATCAACAACTGGAAAAACGGGGTGGTACGGGCACTCAAGCTCTTCGTACCCGACGGCACAAGGGCGGTCAAGTCTTCCTGCCCGGAATGCAAAGACCCGGAAGGTCTGATTTTCAAAGAGGGATGCCTGATTTGCAAAAGTTGTGGCTACTCCAAGTGCAGTTGATGCCAGCCTCCTGCCACCCGTCTTATGAAGAAGCCGCGCCCAATTAGGGTGCGGCTTCTTCATTTATTTTATTCCTCGTGCTCATCGTGGTGCGCATCGATGAGTTTCTGCTGGATATCCGGTGGCACAGGATTGAATTCTGCAAATTCCTGGTGAAATTTGGCGCGTCCTTGCGAAACCGAGCGCAGCGTACTGGAATAGAGGTACAACTCCGCCAGGGGTGCTTTCGCCATTATCTTCTGATAGTGGCCTTCCGAATCCATCCCCATGATCATGGCGCGCCGGGTTTGCAGGTCGCCCATGATATCGCCTGTCGCCTCATCGGGGCAAAGAATTTCGAGGGAGTAGATAGGCTCCAGGATCTGTGGGGCTGCCTCCCGGAACGCCGTTTTGAACGCCTGGGAAGACGCCATCGTAAAGGCGTTGTCGTTGGAGTCCACCGGGTGCATCTTCCCGTCGTACACCGATACCCGGATGTCCTGGCAATACGAGCCGGTCAGAGGGCCTTCCTCCATTTTTTGCAGGATGCCCTTTTTGATGGCATTGGAAAACTTGCTGTCTATCGAGCCCCCTACGACACACCAAAAATACGCCAGCTTACCCCCCCAGGGCAGGTCTTCCACCTCCCGGTGCCGCACCGTCAACCCCGTGGGATCGGGCATGCCCTCGTGATAGGGTTCAATGCGCATGTGCACCTCAGCAAACTGCCCGGCACCGCCCGTCTGTTTCTTGTGCCGGTACTGCGTATTGGCATCCCGGGTGATGGTCTCGCGATATACAATGCGGGGTCTTCCGAATTCCATGTTCAGGCCGTGCAGGACTTCCAGGCGATGCCGTATCAGGTCCAGGTGCAACTGCCCCTGTCCATGCAGAAGGATTTGCCTGGATGCAGCCGACTGTTCCACCACTACCGTGGGGTCTTCTTCACCAATCGTATGGAGCGCCTTCATCAGTTTCTCCATATCGGCCTTGTTCTGTTGTTCAATGGCTACGGTCACCCGCGGTTCTGGGAATTCGATGGGCAGCAGGGTCCGATCGGTCCCTTTGGCGTTGAGCGTATTATTGGTATGGGCATTTTTCAGTTTGACGGTCACCCCTAAGTCGCCTGCTTGCAGTTCGTCCACCTGTATGCGGTCCTTGCCGTTGGAGATGAACAACTGTCCAAACCGCTCCGGATTACGGGTAGTGGAATTGATTAATTCGTCGCCGGCACGCAGCACACCGCTATATACCTTAAAATAGGATACAAGCCCTACCCGGGGTTCAGAAATGGTTTTGAAAATAAATACCGAGGTGGCGTCCTTGCTGTTGCAAGCCAGTTCACCACCTCCCTGTAGGCGGGCAGGACGGCGGTCCAGCGGCGTCGGGCAAACGTCGTTGATGAACCCCATGATGCGTCCACTACCCATGTTTTTAGCCGCAGAACAGCAGAACACCGGAAATATCTGGTGATGCGCAATGCCGAGCCGGAGCCCCTGTGCCAGTTCCTCTTCGCTCAGGGTGCCTTGCTCAAAATAGTGCTCCATCAACCCCTCGTCGTTCTCGGCAGCGGCCTCTACGATTGCATTATGCATCGCCAGGGCACGGGGCATCTCCGATTCGGGGATGGGCAACTTCGCAGGCTTGCCGCCCCCTGCCGGGAATACGTATAACGCCATCCGCAAGACATCCACGATTGAATCAAAAGCAGCACCTGTGTTCAAGGGGTACTGAAAAGGGAGCACATGGTTGCCAAAACGCTGTACCGCCTGTTCAAGCGTCGCGTCAAAGTCCGCTTTCTCATGGTCCATCTGGTTGATTACGAAAATGGCAGGAGCATGAAATGTATCTAAATAGTCCCAGATCAACTCCGTACCAACCTCTACCCCACTCTTGGCATTGAGCATAATGACCCCTGTCGAACCTACTTTCATCGAAGAAATGACTTCCCCTACAAAATCATCCAACCCGGGCGTATCCAGGATATTGATTTTGGAGTCTTTCCACTGCACATGCATCAACGTGCTGAATATGGAGCCGCCGCGTTCTTTTTCCAATTCTGTGTGGTCGGAAACAGTGTTGCCTTCCTCTACCGTACCGCGGCGGTTGATTTCCCCCGCCTCGAAGAGCATAGTCTCGGCAAATGTGGTCTTGCCCGAGCCTGAGTGCCCGAGCAGTACGACGTTTCTAATGTTTTTGGTTTCGAAGCTCATATCGCTATCCGTTTTACGGTGAACAAAAAACACTGGACAACCGCACCCCACACAGGATACACAGCCCCCGACAAGGGGCTGCAACTTTTTGCGCAGGCTCTTTTATCCAATGCGTATAAAAGTGTTGGAATTTACTATTTTTCGGGTATTCTTCCAAAAAATACCCGCCTTAAACCATCATTATTTTTTCAAACCCCTTTTATACCTAATTTTTTATCGTCGAATATCATTTTATCCATACAAACAATGACAATGATCACCTTTTCAATTATCAATAATCACCTGGTCAAAGCCGATGAAGCAGCGCTCAACGTCAGCGACCTATCCATCCTTCGGGGTTTCGCTATCTTCGATTATTTCCTGTTCCGACAGCGCCAGCCCCTGTTTTTAGAGGACTATCTCGACCGGTTTTACCGCTCGGCAAAGCTCATCCACATGGAAATCCCGTATTCGAAGGAAGAGTTTGCCGCCCAGATCTTCCAGCTTATCGCCGCCAACGGGGAAGAAGAAGGCGGGATTCGGCTGCTGCTCACCGGCGGCTATTCCCCGGACTCCTATACACCCACTGACCCCAATATCCTCATCCTGCAACATCCCCTGCCGGCCAATGCCTACCGCACCAACACCAGCATACGCCTCATGACCTATCCCTACCTGCGCGACCTGCCGGAAGTCAAAACCACCAACTACGCCACCGGCATCCGGCTCATCCCGGAAATGAAGCGCCGGGGCGCCGACGACCTGCTCTATCTCGACGGCGACTGGGTTAGGGAATCCGCCCGTTCCAATTTTTTCCTGGTATTTGACGACAACCGCGTCGTGACGGCCCGCGACAAAGTACTCCTCGGGGTCACGCGCAAACAGATTCTACATCTGGCCGGATTGCGCTACCCGGTCGAGGAACGGGAAGTGCATATATCGGAAATCCGGCATGCCCGCGAGGCTTTTTTCACCAGCAGCATAAAGGGTGTCCTGCCCGTTACGCAAATTGATGATCAAATCATAGGAGATGGAAAAATTGGCCCGGTGGCTAGTCAGCTTCAACAGGATTTCCTGCAACATGTACAGAACTATATAGAACATGCAAAAAGATAAACGCACCCCTGCTGCCCTCGTCTGTTTATGGCTTCTATTGCCTTTTTCAGGGGTTTCCCAAAAGAATCAGCCCCTTGTCCTGCGCCCCGACCGGGTTTTCGACGGCACCACGCTGCACCATGGCTGGATAGTCGTCACAGAAGGCGCCTATATCCAGGCCTGCGGCCCAGCCGGGCAGGTTTCGGTACCGGCTGCGGCCCGGTCAGTCGCTATGCCGGGTATGACCTTGATGCCCGGTATGATCGAAGGGCACTCCCATCTTCTCTTGCATCCCTACAACGAGACCACCTGGAACGACCAGGTGCTCGTAGAATCTGAAGCCGAACGGGTCGTGCGCGCTACGGTACACGCCAAACGCACGCTCGAAGCGGGCTTCACCACCGTTCGCGACCTCGGCGCAGAGGGGGCGGGATATGCCGATGTCGGTATAAAAATGTCTATCGAAAAAGGCGTTATCCCCGGGCCGCGCATGCAGGTCGCCGGGCCTGCTATCGTCGCCACCGGAAGCTATGGGCCGAAAGGGTTTGCCCCCCACGTAGGCCCGCCACAGGGCGCCGAAGAGGCAGACGGCCACGACGACCTCATCAAGACAGTGCGCCGGCAAATTGGCAAAGGGGTGGATCTGATAAAAGTGTATGCCGACTACCGCTGGGGGCTGTATGGCGAAGCGCGCCCCACCTTCTCGGAAACCGAACTGCGCCTCATCGTCGAAACCGCACGCAGCAGCGGCCGAGGCGTAGTAGCGCACGCCTCTACCGCCGAGGGGATGCGCCGCGCAACCCTGGCCGGCGTAGAAACCATTGAACACGGCGATGGCGGCACTGCCGAAGTGTTTGCCCTCATGGCGGAAAAAGGAGTCGCCTTCTGCCCCACCCTCGCCGCAGGCGATGCCATATCGCAATACCGCGGCTGGCAAAAAGGAAAGGAACCCGAACCTGAACGCATCCAGCAAAAAAGGGCCAGCTTTGCCCTCGCCCTGCAATCCGGCGTCCGCATCCTCGCCGGGGGCGACGTGGGCGTATTCGCCCATGGAGAGAACGCCCGCGAATTACAACTCATGGTCGAATACGGTATGAGTGCACCCGCCGTGCTGCGCGCGGTCACTTCTGAAAACGCCCGCGCATTCCATTTGGACAAAACCCTGGGTTTCGTGCGGCCGCAATATATCGCCGACCTCATCGCGGTGCCCGGAAACCCCGAAACCGAAATTTCCAGCCTCGCCCGGGTTGCCTGGGTGATGAAGAACGGGGTCGTAGCCAAAGATTTCCCGGTAAAAAATTGAGTCCATGCACAAAGTAGCTGTCGTACAAGCCGCCCCCATACTCTTCGACCTCGAAAAAAGCATAGCCAAAACCGCAGTACTGGCAAGAGAGGCGGCGGGAGCAGGTGCCCGGCTGGTCCTTTTCCCCGAATCCTTCCTGCCCGCCTACCCCCGCGGGCTCGGCTTTGGCAGCATCGTCGGCAGCCGTACCCCCCAAGGAAGGGAAGACTGGTTGCTGTACTTCCGGAACGCTGTGCGTGTACCTGGTCCGGCCACAGGGAAACTCGGGGAAATTGCCCGGGAAAATGCTGTTTTCCTGGCTATCGGCATTACTGAAATCGGTGAAAGCGGAGGTACGCTTTACTGCACCCTCCTCCTTTTTGGCCCCGATGGCCGCCTCTTGCAGCGCCACCGGAAACTGAAACCCACCGCCGCAGAACGCATCGTATGGGGCGAAGGTAATGGCGAAGACCTCCGTGTAGTCCCAACATCCCTGGGCAATGTCGGCGGGCTCATCTGCTGGGAAAACTATATGCCCCTGGCCCGCATGGCCCTCTATCGACAGGATATTCATCTTTATCTGGCTCCCACAGCCGACCAGCGCGATAGCTGGCAGGCCACCCTCCGCCATATCGCCTGTGAGGGGCGTTGCTATGTGCTCGGATGTAACCAGTACGTGGAAAAAGCGATGTACCCGCAGCAGTTTCAGCAGGAACTACACCCGCAGCCCGAGGTTTTGTGCCGGGGCGGAAGCACCATAGTATCCCCCCTGGGCGAAGTACTGGCCGGACCGCTCTGGGATGCGGAAGGCATCTTGTATGCCGAAACCAACCCAGACGAAATCATCAAAGCCCGACTCGATTTCGACGCCTGCGGCCACTACGACCGCCCGGATGTATTTTCTTTTCAGACCAGAAGTGCTGAAATAGCGCCCCCACCGTCCCATCTAATCCAATAGACTTGCTGCGAAGAGACTCCCGTAAGCATCCGGCCGCTCTGTTCTTCCCATTTCGACGATTCCTCTTTGTAACAAGTCTAATAATACCATTGCCCTTTTCGTTTTATCCGTAGTTTTCAGTATTTTGGCGATTCCTCGCAACAAGTATATTTCTTCACCCTATTTTCCTTAACGTTCTTAAATCTGCAAACACATGGCTCGACGTAGCTTTTTCCAATCTGGCAACCCGTTCATGAAGGATTCGGCCTACCAGAACACTGCAAACACCATCCTTGATGCCGCCGACGCCCAGCGTATGACGGTCAGGGGTGCCATCAATAAGTCCTTCATACTTGCCTCTATTTTGTTGTTCACGGCTGCGATTGGATTCAGCCTGCCCAGTGCTCTCATGGTGTGGGGCGGAGGCATCGGCGCCTTCATCATTGTGTTGATTCTTTCTTTCCGGCCACAGCTATCTCCTACCTTGGCCCCGGTGTACGCGGCGTTGGAGGGCTTGTTTCTGGGTGCCATCTCCTTTGTCTATGCCTCCGCCTTTGCGGGCATTGTATTTCAGGCATTCTCGCTGACCATTGCAGCCCTGTTCGCCATGCTTTTCATATATCAGTCGGGCATCATCAAAGTGACCGGCCGGTTCCGGACCATGGTCGTCATGGCTACTATGGCCATAGCTGCCGTTTATCTGCTCAGCTTTGTACTATCGTTCTTTGGAATAAACATTCCCTATCTCCATCAGGGAGGCGGTATCGGTATCGTCATCAACGCAGTAGTGCTGGGTATCGCCTGCCTGAACCTGTTGCTCGACTTCGACAACTTTGACAAAGGCGAGCAATACGGGGCCCCCCGCTACATGGAATGGTTCTCCGCGATGGGCCTCATCATCACCCTCGTGTGGATTTACCTCGAAATCTTGCGCCTGTTGTCTCGCTTGAGGGATTAATAAAGACTACATTGGCAAAGGTCAAAAAAATATTTGTCTGCTCGGAATGTGGAGCCACCGCCCCCAAATGGATGGGAAAGTGCAGCTCCTGCGAGCAGTGGAACACCTACCAGGAGGAGGTCATTTTCCGGGACGATACCCCCGAGAATATGCGCCCCTCCCGGTCGGCGTCCGCCCTGAAACCCAATCTGGGCCCCCGGCCTGTACCCCTGAAAGACATCGCCCCCGGCGATACCCGGCGCCTGGTCACGGCAGACCAGGAACTGGACCGGGTTCTCGGCGGCGGTATTGTTCCGGGCTCCCTGGTACTCATCGGCGGCCAGCCGGGAATAGGAAAGTCCACACTCCTCCTACAAACAGCGCTGCGGATACCCGCGAAGGTACTCTACGTTTCCGGTGAAGAAAGTGAGGAACAAATCAAAATGCGCGCAGAACGCCTCGGACTGAGCGACGCACAGTGTTACATCCTCACCGAGACCAACACCACCCGCATCCTGAGCCTTGCGGAAGAGTTAAAGCCCCATCTGTTGGTCATTGACTCTATCCAGACCCTCTTTGTACCCTACATAGACGCTATGCCCGGCAGCATCTCCCAGGTGCGCGAATGTGCCGGGGAACTGCAGCGCTTCGCCAAAACCAGCCATGTGCCCGTCTTTATCATAGGCCATATCACCAAAGACGGCTCTATCGCGGGACCGAAATTACTGGAACACATCGTGGATACCGTCCTGCAGTTCGAAGGGGATCAAAATTACGCCTACCGGATACTGCGCACCCTGAAAAACCGCTTCGGCTCCTCCGATGAAATGGGCATCTACGAGATGCACGGCGGAGGGCTTCGCGAAGTAAACAACCCCTCCGAACTCCTGCTTTCCCAAAAGGAAGAGGAGCTGAGCGGAAGTGCCGTTGCGGCCACTATCGAAGGGCTGCGCCCCATGCTCATCGAAACCCAGGCCCTGGTCAGCAAAGCCGTCTATGGTACGCCCCAACGCTCTGCCACCGGTTTCGACCTGCGCCGCCTGAGCATGTTGCTCGCCGTACTGGAAAAGCGCGGTGGCCTGCAAATGGGTATCCAGGACGTATTCCTCAACATCGCCGGCGGCATACGCGTGGACGACCCCGCCATAGACCTGGCTATTGTCAGCGCCCTCATCTCTTCCCTGGAAGATGTGGCGGTGCCCGGTAATATCTGCTTTGCCGGCGAGGTCGGCCTCTCCGGTGAAATACGCGCCGTGAACCGCATCGAACAGCGGATTCAGGAAGCTGACCGCCTCGGTTTTAAAGCTATCTACCTGTCCAAATACAACCTCAAAGGGCTGGATACTAACCGATACGGCATCCGCATACACGGACTGTCGAGGATAGAAGAACTCTATTCCGCCCTGTTCGTATAAAAGGGAAGCCCGTTCAACAAAAAACCCGATCTTGAGTTATACCTCCATGGCATACACACCGCCTCACTCCAACGCAATCGAAGGCCCTGTCTTGCTTTTTGACGGGGTCTGCAACCTGTGCAACCGCACCGTACAGTTCCTGCTGCGCCACGACCGCCGGGCCGTCCTGCGCTTTGCAGCCCTCCAATCCGAGACTGGGGTCCAACTTCTTCGAGAAGCCGGCTTTCAGGGGCCCGCACTCGACAGCGTAGTATTGATTGCCAACGGCCGCCTGTTTACTCATTCGGATGCAGTGCTTGAAACGGCGAGATGGCTCGGTTTCCCCTGGTCCCTGGCCTATGGGTTCAAAGGGGTTCCCCGCGCGATCCGCGATGCCGTCTATCGCCGGGTAGCCCGGAACCGATACGCCTGGTTTGGAAAAAGAGACCATTGCCTGATGCCCACCCCCGATTTAAAAGCCAGATTTCTTTAAAAACGTATATCTATGGATTCAAGAAGGTCCTTTCTGAAAAAAACCGCATTTGCGGCCGGGCTTTTTGCCCTTCCTCGGGCAAAATGGCTCGACCATTTCCTCGCCGGTAACATGCAACTCATCCGCCAAAACGTCGGCTATTTCACCGAAAGCGGTGGCACCATAGGCTGGTATATAGGAAAGGCGGGAATTGTAGTGGTAGATACCCAATTCCCGGCACAGGCAGGGCATCTCATCGAACAAATCCGCGAAAAATCAGACCGGCGCATAGACCTGCTCCTCAATACCCATCACCACGGCGACCATACGGGCGGCAATATCGCGTTCAAAGGAATAGTCGAAAAAGTAGTGGCCCATGCCAACTCCCGCACCAACCAGGAACAAGCCGCTGTAGCCCGGAAGGCAGAAGCCCAGCAACTCTACCCCGATACTACTTACGAAACCCGCTGGTCTCAAAAAGTAGACGAGGAAATCATCACCGCCCACTACTTCGGACCTGCCCACACCAACGGCGACAGCGTTATCCACTTCGAAGAGGCTAACATCGCACATGTAGGCGATATCATGTTCAACCGGCGCTTCCCGTACATTGATAAAACCGCCGGCGCTTCCATCGAGAACTGGATAGATGTACTGCAGCAAATCCGTAAAACGTTCGACAACGATACCCGCTTCATCTTCGGCCATGCCGCTGAGAAATATTCCGTGACGGGCGGAAAAGAAGACCTCGCAGCTATGCAGAACTATCTCAACAAGCTGCTCGCTTACGTAAAAAAGGCCATCAAAGATGGAATAGACGAAAAGAGCCTGATCGAAAAAACCCAGCTCATCCCCGGGGCAGAAGAGTGGACCGGGCAAGGGGTCGAACGCAGCATCAGCGCCGCTTACCTGGAACTGAAATAACAAGTCTGTGGAATTCCACCCCCATAATTGCAAAAGTCTGCAAATTCCGGGTTAATTTTGCCGGCCATTGGCAAACCACACAAATGCGCAACCATGGCCACACATACTGATATCGCCCGGATCATCCAAAACCCTCCTTTGGATCAGACCATCACCGTGAAGGGTTGGGTACGGGCTTTCCGCAACAACCGTTTCATCGCCCTGAACGATGGCTCCGGCCCCCAGAACCTGCAAGTGGTCATCGAGACCGGGCAGATGGACGAAGAGCTCGTCAAAAAAATCAAATACCACGCCTGCATCGCCGCAAGCGGGAAATTAGCCGAGTCACAGGGTAGCGGGCAGGCCATAGAACTCATCGCCGACCACCTGGAAATCCTGGGGGAAAACAATCTCGACGAATATCCCCTGCAGCCTAAACGGCAGACGGTAGAGTTCCTGCGCTCCAAAGCGCATTTCCGCATGCGCACCAATACGTTCGGCGCCGTGTTCCGGATTCGCCATGCCGTGGCATTCGCTATCCACAAGTTCTACAACGACAACGGGTTCTACTACCTCCACTCGCCCATCATCACCGGAAGCGACGCAGAGGGAGCCGGCGAAATGTTCCGCGTGACCACCCTGGACCTCGACGACCTCCCCCGCACAGAGGAAGGATACATCGACTGGAAATCCGACTTCTTCGGCCGCCCCACCAACCTCACGGTCTCCGGGCAGCTCCAGGCTGAAATCGGCGCCCTGGCCCTGGGCAAAGTATATACCTTCGGCCCTACCTTCCGTGCCGAAAACTCCAATACCCCGCGCCACCTCGCCGAGTTCTGGATGATCGAACCGGAAATGGCCTTTTACGACATCCACGACAATATGGACCTCGCAGAAGCCTTCTGCAAGTTCATCATCCGCTACGTCCTGGAACACAACCTCGCCGACCTCGAAGTACTGGCCGCCCGTATCGAAGAGGAAGAAAAAAATCTCCCGAAGGAAAAGCGCCGCCCTATGGGGCTCATCGAACAGTTGCGCTTTGTGGCCGACAATGCATTCGAGCGCATCACCTATACCGATGCGGTGCAAATACTCCTGAACTCCAAGCCCTACAAGAAGGGACAGTTCGAGTTCCCCGTCGAGTGGGGCCGCGACTTGCAGGCCGAACACGAACGCTATCTCGTGGAAAAAGAATTCCAAAAACCCGTCATCGTCCGCAACTACCCTAAAGAAATCAAGGCGTTCTATATGCGCCTCAACGAAGACGGCAAAACCGTGGCCGCCATGGATGTGCTCTTCCCGGGGATCGGCGAAGTCATCGGCGGTTCACAACGCGAAGAGCGCTACGAAAACCTCTTGGCCCGTATCCAGGAAGTGGGTATCCCGGAAGAAGAACTCTGGTGGTATCTCGAACTCCGCAAATTTGGCGGGGCACCCCACTCCGGCTTTGGCCTTGGGTTTGAGCGCATGGTGCAGTTCGTAACGGGCATGGGTAATATCCGCGACGTCGTTCCTTTCCCAAGAACGCCGGATAACGCAGATTTCTAACCGTTCCCTCAATGGTTTAGACTTATTGTTGACAACGTTGAAAAAAAGCCTATTTTTGTTCTATTGAATGACCTCATGAGAAAAAAAAAGCCGCATTCTACCTGAATGCGGCCTCACGCTAATAACAAATCATAATCTCATGAAAAAGACGACCTTTAAATCTTAAGACTCCAATATCTTGTTGGGTTTCTTTTGATGGTTCGTGTGAGGGGTTCCCCGCAGGGTTACTGCAGGGAACCTTTTTAGTAAATGGGATTACGACTATCGTATAATAAACTTACCAGAATTGATCAGTCTGCCCCGGGATTCCAGCCGATACATATACATGCCCGACGGGAGGCCATTGCGGCTCCAGGTAAACTGATGTCCTGAAAAAAGGTGTTGATCAACCAATCTGCCGTCCAGGTTGAAGACTCTCAGCGCTACGGCATCGAATCCAAGCCCTTCCAGCTCAAATGTTACGCTTTCCACTGCCGGGTTGGGATATGCCTTCACTTGAAGTCCAGGCATAAATGTTTCTTTGGCAGAGGTCAGCACAGTGATAAAATCCGGGAATTTCTGCACTACATAGCGCACGGGCTTGGTAGCTACAGGCGCCTGGTAGTCGAAATAGACCGTTGCTTTGTTTTCGATTACCGTGCCCGGCAGGTTATTGGCCTTTTGGCCAACCCGGAATTCCACGAATCCAAAACCAGTGTTTGCGTTGCCAGCAGGAGCGAGCGCGATATTGTCCAGAGTGATTCTCACGACCCCTGTGGAAGCGACCTCCAGTCGGTAGCTGAAGTTGCTCGCTCCCGGGGTGACCCTTCTCGGGTCAAGCCCCTGAGGTAGCGTGTCTCGGATAACCACCCTGCGTACAGTGTCTGCGCTCGAGTTCTTGAACAAAACTTTGAATGTTAAATCGGTTTCGGGTGCGATAATCGAATCGCGATACCCTTTGGGATAGCCTCTTAGCTCTACCGGCAACGCAAACGTTTTAATTTCTTGTGCATCTATAGCCACGAAGGGATCGAAATTGTCCTCCGGGAACATGGTTACTTTTCCAAAACTCAACGAGCCTGTACCCTTACTGCAAGCCTCTACCACTGCTGTCGGGAAGCTGCGGCCGGGATGCCCGGACGACTGTTGTACCACGATCCGGAACGTAGCCCCTGTAGCGGGTACTTTTATGGTTCGCTCTTCATTTGACTTCAACTGTACATCGAACTGGCGCAGGATAATGGCATCCTGGATTACGATGGACCGCCGGGCCGACTCCATGTCCCCCTGCCCTTCGTTCTTGATTTTGAACGATACCGAGTCCCCTTCGCAGGTCCCGCTCACCGCCAGGCTGGACATATCCCAGTTGGGGTCAGCCTGCAGACAGGTCGTATCGGGATAGATATGGGCACTGACCAGTGCGGCTTGCCCTTCTGCGATCCCCGTACAGGCCATCTCTGCTTTGATGCTGAACTTGCCCGAGGCAGTCGGCTCCAGCGTCCCTAATTGGAAACGATATTTGCCATCGCTCAACAATGTGTGGGGTACTGAGGCGCTGTTGAAGCGTATCTTCCGGTCTAATTGAAGATCCACATACGCCTTTTCTGCCCGGCCCGTACCGATATTCCGGTACGTCACGAAGTATTCCAAATCCGAGCAGGGAGCCAGAAAGGGCGTCGCTACTTCTACTTCCAGGAAGGGGCACGCAAGGGCCGACTTCATGGGAAAATCTATGCGGATAGAATCGTAAGGCGCTTTGAATTGCACGGTCGTCCCCTGTGCGATACAGGCGTCCCAGTACAGGTTGACCGGTATGGCGCGCACATTGTAACGCCCCGTATCAACGGATATACGGTACCCGCCCTTGGCATCTGTTGTGGCGTAGAATACTTTTCCCTGTTGCTCTGCCATCACCAACCATCCTTCGAGGCCGGGCTCATTGGCATCGCTGTCGCAGGCACCATCCAGATCCCGGAATACCCGGCCGCTGAGCTGATTCGTAACGATATTGCCCTGTCCATCGGTTTTTACCAGGATTAGGTCGTTGAACGAGGTCAGCATCTGGGCATTATAGCCGGTGAGCACGAAGCCCCCATCTGCGGTAGCCCTCACATCGCGTGCTTCCTCGGCAGCTTCCGGGTCGCCGATATTTTTCTGCCACAGTATCCGGCCATCAGCGCCTAACTTCGCGAGGAAGATATCCACGTTGAGTTGGTCCACCACTTTGAGGCCTGTAAGAATCAGGCTACCATCGCTCAGCTCGGCAATCGCGTTGGATTCTTCTTCGATACCTATCTGGCCTATGGACGTTTCCCAGAGCTTATCGCCCTCGAAGCTGAACTTGACCGCATAGGCGTTGGGGTTGTTGCCTATGGCGCCTGTCAATACGATGCCATTATCCGACGTGACGACCAGGTCGCGGGCTTCTTCGCGGGCAGAGCCGGCGATGCGGCGCTCCCAGCTCACCGTACCGTCCTGTGCAAGGCGATAGAGCACGATATCGCTGCTCAAGCCGTTCAGTTGGGCATTGCAAACAAAAGCAAGGCCTTTGTTTTGCGGGTACTGCGCGATGGCAACTCCCACATCTGACCGGCTGAGGTCAAACTGCTTAAGCCAACCGATATTGCCCTGGGCATCGAAACGCGCAAGAAACGCATCTTCGTTATCCGCCCCGGCTTTGATGGAGCCTGTAACCAGGAACCCCCCGTCTTTGTCAAGTATTGCGCTTTGTACGCGCTCGGCACTGGGCGATCCAAACTGCTTGCTCCAGATTTTTTCCCCTTTCCGGTTTATTTTCAGGAGGTAGATATTCTCGCTTTGGCCAAACTCGCTGATGATGTTGCCTACGATCAGGTAGTTGCCGTCGGCCGTCGGTAGGATGGCGCGGGCTTGTTCCTGATAGCCTTCGTCGAAGTACGTGGACCACAGTTTTGTGCCATCGGCATCCGTGCGGATGATAAAAATATCCTGGTCGTTGTCGGTCCCGAAGGACTCTCCGAAGCCTACGACGAGGAAGCCATGGTCTTCTGTTTGGAGTACGGCCCAGCCTTCATCCGTTTTTTCAGCACCGAAGCTGTATTGCCACCCCTGCCCCGAAGCGGCCGGGCCGAAGAGCAGGTGCATCGCGACCAGCAACACCGCTCCCGTCGCCTTTGCAAAGGCGCCCCAGGTTGAATGATTAGCTAGTCTGAATTCCATGAGCTGTGTTTTTTTGTTCTTCATTTCTGAATACGTTACAAATATGCAGGGACTCTTTTCCAGTATCAAAGACAAAAAAAAGGGTTTGTTGAATAAAAATTGCTATTTTAGTCATCGTTTTTAGATTAAAAAAAACATAAAAAATTGAAAATCTGTATTTTGAATTATAAAATCATTTTTCATATTGTTGAAAAAAGTTTTTCATGCAAAGTAGTCAGTTGATAAATATTTTAACTGGATTGGAAAAAAAAGAAGTTCGAGAGCTGCGAAAGTGGTTGCTTTCACCCGTCCACAACCAAAGGGAGGACGTCGTAGCCCTTTTTGACTACCTGTTTGAGAAAGACCACTTATACAACGAATCGCGATTGGAAAAAGCCGCGATTTATCAAAAACTTTTCCCCGGGACCCCCTACGACGACGCCCGGGTGCGGCAGACGATCCACTTTTTACAAAGAAGTGTAGAGGAATTTCTTGCTTACAAAGAGTTTCAATCCGACGAGACCCGGCAACTACTCGCATTAGCCGAAGCCTATCGAAGGAGGAACCTGGACCGCCTGTTTGAGAAAACCTTGCGCCATCTTGCCGAGGCCCAGGAAGCGGCCCCTAAGAGGGACGAAACCTATTTACAGACCAAATACCTCATACACTCTATTGAATATCAGTATTTTTCAGAAAAAAATCGCAGTCAGGACACCAACCTCCAGGCCTTTTCTGATGCGTTGGACCTGCGTTTCATTGCAGGGAAACTGCGGATAGCCTCGCTGATTACGGCCGTTCAAAACATCTACAAGCAGGATTTTCAAATAGGGTTGCTTGCAGAGTCCATCCACTTTGCGCGCGAAAAGGGCCTTTTGACCCACCCGGCCATAAGCATATATTATTATGTATATCTCGCGTTGAGCGACCCTGGCCAGGAAGCCCACTTTTATTCCCTCAAAGAAGCTATTTTTGAGAACGACCACTTTTTCAGCCCGGAGGAGCAGCGCGATATCTTGCTGCTCGCAGTGAACTACTGCATCGCCAAAATGAATATCGGGATGGCCCAATTCATCCGGGAGGCCTTTGATTTGTACAAGAGGGGGATAGAAAATGAGGCCCTGCTCGACAAAGGCGTGCTCAACCACCTTACCTTCATCAATATTGTCAATGCGGGTTGTACCCTTCGTCAATTTGACTGGGTACAGCATTTCATTGAATCCTACCAGCAGTACCTGGTGCCCCAGCTCAAGGAGGCGTTCGTTTCGTTCTCGCTCGCAAAACTACATTTTGAAAAAAGGGATTACGTCCAGGCACAGCGCTTTCTGATGCAGTTTGACTACGACGATATCCTGTTCAACCTCATAGCCAAGTCCATGCTCATCAAAATATACTATGAAGAAGGGGAGTTTACGGCCCTCGATTCCCTTTTGGAAAGCCTGCGCACCTATATCAACCGAAAAAAAGCCATCGCGTACCATAAAAATATCTACAACAACCTCATCCGTTTCACCAAGCGGCTCGTGCGGGTGGGCCCCTACGATACGGCGCAAAAAGAAAAGCTGCGCCGGGAAATTGAAGAAGCAAATCCCCTGCCCGAGCGAAAATGGTTATTAGAACAACTCGAAGCGTTGTAAATTACACCCTGTTTACAAGACCTCTCCAAAAAACAAGGAAACCCATGCAAATACTGACCGTTGAAAGCCCAAAGGAGTGGGCATTATTCTTCAAAGCAGCACACCGGATTTATCGCCATGACCCCCACTGGATTGCCCCGCTCGAGATGGACATCCGCAATGTCTTCACTCCTGCGAAGAATACGGCTTGGAAAAACGGGACGGCGCGTTGCTTTGTGCTGCTCGACGAAAAAGGCAAGCCTGCCGGGCGCATCGCAGCATTCATCGACCATACCGCCAATGAGCTGCAGCCCCACCCAATTGGGGGCCTGGGCTACTTTGAGTGTATACACCGGGCCGACTACGCCCGGGCGCTCTTTCAGGAAGCGGAACTGTTCCTTCGCGCGCAGGGAGCCCGGATCATCGAAGGCCCCGTCAACTTTGGGGAACGCGATAAATTCTGGGGGTTGCTGGTGCGCGGCTTCGACGCCCCCCCACTCTATCAAGAGAACTACAACCCAACCTACTACCAGGAATTCTTCCTGCACGAAGGGTTTATCCCTTACGAACAAATCCTGACCCTAGCCGGGGATTCCGTCAATATCCCCTTCGAGCGCCTGGGGGCTGTCGCCAGACGCCTCAAAGAACGCCAGCCCATGTACGTCGAAATGCTCAACTACGAGCACCTCGAGAAATTCGCCCGCGATTTTGCAGAAGTATACAATGCCTCTTTCGCTGAATTTGAACATTTCCACCCCGTAAGCGCCGATTTGGTGCGCAATATGCTGCAACAAGCTAAAGCTATTGCCGACCCGCATATTGCTGCCCTGGCCTACTACGACCACAAGCCAGCGGGTTTTGTCGCTTTATACCCGGACATCAACCCCCTGCTGCGCCATGCCAAAGGCAAATTGAATTTTTGGACCATACCGCTATTCCTCCTCAAGAAAAGGTTTACCAAAACGTATAATGCGAAAGGCCTGGGCTTCGGCATCCACCCGGAATACCAGGCAAAAGGCATTTTTGCCCTGCTCATTGATTTCCTGTGCAGCCCCCGCAACGTACAGCGCTATCCCCGTATGTGCCTCGCCGGCATCCGCACGCATAACCACGAAATCCGCAGCGTCTATGCCAAACTACAAGTGGATATTGACCGCATACACGTCGCTTACCGCAAGCCTTTAGAACCCGGTATAGCAATTGAGCCCTTCGAATTTATAGAAGAGTAACGATAGACTTGTTGCGCGGGAGGCGAAAACCTCAACCTTTTCGGTTTCGGAACTCTTCGAGGAAGCGCTCCAGTTCCATTTCATCGTAGATCAACACTTCCCGGGGCTTGCTGCCCTCACTGGGGCCTACGATACCTACGCTTTCCATTTGGTCCATAATTCGTCCGGCGCGGTTATAGCCCAGTTTGAGACGGCGCTGGATCATCGAAGTAGAGCCATGTTGGTTTTGCACCACCAGGCGTGCGGCTTCCTCGAAGAACTCGTCCAGGTCGGAGTACTTCAGGTCAACTGTACCCGGGCCCTGCTCGTCGCCCAGGAACTCGGGCAGGAAGTAAGGCTCCGCATACCCGGGTTGTTTGGCGATGAAATCCATGACGTGCTCTACCTCCGGCGTATCAATGAAAGCGCCTTGCAGGCGGATCATTTCCCCACCGACGGACAGCAGCATATCCCCGCGGCCAATGAGTTGGTCGGCCCCGCCCCCGTCGAGGATAGTGCGGGAATCCACTTTTGAGGTCACTTTATACGCAATCCGGGCCGGGAAGTTGGCCTTGATGATCCCCGTGATGATGTTTACAGATGGGCGCTGGGTAGCCAGTACCAAATGGATGCCCACGGCGCGCGACAGCTGTGCCAGGCGACCGATGGGCAGTTCGATTTCCTTGCCCGCCGTCATAATCAGATCGGCAAACTCATCTATGACCAGTACGACGAAGGGCAGGAATCGGTGACCCTTCATGGGGTTGAGCCGGCGTTCTACAAATTTATCGTTGTATTCCTTGATGTTGCGCACCGAGGCTTTTTTCAGCAAATCGTAGCGGCTATCCATCTCGATACACAAAGAATTAAGGGTATGGATCACCTTGTTGGTATCCGTGATAATCGGCTCGTCTTGATTCGGCAGGAAAGCGAGGAAGTGGTGCTCGAGCGACCCATACGGCGACAGCTCTACCTTCTTGGGGTCCACTAGCACCAATTTGACCTGGGAAGGGTGCTTTTTGTACAGAATAGACATCAGGATGGCGTTGATTCCCACCGATTTGCCCTGCCCGGTGGCACCGGCGACCAGCAGGTGGGGCATCTTCGTCAAATCTGCCACGAAGACTTCATTGGTGATGGTTTTCCCCAACGCGATGGGCAGATCCATTTTTGCCCGTTTAAATTTTTCGGACATGAGCACCTCTTTCATGGATACCATCTGCTTCTTCTTGTTCGGCACTTCGATGCCGATAGTGCCTTTGCCCGGTATAGGCGCAATAATCCGGATGCCGAGGGCAGACAAGCTCAGAGCGATATCGTCTTCCAGGTTTTTGATCCGGGAAATGCGCACGCCCGGGGCGGGGATAATTTCGTACAGCGTGACCGTAGGGCCAATCGTCGCCCGGATTTTAGTGATTTCTATTTTGTAATGCAGGAGCGTTTCTATGATCTGGTCTTTGTGCGCTTCCAGTTCTTCCCGGTCAATTTCGACCTTTTGGTCGGAATAATCGTTCAGCAGGGCCACGACAGGGTATTCGTAGGAGGATAAGTCGAGGGTGGGGTCATACGGTTCGCTGAACTGTTCCTCTTCCTGCGCGACGGAAGGAAGAGGACGAGCGGTATCTGCAGGATCCACTGGCGGTACTGGGGGCGGAGTCGATATTTCCATAGGGGTGCCCGGAGCCAAGGCCGGTGCTTTAGGGCGTGCCGACGCTGTATCTCCTTCGCCGTCCAGGTCGAACGTGAGCTGGTTGGCCGGCGCCTGAGTGTTGTTGCGCTTGTTTTCCGCTGTTTCGCCAGTTGCGGGCAGGGCGGCATCCGCCGTGGGCGTCCTTTCCTGTCGGGCGGAAGGGCGCGAAGCGTTGGCAGGCGACGGGGCAGGCGACCAGCGCCCGTGTAAGATATCTTGTGCCGCCTCTTTGAGTTCTTCCAGTGCCTGGCGAGGCGTCAAGTCATTGAAGTCGGGGTTGCGGAACCAAATCAAAAAAGCAGCCAGAATAGCTACGAGCAATACAATCATGCCCACGACCCCTACAAAACTCAACAACCATTGATTGATGCTTTCGCCCACAGCCCCTCCCCACGGAAAGGCAGCACTCGGGAAGATAAACTCCAGAAACACCGACAAAAAAAGCATCAACGCCAGCGCGCGCCGAACGCGCAACCAGTAGGCCGTCAGAGGAGAACGCCGGATAAAGCCCAGCCCCAGCAAGACCAGGACGTATATGAGAAAGAACGAGGGCAGGCCGAACAGGTAATAAAAGAAGAAATTAGAGACGATGGCCCCCAGCCTACCCAGCCAGTTAGCCATTTCAAAATCGCCGCGCAGCAACAACTCCAGAGAGAACTCCAGCACCCGGTCCTGGTCGGTACGCCAGGTGAACAAATAGGAAAAAAAGGCGATGAAAAAGTACAGGGAGAGAAACAGGAATACCACCCCCGCCAGCTTGGGTATGCGTTCGTCTTCCAAATTTAGTCTTAAAAAAAGTTGGCCCCGGTTCCTCCTGCTTTTATTTGCCATGCCACGGTTTGGTTTCTGTCGGTTTCGCGCCCGAGGGACAGCCCCTGAGCCAGACGCTTTGGTTTAAACAAACAAAACTGCACAATTATGAGCAACCGCGCAAAAAAAACACGAAAAGAATTTTCCCACAAAAAATAGTACAATAATTTGTTTTATATTATTTTTTGTTTTACCTTAGCTGCGTGAAATAAAAATTAAAAACAGCACCTTGTATATGATACGCGATGACCGGATTCAGCTCAACGAGCGTTTCAGAAAAGTATTCAGCCTGCTGGTAGAGCGGGGCGACATTATCCCGAATGACCGAAGTGGCAAAGGAATAGGGGATTTTGCAGAAAAAATACTTGGCAACCGCTCTTACGGGCACATCGTCCGGGCGTTTTTGAACGACGACGACAAGCGCTGCATTGACTACCGACATGCGCGCATGTTGTGCAGGGAATACGGTATTAATGAAACTTATCTCGTAGACGGGGTTGGCACGCCATTTGGTTTCGATTTGCCCAAAAGCACAAGCGCCGTACCGGATAGCCCGATAAGCCCCCGCAAGTCTAACATTTTGTTTACTTCCACCGAGGCATTTGCCGGCTCCGCCGTAGATGTGGGAGGCTTCGCCAGCGAAGACCACGAATACTTCAACATCCCCGGCCTTGCGGGGGGCGGCCTGGTGGCCTTCCCCATCCACGGAAACAGTATGGAACCCGTCATCTACGACGGAGACATGGTCATCTGCCGGGAATTGCAGGGCCTACACGAAATCCGGGACAACAAAATATACGCCGTGAAAAATAACGGCACTATATGGGTAAAATACGTCCAAAAAATAACGGACAAAAATAACCGCGTCGTCCAACTCAAAATGATTTCTGCCAACCACCTGGAGCACGACCCTTTTATTGAAGAGGTCAACGAATATACCCGTCTTTATCAGGTAGTACGGAAAATATCCGAACTGGAGTAGGCCGCCAGGGTGCGGGCAAGGGCTTACCTACCCCGCACCCCAACGCTGCCGCATAGCTTCGTACAACATAATACCTGCAGCCACCGATACATTGAAGGAATCCGTAAGCCCTTTCTGCGGTATCTTGAACGTAGTATCCGCCAGTCTGCTTATCGCCGGACTAATCCCCTCTCCCTCAGAACCAAGTACCAACGCTACCGGAACCGAAAAATCCAGATCAAATAAGTAACGGTCGGCCTGCAAATCACTCGCCAACACCTGAACGCCGGATTGCTGGAGCAGTTCCAGGGCACCCACCAGACTGGATTCCCGGCAGACCGGGATACGATGCAGGGCTCCCGCAGAGGCTTTCATCGCCTCCGCATTGATCCATGCTGTCTTTTTTCGGGGTACTATCAGGGCATGCGCACCACATACTTCTGCCGTGCGGGCGATGGCCCCGAAATTGCGCACGTCGGTAATACCATCCAGCACCAGCAAAAGGGGAGTCTCGCCACGCTCAAATACGCCGGGCAGGACCTCCTCTAGTTTATGGAACACAATAGGAGAAATAAAAGCCAGCACTCCCTGGTGGTTGGCCCCTTTCACCCACTTGGCAAAGCGCTCCTTAGGTGCGACCAACAAAGGAATCTGTGAACCTTTACACAGGTGCCGAAGTTCTTTTTCAAAATCCCCGCGCACCCCTTCCTGCAACATCACCTTATCTACCGTTGCCCCCGACTGAATAGCATCCAGTACAGGATGCCTGCCAAAAATTATTTCTTTGAAATGCTCTTCCATCCATATGCAGTTATACCTTCTTCTTCAGACTCATCGCGGGGGGAGTTCCCGATGGTTCAAAAAACTCTTTTTTCCCAGCTCTCTGACCCCTCGAAACAAGTCTTATCTTTACCCCGTTCATCCGGTCATGTTTATGAATATGCAATTTACACCAATACTACAAACGTTCTGGAATCGCTGCGGCTTTTCATGTGAGATGGTTCAAAAAACCCGTCTGCCCGCCTACCTGAGCATACTGGCCCTCCTCCCGGCTCTTTTTGCCCAACCGTTGTATCTGCCGGCCCAAACGCCGGATCTACAGGTAACGACCGCCCTTGAGTACCTGCGGGCACAAGGCACCAAATGGGGCCTGCAACCGGAAGACCTCCAAGACTTGTGGGTAAGCGACCGATATACGAGCAACCACAACGGGGTTACGCATATTTATTTTCGGCAGAGGCTATCGGGAACGCCTGTTTTTAATGCCGTTACCAGTGTCCACCTGAATCGCGAAGGGCAGGTTATCTATTCCGAAAACCGGTTTTGGTCCCAACTGGCAAAAAGGGCCTCGTCTACCATTCCGCGCATCCAAGCGGTCGCTGCGCTGCAGGAAACAGCAGAACACCTTGGGCTACCCACCATCGCTCCCCTTGTTCTGCCCCGTTCGGGCTCATCTAATGGGTTCCGCCTAAAACACCCGGCCCTGTCGCGTTCTGAAATTCCCCTCGAACTCGTGTACGTCCCCCAGCCCGACAGTACCCTGCGCCTGGCCTGGCAAATAGGCATTCACGACCCTCGCAATACCGATTATTGGACCGTATTCGTAGATGCTTCCAGTGGCCAGGTTCTCGAAAAAAACAACCGTACCCTTTCCTGTAACTTCGGCAGCACCCCTCACCGACACGATGCTTCGCCGGCCGTACCGATAGTACAGCACTACCCGGTATTCTCCGGTCTGCGGGACCAGGCGGTGTACCATGTATTTCCATTCCCGGTGGAAAGCCCAATACACGGGGAGCGGAAAATAGTTGTCAATCCGGCGGATCCTCTGGCCTCTCCCTTTGGCTGGCACGACATCAATGGAGTTGCAGGCCCGGAATTCACGACAACCCAGGGAAACAATTCCTTTACCTTTCTCGACAGGGACAGCGATGACCAAAGCGACGGCATCCTACCGGATGCCGGCCCGGAACTCATCTTCGACTATCCTTTTTCCCCCTCCGTAGAACCCGTTGAGCAACCTGCTGTCGTACTCACCCAGCTATTCTACGCCACCAACTACCTACACGATTTTTCATACCACTATGGCTTCAACGAGGCCGCCGGCAACTTCCAAACCAACAACTACGGCCGGGGAGGGAAGGAAAGAGACGCCGTCCTCTCCCAGGCACAGGATGGATCGGGGGCCAATAATGCCAATTTCCTGACCCTGCCCGACGGCGATCCAGGCGCCATGCAGATGTATCTTTGGACGCCCTCCAATGCCTCCTTCCTGCAAGTAAACAGCCCTGCGGAAATAGCAGGCCCTGTCCTGGTAGGTACGGCAGGGTTTGGACCCCTCATCACTACCAAAGCTTTAAAAGCAGCGGTTGTAGAGGTACAAGACAGTCTCGGGCTGAGCCTGGCCTGCTCTGCTATCCGCAACCGAAGCGCGATAAATGGCAAAATAGCCCTCATCACCCGCGGCACCTGTACCTTTAAATCCAAGGTGCTGGAAGCCGAAAAAGCAGGCGCTATAGCCGTCATTATCGCCAACAACCAGGATCAGATCCTCACGATGGGTAATGACAATACCTCGGCAAAGCCTAAAATACCTGCTATTCTCATCCCATCATCCGACGCCGAGCGCATCCGTGCCCAGCTCGCAAGTGGCAAAGTCGTGGAAGCAACCATAGCGTACCAAGGCGAAGGCCCCGCCCTGCGCGATGGCAGCTTCGACAATGGCGTCGTAGCCCACGAGTACGCACATGGCATCTCCAATCGGCTCACCGGTGGCCCTTCCAACGCAGACTGCCTGTTCAACGACGAGGCTATGGGCGAAGGATGGAGCGACTTCTTCACCTTGATCACCACTGTCCTGCCCGGGCAAACCGGCCAGGAAGCCAAAGGAATAGGCAACTATTCCGCCCGCAACGCACCCAATGGAAAAGGGATTCGCAGACAGCCCTATTCTACCGATTTTTCCATCAACAATCAGGTCTATAACGATATAATTGGTACCCGGCCTGCCACGGCGACCACGCGCGTGCCGCACCCCGTAGGAGAAGTATGGGCTGCCGCACTTTGGGACCTCTACTGGGCCATGAGCAATAAATATGGCTGGGACCCCGACCTGATCAAAGGAAAGGGAGGAAACAACAAAGCCGTACAACTCGTCATGGACGGCATGAAACTCCAACCCTGCAGCCCTGGCTTCATAGATGGCCGGAATGCCATCCTGCTTGCCGATCAAATCAACAACAAAGGCGAAAACCAGTGCCTGATATGGGAAGTCTTCGCCCGCCGCGGACTGGGATGGCGTGCCGAGCAGGGCAGCGTCCAGGACCGCAACGACGGTCTGCAGGACTTCAGCCTGCCCCCGAATTGTTCCAATGCCTTGGTACTCGAAAAACAATCTACTCCCGGTATACAAGCAGGTCAGGCGTTCGAGGTGCGCCTTACCCTCACCAACCACAAACGCAGCCCCCTGACCCAAATCACCCTGCAGGACATCCTACCGCCGCGCGCTACACTAGCCCCGGGCACAATCAATGGGGCTACCTTGGTACGCCAGACAAAAGACACTCTCGTTTTTGATATCGGCGACCTCGGGCCGGGCATGTCCAGGATTATCCGCTATACCCTGCAGAGCAACCCCAGCGAACTCTCTACCCGGCGCTTTTTCGACGATTTCGAACAGGGCACGGCCCAATGGGATACGCAGGCCGTCAGTGGTACCGATGGCTGGATTCTTTCTTCCGCCAGTGCCAGCCCGGGCAGATTTTGTTGGGCGATACCTTCCAGCCCCAGGGAAAACCACCATATACTGCAGCTCCTCAACCCAATCCTCGTAGAAGGCAAGCAGCCCGTACTCCGTTTTTTCCACAAACACCATACGCAGACCACGTACGACGGCGGTATCGTCGAGATTTCTACCGACCGGGGCACTTCCTGGGCACCCATACCGGATTCCCTCCTGTTCCGACGGCCCTATACGCGGCCGCTTTTCAACTCCGTGTTTGGCGTAGCCGCCCTCAAGGGGTTTACCGGACAAAGCGATGTGGCTTTCCAGCCTACCTTTATCAACCTGCGCCCCTTTACAGGAAAATCGATACTGTTTCGCTTCCGTTTTGCCACCGACAAGGAGGAGGGCGCACGACCTACCACCTTGCCCGGATGGCTCGTGGACAACATCGAATTGCTGGATGCTTTTAATTATGCCAGTACAGCATGCGCCACCGCAAAAGAAGGCGATAAAAGCTGCTCGACTACTTCGGAGTGGGGCACTATCGTAGAACCTTCCCTTGCTACCCCGGCTGTTGAACCCTCTCAGGTAAAAGGATACCGCATTTTTCCCAATCCTTCCACTGATCTCCTTTACCTCCAACTCCCCGAGGATATTTCCGGGCCCCATTTTTTAAAACTCATCGCCTCCGACGGGCGTACGGTCCGGGCTCTTTCTCGAAATGGCTATCCCGGAGAAACCCTTTCCGTACCTGTCGCCGGCTTATCCCCGGGCATTTATGTCTTGCTTGTATGCAGCGAAGCGGGGAATTATTCCAGCAAAGTGGTCATCGGTAAGTAAAAATCAAAAACAACGCCCATTATATCAGACTATTTTTTTGATTTTCATATTTTTATTCGCTATTTTTTATAATTTTCATAAATTTTTTATTTTTTCTTTAAAAAATTTGTACAAAAAGAGCGAGATAGCTATTTTTGTATGGTCAAAAGGAAAACATCTTGTGAGGTGATGAAATTTGGCAGCCATACCCCCTTGTCTCGGGGGTGGGGAATCACGGGATAAACATGGCATAGGGCCGTCAGTGCGACCTAGGGGTTGACCACCGTTTCATGTGTACCATTGCTAACCGCCCCATGAAGGTTCGAATCCTTCCCTCACAGCAAAAAACGCTTTGTGAATCAATGATTTGCAAAGCGTTCTTTTTTTATCTGCCTTCGCTGAAATTGGTGTATTTTTGCGCAAATGTATTTGTTCATGCGAAGACTGATTGCCTATCTACTCAGTGGGAGCGACGATCCCCGTTATGTGCACCTCATCCGTTGGATGTGGCGGGTTGTTTTTGGAGGTCTGGGGGCCTTCATATTGCTGTTCATCGGGCTTTCTTTCACCGACCTACCCTCCGTACAGCAACTGGAAAACCCCAAAAGCGACCAAGCATCGGAGATCCTGGCAGCCGACGAGGTAGAAGTTCTCGGACGCTATTTCACGGAGAACCGCGTCCCGGTGCAATACGAAGAGTTGTCCAAGCATCTTGTGGATGCGCTCGTCGCCACGGAAGATATTCGTTTTTACAGCCACTCGGGTGTAGATTTCCAGGCGCTTGGCCGCGTATTCTTCAAAACATTCCTGCTCCAACAGGAGAGTTCGGGGGGTGCTAGTACTATCTCCCAGCAGCTTGCCAAGCTACTGTTTACAGGGCAGCGGGCCTCCAATAAATTCGTGCGCGTTCTCCAGAAATTCAAGGAGTGGATTATTGCGGTGCGCCTGGAACGCAAGTATACCAAGTACGAAATCATCGCGCTGTATCTAAACAAATACGATTTCATCAACGGGGCACAGGGCATCAAACTGGCCTCCGAGATTTACTTCGACAAATCACAGGACAGCCTGGAAATACAGGAAGCAGCCATGTTGATCGGCATGCTCAAAAACGCCTCGCTGTACAACCCCCTGCGCCGTCCGGAACTCATGCTGAAGCGCAGGGAAGTCGTGCTCAAGCAGATGGTGAAAGCCGGCATGCTCGAACGGGACTTGTACGAAGAGCTCCGCCTCACCCCTCTGGGTATCAATTTTACGCCAAAAACATTTATAGACGGCAACGCCACCTACTTCCGCAGCGAGCTTGCCAAAGACATCAAGGATATTCTAAGCCGTCCGGAAAACCTGAAGCCGGATGGCTCGATGTACGATATCTATCGCGACGGACTGCGTATCTACACCACTATAGATCCAGAGATGCAACGCGTCGCAGAGAAGGTCATGCTCGAACACATGAAAAAACTCCAGCAAATCTTCTTTACAGAATGGAAAGGCCGCGACCCCTGGAAATACCGCAGCGGCTCCGACCACGAAGTGCCCCTCGCCACCCGGGAACAAGAGCTACAGCGCGTCATCCGCGAGACCGAGCGCTACCAACTGCTTCGTGCCCGGACCCTGAGCCCCATCCTGACTGTCCTGGGAAATGAGTTTTCCGACGTAGAATGGCATGACAACGACCGAGAAATCCAACTCCTGATGCGGGAAGATGACCGGCCAGGCTATCTCGACAGTCTGGCAGAAAAAAAAGTCATCTCGGAAAAACTTGCGGCCCAGCTGCGTCGCGTAAAAAGAAGTACGGTCTTTCCCGAGCTGAGAACAACCTGGGACCGGGTGCAGGAACAGGCCTTCCGGGAGTTCAGTACCCCGGTTCCCATGCAGGTGTTTGCTTACAATGAGGCGATGGAAAAAGATACGGTCCTTTCCCCCCTCGATTCCATCAAATACCACCGCATGTTCCTGCAAACGGGCATCCTTGCCGTAGATCCCCGCAACGGGTATATCAAGGCCTGGGTGGGGGGCATCAACTACAAGTATTTCAAATACGACCACGTGCGCACCAACCGACAGGTAGGTTCCACCTTTAAGCCTTTCGTGTATGCCACGGCCATTGCCCAACAGGGTATCTCGCCTTGTCTCAAAGTATGGGATATGCCGCAGACGATTGAGCCCGGCGAAGGCAGCTTCGGGCTGCTGGATGCCTGGACGCCCCGAAATTACGGCGAAAGCTACTCCAACCAACAGGTAACCTTGTATGACGGCTTGCGCAACTCCAAAAACACCGTCTCTGTATATCTGATGAAGCAACTGGGCGATACCGAGCCCGTACGCGAACTGATCAATGAGATGGGCATCAGCAATACGGCCCGCTACGCCAACGGGCGCCTGAAAGTGCCCCAGTCGCCCTCTATCTGCCTGGGTGCTACCGATTTAACCGTTATGGAAATGACCGGTGCCTACACCACTTTCGCCAACAACGGGACTTATAACAAACCCAATGCCATCCTTCGAATAGAAGATAAAAACGGCCGTCTCATCTATCAAAGCATGCAGGAGGAGAAATTGGCCCTCCAGCCTAACGCCAACTTCGTCATGGTGGACATGCTGCGCTATGCGGGCAATATCGGCGGTGTTCGCAGTCAGGTGGGTGGAAAAACAGGCACGACGAACGACTTCGTGGATGGCTGGTTCATGGGGATTACCCCTTCCCTCGTGGTGGGCACCTGGGTGGGGGGAGAAGACCGTTGGGTCGCCTTCCGCTCGGCAGCCATGGGGCAGGGTGCCCGCATGGCCAAACCTTTCTTTGCAGAATTCCTCAAGCAGTTAGAGAAAAACCCCCGGGTAGATTACGATCCTGCCGCCCAGTTCTTTAGGCCACCTGGAGAGCTTGGCATTGAGCTCGACTGTAGCAAATACCAAAACACTGCTCCCTCCATGGAAGGGCAGTTTGACGAAGACGAATCTATGTTTGGGGATGAAATAAAGCGCAATGAAACCAAACGCCAATAACCACCCTTCTAAACACTATGAATAATATGCTTCGGCTAATGGGAAAACCAATATGGGTCGCACTGGGCATGGCCCTGTACACGAGTGCTTGTATCCCCCCGAAAGAACCAGAGGTACTCACGGAAATACAAACCGACCTCCTGGGCGATCCTGTTTTTCAGAAAATATACAACTTTCAAGATCAACTACTTACCGATAGCTTATACCTTTATTTCCGCGATCCGGACCCCACCTGGCGAAAAGCCGCTGCACTGTCTGTCGCTTCCATCCGCGACAGCAGCGCCGTTGATTCGCTGGCCTTGTTGCTGAGCGACCCTGTACCAGACGTCCGGACCGCAGCGGCATATGCACTGGGGCAGACGGGCGCAGCAGCGGCAGAGAACTATCTCACCAAAGCCTTTAACGGCTACGATTCCCTCGGGCTATATACCCAAACCAACGCTACCATCCTGGAAGCCATAGGCAAATGCGGGGGAAAAAGATCTCTGGCATACCTGAGTTCCGTACGCACCTATCAAAGCAACGACACGCTTCTTCTGCTCGGACAGGCCCGGGGTATTTACCGCTTTGGGTTGAGGGGTATCGTCTCCGAGACCGGAACCAGTCGGATGGTTGAACTCAGCACCAACCCACTAATCCCCGCACCCGTTCGGTTGATGGCTTCCCACTACCTGGCCCGTGTACCCCGTATTGCACTGGATACGTTTAGCACCCGGTTGGTACAAGTAGCCCGGGAAGATGGAGATCCCTATATCCGCATGGCGTTGGCCACTGCACTGGGGAAGATTAAAAAAGCGTCTGTACGGGATTCCCTGCTATCCTGGTATCCCTTTGAATCCGATTACCGGGTCAAGGTGAATTTATTGCGTGCTTTGGGTGGTTTTGACTATAAGGTAGTGCGACCCCGGCTGTTCGCCGCCCTGTCTGATTCAAATGCACATATCGCCCTGCAGGCAGCCCAAACCCTACGGGATTACGGCAGTCCCAACGATGCAGGCACCTACTGGAAGCTCTCGCGCGACACCCTGCTGCTACCGTCTGTAAAAGCTGTACTCATGGCCGCTGCCCAGCGTCATGTACCTAAATCGCGGGATACCCTGCGCATAAAAATCAATGCCGACAACCGCATGCGGTTCTTCGCTGCCCAAAAGCCCTTTAACAAGGCCGCCTACCTGCACGCGTTGGGCGAAAATGGCTGGAACTACCGGCTTATCTACAAAGCATGGGCAGAAGCCACCCATCCCGCAGTCCGGAGTGCGGCTGCAGAAGCCCTCTCTGCCATCAGCGCAAGGTCCGACTTTGAAAAGTATTTCGGCGAGGGGCACAAAAAGATTGCAGCCGAATTTTCCTCTATTTTCCGCGATATCCTCCGTTCGGGCGATGCTGGTCCAATGGCTATTGCCGCTACTGCCCTGCGGCGACCTGAACGCGCTTACATCCAGTACCTCGACAGCCTCCATTTTCTCGATTCCGCTCTCACCCTGCTGAAATTGCCCAGAGACCAGGAAACCTGGCAGGAAATAAAGCAAACCGAGTCCTTTCTTCGAAGCGGGAAAATGCTCCCTGCATCCCCAAAACCTGCTTTTAACCATCCTATTGACTGGAGTCTGCTCAAACGCAATCCGTATGCGATAAAAGCTATGTTAGTGACCGATAAGGGAACTATCGAACTGGAGTTATTTCCCCAACACGCTCCTGGCACCACTGCCAATTTCATCGCCCTGGCCCGAAGCAACTATTTTGACGGAAAAAATTTCCACCGAGTAGTCCCCAATTTTGTAATTCAAGGAGGGTGCCCCAGGGGAGATGGCTATGGCAGCCTCGATTATACCATTCGATCAGAGTTGGGCCCTATGTATTACGACGCCGAAGGATATGTCGGAATGGCTTCTGCCGGCAATCACACAGAAGGGGTACAGTTTTTTATCACCCACTCCCCAACCCCGCATCTCGACGGGAATTACACCATCTTTGCGAGGGTCTCCTCCGGTATGGAGGTGGTACACCAAATCCAGCCGGGAGATATTTTACAAAAAGTGCGTATTCAGTGAACTTTAAGGCCTCCTGACCGTTGTCTGTGAACCTGTTTTTTTGCCTGCTTTTGAAATACGCAGTTCTACCATATGAAAAATACACCGCTCACGGAAAAACACCTTGCCCTGGGAGCCAAGATGGCTCCTTTCGCAGGGTATAATATGCCCATCTCCTATTCAGGTATTAATGAAGAACACGCCAATATCCGCACCAATGTCGGGGTATTCGACGTATCGCATATGGGCGAGTTTGTCATAAAAGGCCCACAGGCACTCGACCTCGTCCAGCAAGTAACCTCTAATGACGCCTCTAAACTAAAAATCGGGCAAATTCAGTATTCCTGTCTTCCAAACGAAACCGGGGGTATTATTGATGATCTGCTCGTGTATCGGCTCCCCGAAGACCAATGCGCTGCAGGTGAACAAGCTTTCATGTTGGTCGTCAATGCTTCCAATATAGAAAAAGACTGGAACTGGATACAAGCTCATAATACTTTCGATACCCGCCTCATCAACATCTCCGAGCAAACTGGGTTGATTGCCTTGCAAGGCCCCAAAGCTATATCAGTATTACAGCCTCTCACGCACATTGATTTAGCCGGGTTAAAATACTATACTTTTGAGAAAGGTACGGTAGCCGGTGTCCCCAACGTCCTGGTATCTGCTACCGGATATACCGGGGCGGGTGGTTTTGAGCTCTACGTCGAGGCTCCTCATGCGGCAGAGCTCTGGGATGCCCTGTTCAAAAGCGGTGCGCCCTTCGGCATACAACCCACCGGTCTGGGTGCCCGGGATACGTTGCGGCTCGAGATGGGATATTGCTTGTATGGCAACGACATAGACGATTCCACCTCTCCTATAGAAGCCGGACTCGGCTGGATCACCAAATTAGACAAACCTGATTTCACTGCGATACAAATCCTGAGACGTCAGAAGGCAGAGGGTCCTTCCCGCAAACTCGTGGGCCTGCTTTTGGATGACCGCCGCATTCCCCGGCACGGCCACCCCATTGAAGATGGCGAAGGCAACGCTGTCGGTGTGGTTACCTCCGGTACGATGTCGCCATCGCTCGGCGTCCCAATCGGAATGGGATATGTAGCCATACGCGTTTCTGAACCGGGTACTCCCCTTTTTGTATCGGCAGGTGGAAAAAAACTGACTGCCCGCGTAGTCAAACTGCCCTTTATCTCAAAAGGCCAATAGGTGTCCTATCCTTGAATGTGCTGCCGGAAAGTAAGTATATGAATGTATCAGAAGGAACGGAAAAGTTTATACAGTCTTGGGGGGCGTTGGCAACCAGCTGGGGCATCAACCGTACCATGGCTCAGATACACGCCCTTTTGTTAGCTTCCTCAAACCCGCTCACTGCCGACGATATCATGGAATCGCTGCAAATGTCGAGGGGCAATGTCAATCTAAACCTCCGGGCATTAATGGATTGGGGCCTCGTGATGAAGGAGCTGCGCCCGGGAGATCGGAAAGATTATTTTGTAGCCGAAAAAGACATCTGGGAAGTAGTAAAGCGAATCATCATCGAGCGAAAAAAACGAGAGCTCGAACCCATGATCAAAATCCTGGACGAACTCACCGATATACAAGGTGACGATGAAACCACCCAACAATTCACAAAAATGGTCAAGGATATCCGCTTGTTTTCCACCAAAGCGGATGCCACGCTCGACGCGCTGGTCAAATCGGATTCCAACTGGTTTATTGGAACCTTCATGAAGATGATAAAATAGACTTGTGGTGGAGATCAATTAGGCGAAAAAACCATTCTTACCTCAAAGGCTTTTGAAGACTGTATGTCTGCATGAAAGGCAGAATTGCCGATTATCAAAGGTCCTTTCCTATTGGCAGTGGCGGTTTCCTACAAAAAATTGCCGGACTATGGCCATGCGCAGGCATAACCATAGTCCGTGAAACTTTTTACTTATCGTCCCCGAAGAATGCGAGTATTCTATCGGCGAGTTCCAGGCCGATATTCGCCTGTGCTTCGAAGGTCGAGGCACCGATGTGCGGGGTGAGGGAGATGCGGGGATGCTGGAGCAGTTCGGGTCGGGGGGTGGGTTCGAAATCGAATACATCCAAGCCTGCGCCCGCCACTTTACCTGATTTCAGCGCTTCGAGGAGCGCAGGTTCATCCACTGTACCGCCTCTGGATGTATTGATCAGAAACACTCCTTTCTTCATTCTTCCAAACTCTTCTGGCCCGATAATAGGCTTACCACCGCTGAACGGCACATGCAGGGTGATGAAGTCTGATTTAGTTAGCAATTCAGAGAGATCGCTGGTTTCCAAGCGCACGCTCATCCAGGCATTATCGCTGTTGAAAGTTTTTAGCTGAATATCTGCCTCATCTACAATAGGGTCTGATACGATTATCTTCATACCTAGGCCGACACCGATGCGGGCTACTTCCTGACCTATCCGGCCAAAACCGATAATACCGAGGGTACGACCGCGCAGAGATATCCCCTCCGAGTATATCTTTTTGAGTTTGTCGTAGTCTGTTCCCCCTTTGACGGGCATTTCCCGGTTGGAGGCATACAAGAAACGGGCTAGGGAGAACATGTGCGCGAAGGCCAGTTCGGCAACAGATTGCGAAGATGCCGCTGGAGTGTTAAACACGAGGATACCTTTGCTCTCCGCATGTTCTACATGGATATTATCGAGGCCCACTCCCCCCCGTGCGATGATTTTCAAGTTTCGCCCTGCGTCAATGACTTCCCGGGTCACCTTTGTGGCGCTGCGAACAATCAGCACATCGTAATCACCCATTACGGACAGTAGTTCGTCTTGTGGGATTCGAGTGGTATCTACCTGATAACCCGCTTCTTCAAGAAGCGTTTTTCCATCTGGATGGATGCCGTCATTGGCGAGGATTTTGATCATTGTACTTTGTGTTTATACAGTTGGGTAATGTGTCATTTTTTGGCCGACAGCACGGGGAAACTCGCCGAGGTATAATGTGAGAATGGTCGGTCGCTATTCAAAACGGGTTTATACTGTCTGATAAAGCCCGACAACAAAGCTTTGAGTTCTTCTTCCTTGAAGAAGCGAGAGTTGGGCATCAAGAAGAAGCCTATGTGGTCAATTTTGCCATCGGTATTCCAAAAAATATGGAGCCATACCCGCAATCCATCTACTTTAAAATTGACAGAATTTGCATACGTCTCTATACTTTTGACGAGCCCAAACCAATTTTTGAGGGCAGCATCAATATCATTATTGGATACGCCGATTAAAGTTCTGGGGTGTGCTTCGCAAAGTTTTTCGTAAGCAGCTTCATCCTCCCCCAGTAAAAACGAGGGGGGCAGGGCATCCTGGGCGTGGGCATGGGGGATGCAAATAGCGCAAGCTATAGCCAACAGAAAGGCAAAAACCGGGTTATTTTTCATATCTACTTTATTATTTTTGAACAAAGTTAGAAAATCCGCACATAAGATACATAAGATTTTCGCATCAACTATGTGCCAAGCACTTTCATTATACGGTTTCCAGCGTTCATTCTGTCGGAAAAAGTAGCGCGTTCAGACGAAAATGCCGCATCTTTGTTCTTGGAACAGGCTCTGTATGAAAAGTATTTAGAACCCCGACAAACTGGATAGCGTACAATCGTTTCGGAGTACCACTTTTTCTACAATTCCTGTCGCATTGGGGAGTAGCCCTTTAATGACACCTTTTTCTGCACAGAGTTTCTTCTAAACAGAAAAAAATATGACCATTGATCTTTTATTTGTCGGGATTGCCGTGTATGGTTTCTACGTTGGATTTTCCCGAGGTATCATCAAGACGATTATTTCTATCGTTTCGATAATTGTGGGTATCATAGCGGCTCTTCGGTTTGCACCGAAGACTACAGATTTGCTCAAAGAGTTATTCAACGAGCAAAGCCCGCTCATGTTTGTAGCAGGTTTAATCCTCACCTTTTTGCTCACTATGACGGTTTTGCGGATTGTTGGGAAAGGGCTCGAAGGCATTCTAGAGACGGCCAACGTAAACTTCATCAATCAGATTCTGGGAGGGGTATTTATGGCTGCGAGTTTGGTATTTCTATATAGCCTCGCGCTTTGGTTTGTCGTTCAGGTGATGCGCAGCCCGGAAAATTCTCAACTTATCGTAGATTCCCGCACCTATCCATTTCTGAAAGAGTACCCTGGGATGGTATTTAACGGGTTTTCGAAGCTCAAGCCTGTCATACAAGATTTTTGGGACTACACTATTGACATGATGGATGAGTTCGACAGTATATCGGATACTCCGGAGGATACCATCCAAATTTATGACCTTCCCGAAGAAGAGTATGATGCCCGCCGGCAGGAATAACCTTCGCAATAAGCTGGGATATTTCAGACGCGGTCTTTTCGGTTGTACAGCAACCAAACAGACTGCAGCAGACGGAAGGGGAGTACGACGGATCCGACGATTGCCCCTATGCCAAAGAGCAGATATTCGCTCCGTATGTAAGCCATCATAGAATCCTGGCGTTCCAATGGCAGTTCCCCTACGATTACCTCCATACCTCGTTCGTCCAGGAAAACCTGAAAGGCGTGTACTTCCTGAATCAGGAAAAAAACAAACGGGATAGCGAGAAAAAAGAGGACGACTTTAATACGAATCAAGTACGCCATCCAGGTGAACCGAAGCAGAAAGAGATATCGAGTAGTAGTTACAAAGGTCAGAACAAAAAGGATGTTGTTCGTCCAGAAGGGAAAGTAGATAGGCGAAAGCAGGATAGGCAGTGTCACCAATAGGGTGAAGAGCCCCGTTAAAGCCCACCACAACAACTCCAGTAGGAGTATCTGCTTAAAGGGAAGCGATTGCATGAAGCGAAAGTTTACGAGAATACTGAAACGTTCCAGTATGGAGCGGAGATGATTGGTACTTCATAAAAACAGACAGCCCCGGGCGATGCTTCACCCGAGGCTGTTCTGTGTATTTTGCGTTGGCGGCGACCTACTCTCCCACCTAAAGGCAGTACCATCGGCGCTGGGGAGCTTAACGACTCTGTTCGGAATGGGAAGAGGTGATCCTCCCCGCTATAGCCGCCAACTTCTCTTTATCCTTTCCCTAGACAAACCCGGTAATCAGACATACTATACCTTCAACAAACAAGCGAGAGGATTGAGGTTCGCTATTTCTTCTACAACAACGCGCGACTTTTTGCTTTTGCAAAGTTTTTGGGAAGCCTTCGGGCAATTAGTAGCACTCAGCTCCAGACATCACTGCCCTTCCACCTGTGCCCTATCAACGTGGTCATCTCCCACGGCCCTCACAGGAGTACTCATCTTGGAGTTGGCTTCGCACTTAGATGCTTTCAGTGCTTATCCTTTCCGTACTTAGCTACCCAGCGGTGCACCTGGCGGTACAACTGGTACACTAGCGGTACGTCCAACCCGGTCCTCTCGTACTAGAGCCAGATCTCCTCAATACTCCAACGCCCGCAACAGATAGGGACCGAACTGTCTTGCGACGTTCTGAACCCAGCTCG
>CAZSMU010000013.1:0-2335 GCA_964607915.1 uncultured Haliscomenobacter sp.
CCACCCCAGCTCACCGCCATGAAGATATGCTTTAGCGATTCGCAGAAGCCCGCAATTTCCCGCCGCGACGATGCGTGGAGATAAAAGCTGAACAGGCCGCAGGCGCCTTCCATTTGCTGCGCGGCCAGGTGGGCCTGGGGAAAGGTGTCGTCCAGAGGGAACAACACCCGCTCGACGCGGGGATGGGCATTCAAAAACGCGACGACCTCCCGGGTGGTGCGACTACAACGCTCCAGGCGCGCGGGCAGGGTACGCAGGCCGCGAATGAGCAGCCACGCATTGAACGGTTGTATCCCGCTGCCGATATTGAGGTACTCGCTGTCAAAAATCTTCTTGATCAGGGCGCGGCTGCCGCTCAATACGCCCGCGACCGTATCGCTGTGCCCCCCGATGTACTTGGTCGCGCTTTGCAGCACGAGATCTATGCCCATCCCGATAGGCCTTTGGTAGAGCGGGGTAGCATAGCTGTTATCGCATATCGTAACGATGCCGTTTTCTTTTGCCCAGTGGGCGGCTGCGCGCAGGTCCTGCAGTTCAAAGGACCAACTGGAGGGACTCTCCAGGTACAGCAGACGGGTGTTGGGACGCCGGGCCTCCCGGATGAGGGACATATCGCGGCCGTCCACGTACGTCGTGCTTACGCCAAAGCGGGGTAGAATGACATCAAAGGTGCGCTGCGCCCAGGTGTAGGGATTCCGCACACTGATGATGTGATCGCCTGACTTCACGTTGGCCAGGACAGCGGCAAAAATCGCAGCGGCACCGCTGTTGAAAACCAGGGCATCCTCTGCCCCATCGAGAGCGGCCAGCTTCTTGCGCAGGATATCCACCGTAGGATTCAGCCCGCGGCTGTAGAGGTAGCCGCTGTATTCGTCTTCAAAAAGCCCGGCCAGCTCATCTACACTCCGCGCCCGGAAATTGCTGGTCTGTACGATAGGAGGTGCCACCGCGTTGAAGTAGTCCTCCCGGTTTTCTGCAAACTCGTTGATTATAAAAGATATATCCAAATCCATGGCAAAGATTTTTTAAGCCTGATACTTCAAACAGATGGTTCCTCCCTCCGGCCCGTCTTTTTTTTGTGGTAAAAAAGAAAGTAGGCTCCCAGGAACAGGAGTAAAAGCGCCATGCCCAGCGCTGCCGATGCAGGGCTTTTCACCACCACGGCTACCGCCACAGAAGCATACGCGAGTACGAAAAAGCCGGCAAAAAAAGGCGTGAACCGCTTGAGCTGGCCATGGACGGAGGCTTCCCCTTCCCTTCTTTTTCGGAGAATGAAAATCGTGGCCGCCGACGTACACATGCCGATACTGTCGAGAAACATCGTGAACCCCAATATCTTGTCCACCCCGCGGCCTATAAAAACCACTAATATCGTCGCTATGGCAAATACCGTCAAGCCGGGAACCATCGCACCACTGCCCGGACTGCGCCAGGAGAACAACTTCGGGAACACGCCGTCGCCGCTCATGGCAAACATCATGCGGGGATTCGTCATCAATTGGATGTTGACGTAAGACATCACCGACAGAAACATGATGAAGTCAAATACCTTGGCACCTACGGGGCCAAACCAGGCTTCGCAGAGCAGCGCCCCGAGCGCGGATGCGTTTTTCATCTCCTCGAAGCCGACCACTTCCGTGTAGGCGTAGTTGATGGACAGGTAGAGCAACAGGATAATACCCAGCCCAAACACAATGCCCTTCCGAAGCGTGGGCCCCGTCTCCATTTCGCTCCCAAAGTTGATCGTATGCTGGTAGCCGCCAAAAATAAACGAAACCGTGATGAGGCTGGCCATGAGCAGGAACAGGCCGTTGCTGCCGTCATAGACGTACAAGACGCCCTCCTCATATCCATGCGGGGCCACTTTTTCTCCTGAAAAGACTGCGGAAATCAGCAGTACGACCAATGCTATTTTCACCACCGTCATCGCGTTCTGCGCCCAACTGCTGGTTTTGAGCCCGAGCATATTGACACTATAGAACAAGGCAACGGCCAGAAACGCTACCAAGGTATTGAACAGCGGCCCCGCCGGCTTGCCAAAGAGGAGGTCGCCTACAAAATCCGAGCCGACCAGTGCTACAATGGCCAGGGAAGCAGCATTGCTCACCAGAATCAGCGCATTGACCGTGAACCCCACCGAGGGGTGGTAGCAATGTGCAAAAATTTTGTAGTAGCCTCCCATCACGGGTAGTCGGGCACCGATTTCGGCGTAGGTGAGCGCCCCCATCAGGGCCATGAGCCCCCCGAGGGCCAGGGCAGCAAAGAAAATGGTTTTCGTCCCGGAGGTCGCTGCAATCAAGGCGGGGATCTTGAAAATACCCATGCCCATAATCAG
>CAZSMU010000013.1:2435-44761 GCA_964607915.1 uncultured Haliscomenobacter sp.
CAGCCTCCTTTCTCTGCAAGTGTACGCATTAAATGGAAAATATTCCCATACTTTTGCACCTGCCCGGTCAGGCAAACACTAAAATACTTCGTACGCTTGTATTCCTTGACCAGAATAGAAACCAGTATCCCTTCGGCGCATCTGCAGCGCCAGGTCCGCCTCAGCATCCTGCTCCCCCCGGGGTATTACCGAGAGGAGCGGCCCTATCCTTTGCTCTACTTCCACGATGGGCAGGATTTTACGGCGCTCGACCTGGAGGCGACCATGCAGCGCCTCATTTCTGCGAAGGAAATACCGGCCTTCATCTGTGTCGGCATCCATGCACCCCGCGACCGCCACATGGTGTACGGCACTGCAAAACAGCCCGATTTTGCCGGGCGAGGTGCTAAAGCAGCCCTGCACAGCGCTTTTGTACGGGAAGAGCTGCGCACCTACCTGATGCGAAGCTACCGCATCCGGGAAGGGGCTGCACACCAGTACGTCGCCGGCTGTTCGCTCGGCGGGCTGGCAGCGATGGATCTCGTGTGGCACCACCCCGACTGCTTTTCCCGCGTAGGGGTGTTCTCCGGCTCCTTCTGGTGGCGCTCCCGCGACCTGGATCAAGGTTATGTAGAGGAGACCGACCGCATCATGCACGCCCTCGTGCGCCAGGGTAGCTACAAGCCGGGGCTCAAGTTCTGGTTTGAGGCCGGCACGGAAGATGAGACCAGCGACCGCAACCAAAACGGCATCATTGATGCTATAGAAGATACCCAGGACCTCATCTGGGAACTGTGGAAAAAAGGCTATCAGCCCGAACGGGACCTGCGCTACTTCGAGGTAGAGGGCGGGCGCCACAACCAGGAAACCTGGGGGCAGGCTATGCCCCATTTTTTGACCTGGCTATTCGAAAATGCACCAACCCCCTGAACCCATGCGCGTCACGTCCCTCCTCGAACACAGCCGTCTTCTGCGTTTTGCGGTGCTGTCAGGCATAGCGGTGGCCCTGCGCATCCTTTCTTTTTTCCGAACCGTCATAGACCACGACGAATCCACTTACCTCGTCATCGCCGACGCAGTCCGCCAAGGGGCAATATACTGGGTAGATGCCATTGACGTCAAGCCGCCGGGGATATTCTGGCTCTACGCGCTGCTGCAAACCCTTTTCGGGAAAGCGATTTTCACCATGCGCCTCTTTGCCGCGCTGTTCATAGCCCTCACCTCTTTTTTTCTCTTTGAAACGAAGAGGAAACTAGGCAGCGGGTTCCGGGCAGCCTGGGCATCGGCGCTGATATACTTGTTTTTGAATTCTTTGTTCACCTTCTATGGGGTGAGTCCGAATACCGAGACGTTTTTCGGCACCTTCGTCGCGGCGGCCTTTTGGCTGGCACTGGCGTTTCCCGGGCACATCGGATACTTCGCTTCCGGCCTGCTGCTGGGCTTTGGCTTTTTGATTAAACCCGTCGTGTGCTTTGACGGTCTTGCACTGGGGGTTTTCCTGCTGTGGGATACCCCGCAAAGCATTCGAAAAATCAGTGCGCTGGCCTTTCTGGCACTGGGTTTTCTGTTGCCGTTTGCAGGGGCGTATGCGCACTACCGCGCGATGGGCCATGCCGACACTTTTCTCTTTTACGCCTTTGAAGCGAGCAGCCGCTACCCGGTTTCGGCGGGGTGGGAGGAGTATCTCATCAGCGCCGTGGACACACTCCTCCGCTTTTTGCCGGTGACCTACTTTTTTTACGTGGCGCTGCGCCATCCGCAGACCCCTGCCTCTACGCGGCGGCTTGCCTGGATATGGGGGCTGTCGGTGTTGATCCCCATTTATTTACCGGGCAAATTTTTTGGGCATTACTTTATTCAGTTGTTTTTGCCCCTAAGCATGCTGGCCGGGGAATTTTTCGCCCTGCCGCGCCCGCTAAAGCCCGCTTTTATCGGGGCCCTGTTGCGCCCCAAAACTGCGTACACCTTGCTGGGATTGCTGGTACTGGCCAATTGGTTTTTGCAAAAAAAAGACTACATAGACCGCCCGGATGCCCCTGCTCGCGTCGCCCGGGAACTACAAGCGACGCTGAAGCCGGAGGAAACGCTCTACATCGCGAACTACCACCCCATTTTATACTATCTGCTCGATAAAAAAAGTCCTACCCCCTACATCCATCGCGGACTGATTTGGACTCCGGCACACCGCTATGCCCTCCAAATAGACCTGGAGCAGGAGATTGACCGCATCATCGCCGCAGGGCCCCATGCCGTCGTTGTGCAGGACTCTACCGATAGCCCGCGCCTGAACCGGTTTCTGGAGCGCAACTACCGGCGCACGCCATTAGGGGAAACAGAACGGGGTGCCAGACTTTACCTGTACCGACGTTCCAAGGCACCGCAAGATTGACCCCGCTGTTTATCCGCCCATACCAAAAGTGCCACAGATTATGCGCGAACCCGGAATTTTATACCTCATACCGACCCCGCTGGGGGAAGATAGTCTCGCCGGTATATCGGAAGCCCTCATCGAGACGACGTTTGGGCTCGACTACTTCATCGTCGAACGCGGCAAAACGGCCCGGCAGTTCCTCAAACGCATCCGCTTCCCGCGTCCCCTTCAGGAACTGGAGTTCAGGGAACTCAACGAACATACCCCTGTGACGGCCCTGGACGAACTGCTCGCCCCAATATTGGCGGGCCGACCCGCCGGACTCATGTCGGAGGCAGGCTGCCCGGGCGTCGCCGACCCCGGCAGTGCACTCGTTTTGCTGGCCCACCGATATGGCGTACCGGTCATCCCCCTGGTAGGCCCTTCCTCCATCCTCCTCGCCCTGATGGCCTCGGGTATGAATGGGCAGCAGTTCCGCTTCCACGGCTATTTGCCGGCCAAGAAACCAGAATTGGTTCGACAAATCAAACGCCTGGAACAGCTTTCGGCGCAGGATAAAAGCACCCAGATATTCATCGAGACACCCTACCGCAGCGCATGGATGCTGGAAGCCCTCCTCCATGCCCTGTCGCCCAGCACACTGCTCACAGTAGCCGCTGACCTCACGCTACCCACTCAATTGGTGCGCACCCTGCCCGTGGCGCAGTGGAAGATACTAAAGGAACTGCCCGATTTGCAAAAGCGCCCGGTGGTGTTCCTGCTCCAAGTTCCCTGAAACAAACCCGCGCCCCTGTTAGTTTTGATTTCAAACTAAGGAAACATTTTAACAAAAAAATCGTTAGAGAAGCAGGTGGGGAATTGCTTTTATGAGCTGTCCTCTTTTTGTCCATTGTAAATAAAACCACTATGACGACCACCTTTGCATCTGCTGCGCAAGATCTGGAAAAAAGAGGTTTCCTCGATCTCGCGATTGACCCGGAGCTGGACTTATACGAAGAAATACGCCGCATAAAGCGGGAAAAGAACGCCGTCATCCTCGCCCACTACTACCAGGAGGCAGAAATCCAGGATATCGCCGATTTCATAGGAGATAGCCTGGAGCTCTCCCGGCGGGCAGCAAAAACAGAAGCGGATATCATTGTCTTTGCCGGAGTACACTTTATGGCAGAGACGGCAAAGATGCTCTCTCCTCAGAAAAAAGTACTGCTCCCCGACCTCAAGGCGGGCTGTTCGCTGGCGGATTCCGCACCGGCGCCATTGTTCCGCAAGTTCAAAGAGAAGTACCCCGACCATGTGGTCGTCAGCTATGTCAACTGTTCAGCGGAGCTCAAGACCATGACGGATATTTGCTGTACTTCCACCAACGCCGTCCATATCATAAACAGTATTCCCGCCGACAAGCCCATCCTGTTTGCCCCCGACAAAAACCTGGGGGCTTATTTGATCAAAAAAACAGGCCGGGACATGGTGCTTTGGAACGGCTCCTGTATGGTACACGAAATTTTTTCTTTGGAAAAAATTACGCGGCTCATGGCCCGGCATCCCCGGGCCCTGCTGATCGCCCACCCCGAGTGCCGGGAGGAAGTACTGCAAAAGGCAGCTTTTATAGGTTCTACGACCGGACTGCTCCAATTTGCCATCCATAGCCCCGAGCAGGAGTTCATCGTAGCCACGGAATCCGGCATCATCCACCAGATGGAGAAGGCCTGCCCGGAGAAGACCTTCATCCCGGCACCCCCCGACAATTCCTGTGCCTGCAACGAGTGCCCCCACATGCGGCTCAACACCCTCGAGAAGCTATACCTCTGCATGAAGTACGAACTCCCTGAAATCACGCTTCCGGAATGGGTCATCCGGGAAGGCAGGGTGTGTATTGACCGCATGCTGGAGGTTTCCGCCCAGGCCGGCTTGTTGGCCAGGGATTAAGAGCGTAAGGTGGC
This sequence comes from uncultured Haliscomenobacter sp., assembly GCA_964607915.1. Lineage (GTDB taxonomy): Bacteria > Bacteroidota > Bacteroidia > Chitinophagales > Saprospiraceae > JADJPL01. The sequence goes on from CAZSMU010000013.1 coordinate 6,726, forward strand.
ATATACCATTTAGACTTCCTTTGTCGTTAAAGGCGGATGAGGCTACCTCACCTGCAAATTGTCAAGTTGTACTATTGTGAAAAAACTCGCTTTCTGGCCATTGGTCTTTATCTTGGGGAGCTTGAACGCCCAAAAAGGGTGGGAGGCGGGCGTCATGGGGGGGGTAGCGTATTACTTCGGCGACCTGAATACCAACTACTACCTCGGGCTGCCGAATGCGGCGGGAAGTGTGCTGGCCCGCTACAATTTCAACGAACGCCTCTGCTTTAAAATGGCAGCGGCATACGGTCATATCGAAGGCGACGATGCGTTATCCAAAAACATCTTTGAGCGCTCCCGCAACCTCAGTTTCCGCTCCCCCATCCTCGACGGCAGTGCAAATGTAGAGTTCAATTTCCTGCCTTACTTTCATGGGAGCAGGACAGAATTTTTCACGCCCTACGTCTTCGCCGGCATTTCGGTGTTCTCCTTTAACCCCATGGCCTATTACCAAAACAAATGGGTCGAACTGCGCCCCCTCGGCACCGAAGGGCAGTTCAAAGGCGAAGAGTACTATGCCGTGCAGCCTGCCTTCTCTTTTGGAGGTGGTTTCAAAATGGATATCAACAGCGAGTGGAGCATCAATATAGAGGTTGCTGCCCGCAACGCTTCAACCGATTACCTCGACGATGTGAGCACGGTATATCCCGACATGCGCGACCTCGCCCGACAGCGCGGGAACATCGCCGTCGCCCTCTCTGATCGTTCCATAGAGCTTCCCCCCGTGCCGGGCAGTCAAATCGGAGAGGAGGGCAGTCAACGAGGCAATGGCAAGGAAAACGACCGCTATCTGTTCCTGCAGGCGGGCATTGTGCGCTATTTCGGTTCCCTTCGTTGCCCCGACCCCAAAGGTCGTTGGCGCTAAAAGATTCCCTCGCGAACCTTGGCTCTGTTTGAGCTGTTTTCACAGCAGGGACTTTTGTTTTTTCGCCTCTCGACCAGAAAATTTAATGCCATGCCATTTTTCGACACGCTGATAAAGCGCAGTTCAACGCTAAACATAAAGCTGGAAAACAGGCTTTTACAAACCTCGCCTATCCAACATCAGCGCAACACCCTGCATCGGCTGCTGCGCAAGGCGGATTCCACGTCCTTCGGGCAGTACTACGATTTTAAAGATATCCTGCGCGCCGACCGCCCCGATCAGGCTTTTCAGGAGACGGTTCCGCTCTTTGACTATACCAGCATGTACGAGCGCTGGTGGCACATGTCGCTCAACGACGTGGAAAATGTGTCCTGGCCGGGCCGCATTAAGTACTTTGCCTTGAGTTCCGGCACCTCCGGGGCTTCCAGCAAGCATATTCCCGTAAGCGACGATATGCAGCGCGTCATGCGGCGGGGGGCGGTGAAGATGTTTTTCGCACTCACCCGATTCCCCATTGACCCCCAACTGTTCACTAAAGGCATGATGATGCTCGGGGGCTCGACCGACCTCACCGACGAAGGCGATCACTTCGTCGGCGACCTAAGTGGTATCAACGCCAGCAAGCAGCCGTTCTGGCTCAGGCCCTACTACAAACCGGGCGCTAAAATCTCCAGGCTCCGCAGCTACGACGAACGCATCGCCGAAATCGTCAAAAAAGCGGCCGATTGGGACATCGGCTTCCTGGTAGGCATCCCCTCCTGGCTCCAACTGATGATCGAACGCATTCTCGACGCACATCAAGTGGAAACCATACACGATATATGGCCCAACCTAAAGGTTTTTGTACACGGCGGCGTCCATTTCGAACCCTATAAAAAAGGATTCGAACGGCTCACGGCACAGCCCCTCGTCTATATGGATTCCTATCTCGCCTCCGAGGGCTTCATAGGCTTCCAGGCCAGGCCCGAAACGCGCGCTATGAAAATGTTGCTGCAAGGGGGTATCTTCTACGAATTCATACCGTTCAACAGCAACCACTTCGATGAAGAAGGAAACCTGATCGGCAGCCCTAAGCCCCTGCTCATCCACGAAGTAGAGCCCAACATAGATTATGCCCTGGTGCTCAGCACCTGCTCCGGAGCCTGGCGATACCTCATCGGCGATACCGTGCGCTTCACCGATTTGCAGCAGAACGAAATCATCATCAGCGGACGCACCAAACACTACCTCAGCATCTGTGGCGAACACCTGTCGGTGGACAATATGAACCAGGGTATTCAGCACGTCGAGGAACAGTTGAATACCAGCATCCCCGAATTTACCGTTTCGCCCATCCGATCCGGTTCTTTTTTTGGCCACAAATGGTATGTTGGTGCCGACCCGCTTGTATCCCCAACACAAATCCTGCCCCTACTCGACCAGCGGCTCAAGGAGGTCAACGACGACTACCGCATCGAACGGGCCACAGTGCTCAACCGGGTAGAAGTGGAAGTTATCCCGGTATCCCTGTTTTACAAATGGCACGAAATCCAAGGTAAAATGGGAGGGCAAAACAAGTTCCCCCGCGTGATGCGGCATGAAAACTTTCGGGAGTGGGAGGCCTTCGTAGCCCAAAACTACCCAAACCAATAAAACCCGACCATGTCGTTCCTGCTCGAAGGTATAAAGGTCGGGGTCTTGTTGGCACTCATGGTAGGCCCCTTGTTTTTCACCCTCATCCAGACAGGGGTGGAGGAAGGCTTTCGCGCCGGGGCTATGGTGGGCTTCGGGATATGGGTCAGCGACTGCCTCTACGCCTTTGCTGCATACGGGGGCCTTTCTTACCTGGTGGCCATCTCGCAATCGGCTGCCTACACCCGCAATATCGGCATCGCAGGAAGCCTACTCCTGGCTACTTTCGGGCTAATTTCCCTTTTTTCGATACCCAAAAGTAAGCACTTGCAACATAAAGAGCTTCGCATCGCTGCTATCCGGGGGACTTCCTACTTTTCGCTGTGGATGAAGGGCTTCCTAATCAATACGGTCAACCCCTTTACTATTTTTTTCTGGCTCGGGCTCGTGAGCGCTATTGCCGTGCGGGAAGACCTCCAAAAAGGGGATGCAGTACTTTTTTTCACCGGCATAATCGGCATCGTCATACTGACCGATCTGCTCAAGGTTTTCCTGGCCAAACAAATCCGGCTCCTCATGCGGCCTGCACATATCCTCTGGCTACGCCGAGTCAGCGGGGCAGCTTTGCTGGTATTCGGGATAGCTCTTTTTATTCGTTCAACGTGGTAAAAAACTCCAGCCCGACAAATCCTGCCCATCCTGTTGTATCTTCGCGCATTATTTCGAAAATATGGATCGCCAACACGAATTTTACCCGCTCAGCGTGCGGGAAGTCCGCTCCGAAACATCGGAAGCCGTCACGCTGGTTTTTGACGTCCCGCAGGCGCTGCGGGAAACGTTTTCGTACAAAGCAGGACAGTACCTTACCCTTCGCGTTTTGATAAACGGGAAAGAGGAGCGCAGGGCCTACTCCATGTCGAGTAGCCCCCTGGAAAGCGATCTGGCCATAACGGTCAAGCGCGTGAAGAACGGACGAGTGTCCACCTACCTCAACCAGTCGGTAAAGGCCGGCCAGGTACTCGAGGTCATGCCCCCGGAAGGGAGATTCAGCCCCGTGTTACGCCCCGAACAGCGGGCCAGGTACTACTTGTTTGCCGCCGGCAGCGGAATCACCCCCCTCCTGTCTATCCTCAAAACCATTCTTGAGGAAGAGCCCAAGAGCACGGTCTATCTGTTGTACGGCAATCGCAATGCCCAAAGCATCCTGTTCCGCGAGGTCCTTGCCGATCTGGAAGCGCGCTACGAAGGGCAGCTTCATGTGCTGCATACCCTGAGCCAACCCGAACGCGAAAAACCAAAAGGGCTCGCCGGACTGTTTTCAAAGGGACAGAGCTCCTGGGAGGGAAAGACGGGCAGAATCAACGAGCGCCTGATACTGGACTTTCTCGGTACGTATCCCGATAAGGCCGACACAGCGCAGTACCTCGTATGCGGTCCGGGCAACCTGATTGAAACCGTCACCGACGTGCTACAGAAAAATGGCGTGCCGAAAAGCCGGGTGCTGGCCGAGTATTTTGCCAACGACGGAACCGATAAAAAACCTGCTTCTACAGCCGTACAGGCAGCCCAGGTCAAAGTACACCTGAAGGGGCAGGCGCACGACCTCTATGTGCCCATGGGAAAGACCATCCTCGACATCCTGATCGAGAACCGCCTCAACCCGCCCTACTCTTGCTGCTCCGGGGCTTGTTCGACCTGTATGGCCAAGGTGGTTTCAGGAAAGGTACAGATGGATGTCTGCCACGCCCTCGATGACGATGAAGTGGAATCCGGCTATATCCTCACCTGCCAGGCGAGGCCCGCATCGCCGGAAGTCGAAATCGCCTACCCATAAGCTATCTCTCGTTGCATTCTGCGAATTCTGCACTATCTTTGCCTTGGAAAGTAGATCAACCTGTATGTCAAAGGTATATGGCGCCCTCCTGATGCTCCTGGCTTGCTGCCCGGCCCTGCTGTCCGGTCAGATGGGTGTCGCTCACGCTTCCACCCGGCAGCGGATAAGCCCCGCAGGACAAACGGCTTTTCATCCCGTGGTATCCACAGATGGGAGTGCACTCTACATGACCGTCCGTGGTCATCCCGCCAATATCGGCTTAGCCAACCAAGACGACATCTGGGTGTCCTACCTGTCGGATAGCAGTCGTTGGGCCCGCCCCATCCATGCCGGGTTGCCCCTGAACGACGAACGGAGCAACCAAGCCATGGCCATCGGTCTGGACGGAAATACGCTTTATCTTTGGACCCGCGACAGAGACGATACCTCCACCCTCGGATTTGCCGAGCGCCAGGGCCGGTCCTGGCAGCAGCCCGAACCTATGTATATCGAAGGGTGGGACACCCTTGCCGTAACCGTTCGGCACTGGCAGGTGAACCGACAGGAGGACGTCCTGTTGCTGGCAGCTGCGCTTCCGGGGACGGAGGGCGATACCGACCTGTTCATTTCCATTCGCAAAACCGCCACCCTCTGGGCTCAGCCCAAGCGATTAGAGGGGCATCCCAATAGCCCTTTCCAGGAAACCAGCGCCTATCTAGCACCCGACAACAAAACCTTGTACTTCTCATCCAACCGACCGGGGGGCAGAGGAGGCCAGGATCTCTACGTCTGCCAGCGACTCGACGATTCCTGGACCCAGTGGTCCAACCCTGTCAACCTCGGCACCCCCATTAACTCCGAAATGGACGAAGCCGGAGCCTGTACTTCCGAAACCGGGGAAAACCTGTACTTCACGGTCGAAAGCGATACAGAATCCGCTGTATATGAGGCCATTTTGAGACCCGAACTCCAGCCCGAGCGCATGTTGCTCTGTACGGGACAAGTGCGGCAGGCCCTAAGCGGAGCCCCCGTTCCGGCCAGCCTTTGCTTTTCCATAGCCGAACACCGTACCGCTCGTACCCGGTATTGCGGAATACAAACCGATGCCTCCGGGCGTTTTTCCCTACTGGTCCCGCAGATGCAGGACGTCCTTGTCTTTGCCCGAAAAAGCAATTTTTTTTCCATCGCTCAGTACCTGTCAGCCTCCGGCACCCCGGGGGAGCAAAAAGACCAGGAATCGGACTTCCTGGCGGAAATCGCTCGGCGCGAGCCGACCTACCGGCAGCGGGAAGAGGATATACAGGCTGTTCAAAGCAGATTGAACAGCCTCGGCCGCTCCATCGCCGAAATGGAGGGGCTGCGCACAGCAGAGTTGCGGCGCATCGCGGCCCTGCCCGACAGCTTTGGATTGCGCGCTTCCAGAGCGTTGCCCAAAGACCTCATCCCTCCAAATCTCCGCAGCAGCTACGACGCCACGCGCGAACAATACTACCAGGGCTGGGCCATACCAGAACCGGTTGATCGGGGCGATGTGGATCCAGGGGATTCGTTTTATCTCGCCGAATCGCCGCGCGAAAAATCCTTTGCCCAAACAGCCGAAGGCCGCATCAAAGAACTGCACGAGCGCCGCAAATGGAAAAACGAACAGGAAAAACAAAATCCCGGCGCCAGCCTCTCCTCACCGCCTTCCTTACTGAACGTAGCCCCTTCGAGCTTCGAAGACTTCGTTGCCGATATGCAGGGCTATATCGCCCACATCGTACAAGATTCCCTGATCAATACCCTTGAAAAAGAGATTTTCCCCAAAACCATCATCGCACTGCGCGGCTCCTTCCCAGAGACGGAACTCAACGACTTTCAAGAGGTGGTTCAACAAATTGTGCGCGAAAAACAGAGCGCCGGCCGCTCCGACTTGTTGAGTACACCAGACCACCTGGTGTATGCCCCCCTTCGACAGCCCTGGCAGGAATCCTTCGCAGATACCCTTCAACGCTGCCTCTCGCAAAGTGTGGAGTCCGCCATGCGCGCACGCCTGGTAAACCCCGTACGGGCTTTCCTCGAGTACGATGTGTTGCAGCGCATCTACCAAAAGCGCCTGGAAACGCAGCAGGCTTTTCTGGACCAGTTGATTCAAAAGCAGATGCAGGTCGAAAAAAGTTATCGGAAACGCAGTTTGCCTCCGCACAATCCTCCTGCGGTACAAGAGGATACTCTGGTAGTAGATGGGAAACAACATGCCCGGTTCGACCTCTGGCTTTATCCCGCAGGACTCCCCCTGCGCTTTCAGCTCGCCAACGTCTCGTTCCGCTCAAACGAAGCGGAAATACCCGAATCCTCCCTGGCAGAACTTCAGCGCCTGGCGGATTTTTTATTGGAAAACCCGGATCTTCATGCGCAAATAGATGTCTATACCCAGGGCTCTTGCTCCTATATATTTGCCCAGGAGCTGACCCGCGACCGCGCCGCCTGTATCGAGGGGTTTCTTCTGTACCAGGCAGGGGTGCCCGCCGCCCGTGTTTCCGTTCGTGGCCGGGGAAAAGAAGTCCCCCCCTCTCCCTCGGAGAGCAGTGAAAACCAAACGGGAAGCCAGCGCATCGAAGTGACCTTAACCCCCCAAAGACAATAACAACACCATGGCCTTCGTACCTGAACACATCATCGAAGATTGCGCCCTGCAGATCGGTGGATCCCCTGAAAAAGCAGAAGCCCTGCTCAACACTATGGGGGCCGCTCAACCGGCTTTGCTTCCCTTTATCGCAGGGGAAGAATCTGAATCGGCGTTTACACAGCCGGAACGGGAGTATCTTATCTACCTCTTGCTCGTCATCTGGAAGGCGTGGGATACCGTCCATGGAAAACAGCCCGTCATTTCCCCTGAGGCATTGTCGGAAGCCGAGGAAAAAAATTGGGAACTCCTCGAGGGAACTCCGGCAAAACGCTTCCGGGAGCGGCTCGACGTGTTCTTTGCACACTCTGCACAGGAAGACCTCCTTGCTTTCCTCGAAGATATGCTCTCAGAACCGGAGGACGAAGACGCAGAGGACGCAGAATTGGCTATAAGCCGGGAAGGCCGGGAGCCTATGTTTGTACTGCTGAAATCCGTGGTGGATTGCTTGGGGGGAAGTTTGTGAAAGCCCCGTCGCTACCACTGGGAGCTTTCTGAAGGAGTATAGCACCGAATAAAGGCACAGGGTGGGCGAAAAAGGGTCTTTTTGACTCCTTTTTCGCCCCTGTCTGGCTCCCTTGCCGCAAGTCTATCCCTTAGAAGCAGTACTCGTTTTTCCGGATCAGTTCGGCGGCAACCCGGCGCCGCATAGCTTTGACATTGCGGACGGGATATTTCGAGAAACGCTTCAGCCCCATGAGGAAGGTACGCAGCAGATCGCCCTCGGCAAAAGAGGCCAGGGCGTCGGTGGCATGCCGCTGGATACGTTGGCCGGCATCGTGGAAATGAGTGTGCAGGATAGCCTCCAGAATATCCTCTTTCGGGCCGATTTGGCGGGACGCGCACTTTTCGACACGCAGCAATAGCGATTCTGCCACGAAGATTTCGAGGAGGATATCGGCCAGATTCATGAGGATTTCCTGTTCGTCTTTGAGGTTGAGTTTGCCGTCCATCTGCATTTTGGCAGCTGCCCCGGCGCACATCAAGCCTATTTTTTTGAAGTCCTCGACCGCTTTGTGTTCCTCACCAAATGGTCCGCTGACTGTTTCCATCGAAGGCATGGAGGCCAGTTCTTTCTGCACGGCCCAGGCCGGACCCACGATATCCAGTTCCCCTTTCATTGCGCGTTTGAAGAGCATGTCCACGGAAAGCAGGCGGTTGATTTCGTTTGTGCCCTCAAAGATGCGGTTGATGCGGGCATCGCGATAGGCACGGGCGGCTGGTGCCTCCTCCGAGTAGCCCATCCCGCCGTAAATTTGTACCATTTCGTCCACGACATAATCCAGCACCTCGGAGCCGGCGACTTTCAAGATGGCGCATTCTATGGCGTATTCCTCGGCGGCGATTTGCTTGGCCGTAGCGTAGTCGGAACCCGCGGCTTGTGCCTCTTTCTGTTTCACTTCCAGTAAGTTGGATGCGCGGTAGATCGCGCTCTCCACAGCGTAGAGCCGGATGGCCTGTTCGGCTAATTTATGCTGGATGGCACCGAAGGAGGAGATAGGCTGTTTGAACTGTACGCGTTCATTGGCGTACTGCACAGAGAGCGTGCAGCACTTTTTCGCCCCTCCCAGCACCCCGGCGGCCAGTTTGAAGCGCCCTACGTTCAGGATGTTGAAAGCGATGAGATGCCCTTTCCCGATTTCCCCAAGGACGTTGTCTGTGGGAATAGATACATTCTCAAAAAACATCTGCCGGGTCGAGGAGCCTTTGATGCCCAGTTTGTTTTCCTCTGCGCCGAAGCTCAAGCCCTGCGTGTTGCGCTCTACGATGAAACCCGTGAACTTTTCCCCTCCGATTTTTGCAAACACGATGAACAGATCTGCAAAGCCGGAATTGGTGATCCACATTTTTTGTCCGTTGAGCACGTACTGTGTACCGTCGGCACTCAAGTCGGCGCGTGTTTTAGCGGCCAGTGCGTCCGAGCCTGAGCCCGGTTCCGTCAGACAGTAAGAAGCCTTCAATTCCCCTGAAATCAGCCCGGGCAGGTACTTTTCCTTTTGCTGTTCGGTGCCGTAATACAGGATAGGCAACATACCGATGCCCGTATGGGCGGCAAAAGAGACCGAGAAGGGGCCGGAACCTCCGAATTCTTCCGAGATGAAGGTATTGGAATTGTTATCGAGGGCCAGGCCCCCGTATTGTTCCGGCATGTGGGCGCCGAGCAGACCCAGTTCAGCAGCTTTTTGCAGGAGGCCCGGGGTCAGGCCGGGTTCTTGTTTTTCGATGCGGTCCAGTACAGGAAGCACTTCGCTTTGCACGAACCCCCTGACGGTCTCGCGTATCATCTGCTGTTCTTCCGTCGTTTCTTCCGGCACAAATAGGTCTTCCGGCTGGGATTTGCGGATCAGGAACTCGCCCCCGCCGAGCGCTGTTGAAATCATGGTTGCTGCTTCCATGGCTGTGGTGAATATGACGTAAACAATTAGCGAATTTTCGCTACAAACTTACTACATATTCGCGTTCATGTAAATAGGCGTGTATAAAAATTTGCGAAAATTCGCTAAATAGGCTTATTGCGAGCCTCTTGCTACTCCTTGACAGCCTGCACCTGATAGACCAAATAAGGGGTATCGCCCTGCCAGGGCATGACTTTGAGTTTTTGCTTGTAGTACAACTTCACCCGGCGGCCTTCGCTATCGGCGATTTGCGTATAGACTTTGCGGTTGACCGCTGAAAAGTCCCAGGTTTTGACGGCCAGGTCGTTGCGGGTGGCCAGATTGAGGGTACCTTCGAACGTTTTGAACAGCATTCCTTTTTTGCTGATTTTCATGACGTACCCGATGCGGGTTCCCTCGCTGTAGGTGTAGTTGCACACCAGCAGGTAGCCGCCGGCAGCAGCAAGCAGGGCGAGGAGGAGGTAGAGGGCCCAGCGCTTGGCGCGCTTTTTGAAGGTATTGGTGCCGTTTTGCACGGCCTTTTCGATTTCGCTCATGAGAGGTCGATTTAGGGTGGAAGAAGACGATTCAAAATTACCGCTTTTGTATCAACGGGGCAGGCCTTTTTTTTGCTCCCAGGCCCAGGCACTGCGCATGATGTCGGCAATATCCCGTTTTGGGGTCCAGCCGAGGTATTGGGCTGCTTTATCGAAGTTGGCGTAGATCGCGACCACATCGCCTGAGCGGCGGGGGCCGATGCGGTAGTTGAGTTTTTTTCCGGTCGTTTCTTCAAAGGCGCGGATAGCCTCCAGTACGGAGACCCCCTGCCCGATACCGAGGTTAAAGATTTCACAACGCGTGGGGTTTTGCCCGGCGAGGAGGTATTGTATAGCCTTCGTGTGTGCATTTGCCAAGTCCATCACGTGGATATAATCGCGGATATTGCTACCGTCGCGGGTGGGGTAGTCGGTGCCAAAAACGACTAATTCCGGGCGCTTTCCGGCGGCGGTCTCCATGATGACCGGCACCAGGTTGCTGGCCGGGTTGCTGGGATCTTCGCCGATGAGTGCGCTGTCGTGTGCGCCAGCGGGGTTGAAATAGCGCAGCAGGACGACGTTGGCATTCGACTGTACGCGGGCATAGTCCTGGAGGATATCCTCCCCCATCTGTTTGGTACGTGCGTATGGCGATTCTGCCTCCTGGCGCGGCGTTTCTTCCGTCACCGGCAGGGCGTCGGTATTTCCATACACAGAGCAGGACGAAGAAAAAATGAGCTGTCCCACCCCTGCTTCTTCCATAACTTGAACGAGGTTTAGCAGCCCTTGCAGGTTGTTGCGATAGTAGCGCAGGGGCTGTTCAACGGATTCCCCGACGAGTTTGAGCGCGGCAAAATGAATGACGCCGCTGATATCTGCGTGTTCCCGAAAAATGAGGCGAAGCGCTTCCAGGTCACACAGGTCTGTGGCGTAATTCTGAACCTTTTGACCGGTGATTGCCTCCACGCCCAGCAGGCTATCGGCAGTGGCATTGCTGAGGTTATCCACCGAAACAACGGCGAACCCCTGGCGAATCAAATCTACCAGTGTATGGCTGCCGATATAGCCACAGCCGCCCGTCACAAGAATTTTTGCCATATTTTTTTTTACATTTGTACTGCAAATATGTAAAAAATGGATAAGAACGGCATACTCGAAGCAGTAAAAGCCCTGGCAAAAGCCGCTGGAGCGGCCATCCTGGATATTTACGGGAGCAGCGATTTCGGGGTAGTCCAAAAAGACGATGCCTCGCCTCTGACCGCTGCCGACCAGGCTTCCAACCACATCATCTGCGACGGGTTGGCAGCTTTAGAACCCCGGTTTCCCATTATTTCCGAAGAAAATAAGGAAATTCCCTACGAAACCCGCAAAAATTACGCCTATACCTGGTTGGTAGACCCCTTAGACGGCACCAAGGAATTCATCAAACGCAATGGAGATTTTACCGTCAACATTGCTTTGGTCAAAGGTCAGGAACTGGAAATGGGGGTAGTCTATATCCCGGTACACGGGGAACTCTATTGGGCTTGGCGAGGCATGGGTGCTTTTTTGGAGCAGGCTGGGCAGGTACAGCCCCTCCGCAGCGCTTCCGATTTTAGATTATCCGATTCCCGATTGCGCATTGTGTGCTCCCGTTCGCACATGAGCCCCGAAACAGAAGAGTTTATCCGCAAACTTCGGGAACCCGAGCTCATTTCGCGGGGCAGCGCCCTAAAATTCCTGCTGCTGGCGCGGGGCGAAGCGCATATTTACCCCCGCCTCGGACCGACGATGGAATGGGACACCGGCGCTGCCCAGGTAATCCTCGAAGAAGCCGGAGGACAGGTGGTGGAGGCCAGCTCTTCCCTGCCCCTCCTCTACAACAAAGCGAACCTGCGCAATCCGGATTTCATCGCGTATGGCCGGCCGGTACAAGCATTCGAGAGCCTTTCATAAACACATCTGCCCTGGGACCGGTATCGCTTGTCGTCATCACCTACAATGAAGAGCACAACATCCGCCGCTGCATAGAAAGTGCGCGGGAGGTAGTCGATGAGATTCTCGTCGTGGACTCCCTGTCGGCCGATAAAACGGTGGAAATCGCTGCCGCATTAGGCGCACGCATAATCCTGCAACCCTTTCTAGGCTATATCGAGCAAAAGCGTTTTGCCATAGAGCAGGCAAGCCACTCCCTCATTTTATCGCTGGATGCCGACGAAGCGTTGTCAGACGAGTTGCGGGAATCCATACGCGCTGCGAAAAGCCGGGGCGATAAAGACTGCTACTGGATGAACCGCCTCAGCAACATGGGGGGGCGCTGGATACGGCATGGGGGCTGGTATCCCGACCGAAAGCTGCGGTTTTTTGACCGAAGGCACTACGCGGTCGAAGGCATCAACCCCCACGACAAGTTTGTGCCGCTCGCCGCTGCGCGGGTCGGGCATCTCAAAGGCGACCTTTTGCACTATACCAACGAGGACCTTGCAGGCCGTATCCAGACGATCAACCACTTCAGTACGCTGGCGGCAAAGGCTTTTCACGAGCGGGGAAAGAAAGGCGGATGGATGCGCCTGTTGGGAAAGCCCGCTTTTCGATTTGTACAGGAATACTTTTTCAAACTCGGGTTTCTCGACGGCTTCTACGGGTGGGTCATCGCAAAGACTTCGGCGCAATACGTCTTTCTACGAGAGAGCAAACTCATAGAGATACAACGCCGCACCGGGAGCCGTTTATAATAGACTGGTTGCGAGGGGGATCATCGAGCGGTCAAAAAGGCCCTTTTCTTCCCACACTGCGCCTTTTTGTGGTCATATAGCTAGGCTATACTCCCTCAAAAAGCCTTCGTGTGGATAAAAAATGACTCTTTTTTCCTCCTCGCTGACCCCGCGCAACAAGTCTAATCAGTACAAGAAAATGGAAGGTAAGAAAATATATTTTGCATCCGACTTTCACCTCGGCGTCAATGCCCGGCTGAGCAGTCGGCAGCGCGAGGCACAGCTCCTGCGCTGGCTGGACCACATCCGGGGAGATGCCGCAGAACTCTTTCTAGTCGGTGATTTATTCGACTTCTGGTTTGAGTACCGCAGCGTCGTGCCCCGCGGCTATGTGCGCTTCCTGGGCAAGCTCGCCGAATTGCGCGATGCGGGCTTGCCGATACACGTCTTCACGGGCAACCACGACATGTGGATGTTCGACTATTTCGAGCAGGAGCTCGGCATACCCGTCTATCGTGCGCCCATCGTGCGCGAGATGGCCGGCTATACCTTTTACATAGGGCATGGCGACGGTCTTGGACCGGGCGACAAGGGGTACAAAATCCTGAAGCGCGTTTTTCGGAATCCTCTTTGTCAATGGGCCTTTGCACGGCTACACCCCAATTTTGGAATAGGGCTGGCCCGCTTTTTATCCGGTCGCAGCCGCATGGTCAACCCTTCCGAAAAAAAGTTCCTTGGGGAATCAGAGGAATGGCTACTCGCATATAGCAACCATAAACTCGAAGAGACAGCTGTTGATTTTTTTATCTTTGGCCACCGACACCTGCCCATTGACCACGTCCTTCAAAATGGGACCAGCCGCTATATCAACCTGGGGGAGTGGATGCACTACAATTCCTACGCTGTATTCGACGGAACACGCCTTCAGCTCGAATTTTTTGAAAATCCGGACGGTAAAATATATGGCACTACGCTTTAGGCTATGCCTGGCAGGATGGTTCATCGCGGCTCTTGCGCTCCGCGCACAGACCCTTTGGCAAGGCGACACCCTCTGGCAGGTTGAAGCCCCTATCGCCGCTGCCACACTCGATAGAATCGGGCAGGCCTACCTCGTCCTGACGAACGGGGAGCTCCGCAAATACGACGAATCCGGTCAGTTGAAAGCCGTATTCTCCCGCCGCGAACTGGGGCAACTGGCGCGTGTGGATCTCAGCGACCCCCTTCAACCCATGCTTTGGTACCCGGACTACCAAACCCTCGTCTTTCTCGATCGCGCATTGACCCCCTACCACAGTATCCGGTTACCGGCAGACGCATTCCCGCAGCCGGCAGCGGCCGCATTGGGCAGGGATAACCTCGTATGGGTCTATGACCGCTATCTGCACACCCTTTTCCGAATAGATGCACAAGGCCGGCGCACCGGTGCCAGCCAGGATCTCAGCCTCAACCAAGCTCCCCCCCGGGAACCCACCATGCTCGTGGCCAACGCCAATGGGGTTTACCTCACCGACCCGGCTACTGGTATCTGGCACTTCGACCGGTTGGGCCAATATCGGTTTGCCACCCCCCTCACCGGGGTTGACTTCTTGCAGCCCCTGCCCGACCAAACGCTCCTTTTGCGGCAAAATGGAGCTTTTTTTATCTATTCAGGAAATCCCCTCGAAGCACCCGTAGCCTTGGAGTTGCCCGTAGAGTATATCGCCCTCGGTATCCAGGGCAGGAAAATCCTCGCCGCAACGTCCAGCAAAGCCTTGCTGTTACAGCGGCCTTAGCGCACGTTCGGGTCGGAGCAGTTTATTCCAGCCTGAACCATCCGACATGTCGAGGTAATACGCTATTTTTGTACACAAACACATATCGTATGCTTCGCACCCATGTACTCTCCCTGCTGGCCCTTGCCGTACTTTTTTACTCCTGTGACCAGCAGATGGCCAAAACAGATCCTGCAAAAGAGGAAGCTGTACAGCGCCTCACCCTGCCCAACGGGTGGGCTCTCACTCCAACGGGCGACCATCTGCCCCTGGGCGACTTTCCCCTACAGCTCCTCATAGCACCAGATGGGAAGCGCGCTATAGCCACCAACAACGGCCAAAGCAAACACAGCCTGACCCTCCTCGACCTGGAACATAAAAAAGTCATCGAAGAAATCACGGTGCCGAAAGCCTGGTACGGCCTGGCCTGGCACCCGGACGGCAAGCAACTCTTTAGCTCGGGCGGCTACGACAACTGCGTGCGCGTGTACGATTACACCTCCGAACACCTGACCTTCCGCGACTCCATACCCTTGGGGCGCGCCTGGCCTAAAGACACTATCTGCCCCGCAGGCATCGCCGTGGACACCATGGGGAAAATGCTTTATACCGTGAGCAAAGACGGCAAACCAGGTCTTTTCGTCGTAGACCTCGACAAAAAAAGCCTGGTTCGCCGCGTTGATCTCCCCGCCCAAGCCTACGCCTGCGTGCTGTCAAAAGACCAAAAACAACTCTTTATTTCGATATGGGGCGGTGCCTCCCTCGCGGTCTACGACCTCGCCGCGCAACGCATCACCGCTACCGTCCCCGTAGGTATGCACCCCAATGAAATGGCCCTCAGCCCGGGCGGAAATCTGCTCTATATCGCCTGTGCCGACGATAATGCCGTATCCGTTGTGGATCTCGAATCGCTGCGGGTCATCGAAACCATCACCACATCGCTATACCCCGATGCGCCCACCGGCAGCACAGCCAACTCCTTAACTCTAAGCCCCGACGGTCGGACGCTCTACGTAGCCAATGCCGACAACAACTGCCTCGCCGTTTTCGATGTCGGCAAAAAGGGAAAAGCAGCCTCCCAGGGCTTTATCCCCACCGGCTGGTACCCCACTTCCGTACGGATATCCGGCGGTATGGTGTATGTAGCCAACGGCAAGGGCAATACGGGTTCTGCATCCAACGCCAAGGGGCCTAACCCACTCAAACCCGGCGGCAACGGGCCAGACTATATCGCAGCATTGTTCAAGGGCTCCCTGTCCATGTTCCGCATACCCACCGCCTATGACCTGGCCCGCCTCACCCGCTTGACATACGAAAACACCCCCTATTCCAAAGAGCGCGAACTGCGCACCTATGGCGAGCCCGGAAACCCAATTCCCATGGAGGTCGGAAAGCCCTCGCCCATCCAATATGTATTTTACGTCATCAAAGAAAACCGCACCTACGACCAGGTGTTCGGCGATATCCCGGAGGGCAACGGCGACCCCTCCCTCTGCATATTCCCCGACAGCGTCACGCCCAACAAACACGCATTAGCCCGGGAATTTGTGCTCCTCGATAACTTTTATGTGGATGCAGAAGTCAGTGCCGACGGCCACAACTGGTCAACCGGCGCCTACGCAAACGACTATGTAGAAAAAACCTGGCCCACCAATTACGGGGGCCGAGGCGGTACATACGATTATGAGGGCAGCAAAAAAATCGCATATCCCCGCAAAGGCTTCCTCTGGGATCAGGCGCAGCGGGCGGGAATCTCCTACCGGACCTATGGGGAGTTTGCCAACCTCGACAAGACAGCAGTAGAATCCCTCAAGGGGCATGCCAGTCCCCGCTTCCCCGGCTATAACCTTTCGATACGCGATGTGTATCGCTTCGAGCAATGGCGCGCCGACTTCGATTCGCTCCTCGCCGCTGGCCAGGTGCCCCGACTCAACATCGTCCGCTTTGGCAACGACCACACGGCCGGGGCGAGGGGTGGGGCATTGACGCCCATCGCCATGGTGGCAGACAACGACCAGGCGGTAGGTCTGTTTGTCGAACACCTTTCTAAAAGCCCCATCTGGAAAGAAACCGCCATTTTCGTGCTGGAAGACGATGCGCAAAATGGCTCCGACCACATAGATGCCCACCGCTCCCCCGCTTTGGTCATCAGCCCTTATACCAAGCGCAAGCACGTCGAACATACGATGTATTCTACCGCTTCCGTACTGCGTACCATCGAGCTCATCCTGGGCTTGCCGCCTATGAGCCAATATGATGCCGCTGCAAGGCCCATGTATGCCTGTTTTAGCAAAATCCCCGATACAAAGCCTTTTACCGCAAGGCCTGCAAGAGTGGACCTCGACACCCGCAATGCCCACCACACGAGGCTTTCCAAGCTATCTTATGCCATAAACCTCGACCGCGAAGACCAGGCCCCCGACTTATTGCTCAACGAAATCATCTGGAAGACGGTGCGGGGCGAGCAATCCGTAATGCCCCCTCCCCGGCGCGCAGCGTTTGTGCGCACGGCAACCCTCGACGAGGAAGAAGGCGAAGATTAATTGGCCTGGGAGCGTTTTTGGGGCGTTTTCCGCTTAATTATTGGTTTGCAGTAGGAAAAGAAGAATAAAAAGGATTAAAAAAAGTTTTTTCAATTCAAAAATGCTTTGCATTTTTGCTCTGGGGTATCTGCATCCGGATGCAGGAAAAACCCTTTTTCAACGCTGTCATATTTTGTAAGTAAAAAGTAAATTGTCCTTTTTAAACGGATTATCAAAAATTGGCGAACGCCAAATCCTGAACGATCTGTGCATAAATGGCTGCACCATGCTGAAAAAGAAAAAAGAACCCAAAAGGAAAGACCATCTGGTAGGAAATGACCAAGCCAACGCCGACACCAAGCTCAAGCGCAAGAAGATGATGGCTCTGGAGAAACCCAAGTACAACAACCCTAAGCACTGGCTCTTGCAGAATGAAGACGAACTAACGTAGCTCCGGCAATAGGTACTCTCGGTGGGATGCCCTGCCTTTTACCCAATCCACGGTAAAACATAATGCAAAATTAATGCCTGCCACTTGCTAAAGGTGTGCAAAATGCTTTTTATTTGCGCCGTCAGATGTAGCCGATTGGACCGGTAAAGGGCATAGAGCTTGTGGCCGTTCCGCGACAACGGGCTATACTCGGCAACAAGCCTAACATAACCAACTCTCTATCTTCTAAATGGGTATGGCATCACCTTCCCCCGACTCCCTCTCCTTTTCCACCCTCGTTCGACCCGGGGAGTTCGAAGCACAACGGCATTGGTATCCCAAGGCACAGCACGCGACCTTGCATACTACCCTGTCCTTCTTCTTCAACCTGGATATGGGGCGGATCGTAAGCCGCTATTGCCATCTCCACCCCAAGGTAAAGCCGGAGGCGCTGCATGGTTTATTGAATTATCCCTGCAAACATTTTCTGTGGGCCGGTGCCGATCTGCTGAACGTCACTTCCGCCGGTGGCCGACGGCAAATGGTCATCATAGAAAACAACTCCTGCCCCTCGGGACAAAAGTCCATGCCCTTGCTCGAGGACCACCAGGAACAGGGAAGCTACCGCCGCTTGATCGAACGCACCTTTTTGCCCTATCTGCAACGCAAACGCCTGCCTGTACCCGGGGGGCTGGCCGTACTGTACGACAAAAACTTCATGGAGGTTTCCGGCTATGCCGCCGTCATAGCCGATGTGTTTGGAGAACCCGTTTTTTTTACCCCTTGTTTTGATGCAGCCCCCGACCCACCCTACCGCTTCAGCGAGGGCGTACTGGAGGTCCGCGATGCACAAGGACTTTGGCACCCCATGCGCGCCGCTTTCCGCTATGTTACCCAGCGCCCCTGGGCGCGTATCCCGATACATACCAAGACCCGCATTTTGAACCCCATGCTGGCCTGTCTTGCCGGGGGACGCAATAAGCTGGTCGCAGCTAAAGCCTATGATTTTTTCAATGCAGAGTTGGAAAACCTGGGACTCAAAATCAACACGCCAGAGACCATCCGCGACGTACGAAAGGAAGAAGTGCCGCTCTGGGTCAAAAAAATGGGCGGCCAGGCCGTTGTAAAAATCCCATACAGCAACGCCGGACAAGGGGTTTTTACCATCGTCACGGAACGGGAACTCGAACAGTTCATGGAGCGCCATCTTCCGTACGACCGCTTTATCGTGCAAAGCCTCATCGGCAATTACCAGTGGAGTTCTACTACGTCGTCCGGACGGCTTTACCACGTAGGCACTATTCCCAACGCCAAAGGAAAAACGTATGTGGCCGACCTGCGCATGATGGTCAGCGCAACCGAAAACGGCATCTTACCCCTTTGCGTGTATGCCCGGCGCGCGCGAAATCCGTTGGAAGACGATATTCAGGAAGGCAGCCAGTCGTGGGATATGCTCGGGACCAACCTATCCATCAGAAACCCGGACGGAACCTGGGACAGCGATACGAACCGCCTCATGCTCATGGACCGAAAGGATTTCAATAAACTCGGTATTGGCGTTGACGATTTGATCGAAGCGTATATTCAAACGGTACTCTCCACCGTAGCGATAGACAAGATGGCAGACACCCTGCTCAACCGACAGTCCCGCTTCCGAATGGGCTTGTTCAAATCGCTGAATGACGATCCTTCTCTTTTACACGAAATCCTCCTGTAAGCGAGCATCCCTGTAATTAGGTCGCTCCAGCGTCAGGAAGCTACCTTCCAAATGCCAAAGATGACCGCAAGCCAAGCCAGACCTTTTATCAGGAAAAATAAAAAGGCTGCTACACCGAACTTTTTTAGCAAACCGAATCTTTTGTTAAGGCGCATATATATTTCCTTTTGGCTGTATTTCAATAGACTTATTGCGAAAAGCCAGGGAACTTTAGAAAAAACTATTTTCTTTCCGAAAAAAAGCCTTTTCAGGGAGCACGACCAGGGCACAGAGCCGAAAAGAGGCATCGTGCGGAAATAAAAGAGCCTTTTTCACCCCTTGCAACAAATCTGATAGAATTCATAGTAAAGGTTTGCGCAGGAATTTTGTTCTAAATCCACTGTTTTTTGACAAAATACAAACAAAAGTCCCTATGCTTGGCGAACGCCCTATCACCGACTGGCTGCCCATTACCCGAAAAGAAGTAGAAATACGCGGCTGGGATGAATTAGACGTCATCCTGGTATCCGGGGATGCGTACGTAGACCACCCTGCTTTTGGCACAGCCGTCATCGCCCGGATCATCGAAAGCGAAGGCCTGCGCATCGGGATTATCCCGCAGCCCAACTGGCAGGACGATTGGCGCGATTTCAAGAAGCTGGGTGCTCCCCGGCTGTTCTTTGGGGTCACCTCGGGTTGTATGGACTCCATGGTCAACCATTACACCGCTGCCCGGCGCAAGCGCTCCACAGACGCCTATACCCCCGGTGGAGAGTCCGGGTTCCGACCGGATTACGCCGTCAATGTATATACCAAAATCCTGAAACAGCTTTTTCCCGACACACCGGTACTCATCGGGGGCATAGAGGCTTCCCTACGGCGGGTGACCCACTACGACTATTGGTCCGACCGCTTGTTTCCTACTATACTCGAATCCAGTGGCGCCGATTTGTTGGTGTACGGAATGGGTGAAATGCCGCTGCGCGAAATCCTGCGCCTCCTCAAAAAAGGGGTGCCCTTCTCCTCGCTGACCACTATCCCCCAGACCGCCCTGCTGCGCGGTGCAGAGGAGGCACTCCCCATCAACAAGCACTGGGAAACGCTTTGGCTCAACCCCCACGAGCGCTGTCTGCGCGACAAGCGCTCCTATGCGGAAAATTTCAAGCATATTGAACAAGAATCCAATAAGGTACGCGCCCGCCGACTGGCCCAAAAAGTAGGCGAAAAAACCCTCGTGGTCAATCCGCCGTACCCGCCCATGACCGAAGAACAAATAGACACTTCCTTCGATTTGCCCTATACCCGCCTGCCCCACCCGAAATATGCCAAGCGGGGAACTATCCCGGCTTATGAGATGATCCGCCATTCCATCAATATGCACCGGGGTTGCTTCGGAGGCTGCAGCTTCTGTACCATATCCGCACACCAGGGAAAATTTATCGCCAGCCGCTCAGAAGAATCTATCCTGAAGGAGGTCGAAGCAGTAACCCAAATGCCTGACTTTAAAGGATATATAAGCGATTTAGGCGGCCCTTCAGCCAATATGTACCGCATGAAGGGAAAAGTCCAGGAGATATGCGACCGCTGTGTCAGCCCTTCCTGTATACACCCGGTGGTATGCAGCAACCTGGATACCAGCCATAAGCCTCTGACGGAGCTCTACCGCAAAGTAGATGCCCACCCCAAGGTCAAGCGCGCCTACGTAAGCAGCGGGATCCGGTATGACCTGCTGGTGGACGGCTACAACAAACAAGCCGACGGCAGCCTGGACGAATACATGGAACAACTCGTAACCAAACACGTTTGCGGCCGCCTGAAAGTAGCCCCGGAACATACTTCCGATGCTACGCTGCGCATCATGCGCAAACCCTCCTTCAAGCATTTCCATGAGTTCAAGAAGAAGTTCGACGCCCTCAACCAAAAGCACGGCCTCAACCAGCCTCTTATCCCCTATTTCATCTCAAGCCACCCCGGCTCGCAGGTAGAAGATATGGCCAACCTGGCTGCCGAGACTAAAGATATGGGATTCCGCCTGGAGCAGGTGCAGGATTTCACGCCGACGCCCATGACGGTCGCGACGGTCATTTACTATTCCGGGCTACACCCATACACCCTACAGCCTGTCTATGCAGCGCGTTCTGAAAAGGAAAAAAAGGGACAACACCTTTTCTTTTTTTGGTACAAACGGGAAAACCACCAGCTCATCCGGGAGAAGCTGCAGAAATTGGGCCGGGAGGATTTGATTGTGCGCCTGGTAGACGATCAGAAGAAATACCAGAAGCGGGAGCTCATCAAGCGGGGCGCGCAGCCTGAACGATCTCCTATCCGAAAGAAAGCCAAACGATGACGCAGCCCTGGTATTCATATTTTCTTGAACCGTTGTATCTCGCGCAGGGAGAAGCGGGGCCCTTCCTCGCCGTCCAAGGTATCCAGGGTATAGCGGGCCAGTAGTTCTGCCCGTCCGATGATGGAGTCTGACCGAGTCTCTGAGAGTTCTTTCTTCCAGGTATCGTGTACGATGGCCCCGTCGAGGCGTGCTCCCCTCAGGTCGGTGCCTGACCACACGGCATGGGTAAGGTCTGCCCCACTGAGATTGGCACCTCTCAGATTGGCACCCTGCAAGCGGGCCTCGCTCAGGTTAGCTCCTTGTAGTTGGGCGCCCTCCAATATGGCCTGGCTCAAATCGGCATCCTCTAGGTCGGCGCGGTTCAAGATGGCCCCGACGAGTTCTGCCTGGTGGAGAAGGGCTCCGCTCAGTAAAGCCTGTTCCAGGTTAGCTTGCTGGAGGAAAGCCTGCTGTAGGGCGGCATGACTGAGGCTTGCCCCTTTGAGGTATGCCTTCCGAAAATTCACCCCGCTGAGGTCCGCATACCGAAAATTGCCCTTTTCGAAAATCGCCTTCATCGTATTCGTGTCCAGATTTATATTGACGAGCGAGATCAGCACTTGACCGCGCTCCTGGCTCAATTCCTCTCTCGACAATACCCCTCCCTGCAGGTAGCGGTAGGGGCGCAGCATCTCGCACAGCGTTACGATACGGGTGATGAGTTCCGGGGACAGATCGCGTACCCGCTGCCGACCGACGTCCAGTTTTAGCTCGCGGTCCACCTCGTTCCAGGTATTGTCCATACGAAAAACCAGGGCGCTGCGGCGGTCGGCCTCCTGCAGGTAGGTCTGCTGGTCCATGCGCTCGTTCTGATTTTCCATCAATTCGTTCTGTTTGTCGAGTCGTTTGGTCTGCTGTTCGATGAGGAGATTTTGGCGAAACAGGAGGATCGTGCCCAGGAGGCCTCCGAATCCGATGAAGAGGGCTTGAAAGACGATGAGGATCCAGCGCCGGAAATTAAACCAGACATACCAGGCACTGACTTTGCTTAGGATATAGCTCACATTTTTTTCTGCCTCGTCGTAATTTTTTTCTGAAAAATTATTGATCAGGTCAAAGCTACGGCCTTTGAGGTCGCTCAGGTCAATGTCTGAGACTCCAAAAACACTTTTGAGGATGCGTTTTTTGTTGGCGACCACCCATACGGAAACGATACCGATTACCACGACCAAGGAAATAAAGCCCGTGATGAGGTCATCGAGTTTATCGGCCAGGGCCTCCAGTCCGATGGAAGTGATTGCGACGCCGAGGATGATGCCGATGGCGAGGATGATGATCGTGCGGGAGATCGTATCCACCTGCAGCGAAGGCGAATCCTGGGGCTCGTTGTCGAGCCGGGGTATCCAGTGTTTGTCCCCTCTTTTGTGTTCGTGGTGCTGGTTCTCCATAGTATCGCAACAAGCCTAGTACTTCCCCGTGGGCGATTCTGCCCGCTAATCACCCTAATATACGATTTTTTGGGGTATGCCGCACAGGTTTTTTACTGGACCTATTGCGAGGGGTCGGAGAGGAGGAAAACAAGGGCCTTTTTGACCCCGCGATAATCCCCTTCGCAACAAGTTTATTGGCGTGCTCTTTCCCGAGCCAGGAAGCGGGCGGCCACTACAGACGCCAGCGGTTGGGCAGTAGCCTTGCTTTCCGTCCAGGCCGGGAGGTCTAAGAAGATGAAAGCGCGCTGTTCGGAGGGTTGCCCCTGTAACTCGGCTAATCCTACCTGAAAGCCTTGGAAATAGGCAGGGCGGGCGGGGGGTGGAACGGTCAGCACTCCTTTGAACAGGGTCACTGCTGCTTTCTGGAGCCCGCTGGGGTCTTTCATTTGGTGGATAAAACGGGCTGTATTCTGGATAAGGTAGTCCAGGAGGTCGTAATTGCCCAGATCGTAGTGGGCCATGAGGAACATGAGTTGGGTGTAAGCCTGTAGATCTTCTCGCAATGCCTTGCCGGGTGCGTTCAGGATCTTGTTCAGGTAGTCCACAGCCAGGCCGGGCTGGCCGGCACCCATGTAGGTCCAGGCGATTTTGTAGTACATCACCAGCACTTTGTGCGGATCGAGCAATTCCTCATAAATTTTGAGGCGTCGCAAGGTGCGGGGTACATTTTTGACCCCTTCTTCAAAGCTACCTTGCAGGAAATGCAGGTTATAGCGCCCCTGGTGGACGAACAAGAAGGAGAATATTTTGGAATTGTAGTTCAGCCGGGCGTAGTTAGACGCCCTGAAGGCTTCAAGGCGATCCAGTGCTTCCCGGAACAGAGGGTAGTGGCGCAAGGAAAAAGAAGTGACGAGCAGGTGGTTCAAGCCGATGAGGTACATATCTACATCCGGCTCGACCATACGGGCATCGCGGGCATAGAGGCCGACCCATTTATGCGCGTATTCCAGGCAGCGGTCGTATTCCTGTAAGAGGTAGTGCTGCCAGTAGTACACCTGATAGAGATACACCTCCTCGAAGAAAGTCAGCTTGCTGCGATGGGTGTGGGGGAGGTTTTCTTCAAAAAAACGCTTGGTTTCGGCCCGCGCCTCCTCGGTTCTGGCATGTCCGAAGTTGATGAAGCGGCGTTGGAGGATTAGTTTGAAATTCGACAGTTCGACGATGGTGGCATTGATTTGGCTGCGTTTCCAGGCTTCTTCGGTAAGTCCTTCCATGCGCTCCGTCGAACTGCGGGTAATATGGCGCGACTCAATCCGCTTTTCGAACTCGACAATTTCGAGGTGCAGCATGTCGTGGTTGATAGCTATGGCGAGGGCTTTGGCCCGGCTGAGCAATTTGAGTGCCTGTAGGTATAAACCCTTGCCATAGAGGATATCGGCATAGTCAATCCATTCGCGCACCTGGATTTCCTCCCGTTTTCCGACTTCTACCAGGCGCAGGCTGGTCAGGATGTGTTGGTAGAGGTGGCGTTTGAGGTTGGAAAACTGGCTTTTATTGCTGTCTTTCAGTTTGCGAATAATCAGTTCTTCGCTGTACTCTCTTTGTTTTTCCAGCAAGTCGAAGAGTTGCAGGAATTTGGCATCGCTCTCGCCCTGGATACGGCGGGCGTAGAGGCGGAAATTCCTTTTTTCCGCTTTGGTGAGCGATTGCACCAAGCCAAACAACTGGTCTCCGTGTGAAATGGGCATAAACAGCGGCTTATATCATATCCGTAATCCGTTGCGTCTCTTCTACCAGGAAATCCCGGAAGCGGAGGTGCATATCTTTGAAATAAGCTATGAGCTCATGGGCCTCCGGCGTCAGTTCGGCGCCGCCCCCTTCTTTGCCCCCGGTATGGGTGACTACAAGGGGCACGAGCGACTGTTGGTTTATCGAGGCGATCATTTCCCATGCCTTTTTATACGACATATTCATCTCTTTGGCGGCTTTGTTGATAGAGCCTGTCTTTTGAATCTGCTCCAGCAGTTCCACCCTTCCGGGGCCCAGGAATCGGTCTTTTTCTCCTTCGATCCAGAGTTTCCCCCCCGCTGCGAACCGGGCGGGGTCTTTCAGAATGTGTGCAATGCCCATAAAAATCTCTTTATCCGGCTTGTTTCCAGGAAGCATCGGCAGGGTAGAGTTGTCCCTTGATGATTCCCGCAAGTTATTGCCCTGGGTGATACGTTCGTTCCGCTTGCTTGCGCACCTCTTCAGGGTAGAAGAGTACGTCTTTAAATTGGTGTTTTGCATAGCCTTCCACCTGGTCGGAAAAGTGAGGCGAAGCGGGGTCTGCACTAGAGCCGCCGGTCACGATTGATTTGGCGCGGATGCGGGGGCCAAATTCCACAGCCGCTACAAAGCTGTTGCCAACGTACCCATAGCGCTTTTTGGTATTGGGTGCGTTGCGCGCGCCAAAAGCCGGCAAGGACCCCCACAGGGAGCCGGTGAACCCGATTGCCGTGCTGGGCTTCTGGTCGTCGTAGCTTTCCTGTACTTTGCCCGTAAGGCGTTGGAAGCGGTTTACGTGTCCCCAGGCCACCTTCCAGGTTCCGAAATCTTCGGTCAGTTTCTGGATGGTTTCCTGCAGTACCTGCAGTTTTTCGTGTGTAGTCGTCAGGCCGATCATATAGTTGACAATAGACAACTGGTCGCCGGGCATATCCTCGCTCATGCGCACGCGAGTGAAGGCGATGAGTTTTTCCCCCCAGAAGACGGCAAGGGTAGTGGGGATGGACGCTACGCTGCAGTCGTATTTCCAGTCGCGCAGCAATGCGATAGGCTCCTGCAGGGCTGCTGCCACAGGGTCGTTTTGTACGGCCCGCTCGTCGTACGCCTTTAGCAAGGCAGGTATCAGGCGTTCGAAAGCGCTGAGGTAGGGGTCATAGCCGGCCTCGATCAGTTGGTCAAGCGAGATCGGCCACTTTTGGCCAGAGAGTACGCGCACCGCGTTCAGCCCCCGGAAGTTCTCGGGGTCGGGTGCCATATAGACCGGATAATCCTCCCGCCTGGGGCTGGAGGGGCCTGCGGCCGTGAACGGCGTAGCGTTGCAGTTTTGTATCCAGCCACTCGCCGGGTTGCGGAACTGGACTGGCTCGTTCACCTTATGGAGTCCCTTCCATTCCGTTTCGGGGTTGCTGCCATCTACCGGTTTTTCCCAATCGAAAGCCGGGTTTCGCCGAGGCATAAAGTTGCCGTGCCAATAAGCGATGTTGCCGTCGCGGTCGGCAAATACAGTATTGTTAGACGAGTTGGTGCGGTAGCGCATGACTTTCTGGTAAGACGCATATCCCCGGGCCTTCGTGCGCAGGTACGATTGGGAAAGCGCTTCGAGGGGCTGGTTCATCATTTTCATGGATACCCATTGCTCCCCTCGCTGGTCAATGACTGGGCCGTGGTGCGTCCAATACAAAACCACCTGCTTATGTCGAATATCCCCGCCGTCCCGGTAGGCTTGCAGGACCTCTTTTTGCTGCACAGGGAGTTGCTTGCCCCCGTAGCGATACGTGAGCATATCCCCTTTGAACTCCACGGTTTCGAGGTATTCATCGAGCGGGTCGGCCTGGCTGGACGTGTGCATCCAGCCGCAGTATTCATTAAATCCCTGGTAGATGAAAAACTGCCCCCAGGTGACGGCACCGTAGGCGTTCAGCCCTTCCTCGCTGACCATGTGCACTTCGGAGCGAAAATAAAAAGAAGTGTGCGGGTTGATGAGCAACAGGGCATTCCCCGAGGCGCTTTTGGAAGGCGCTATGGCAAAACCGTTGGAGCCAGTGGGTTCCCGCTCCCATTCCGGCAGTTCTTCATCCTCTACAAAGCCGGTAGCGCTGCCGAGCGTAGGCCCGTAAAAGCGCTTGATTCCTCCCAGGGACACTTCTGATATGTTGCCCCCGATACTTCCTTCGCTGAAGGTCAGCGGCATCCAGGGCTGGAAGCGGGTGAGTAGTTTAGGCCTGACCTGTGGGTGCGTATAGAGGTAGTAGTTCATGCCGTCGGCGAAAGCATCCAGTAGCTTTTTCATCCATGCAGGACTGCCGGCATAGATGGCGGCGGCCTGTGCTGTATCTAAAAACAGGCGCGCCCGGATATCGTGGAACAGCGCCGATTCCCCTTCCACTTCTGCGAGTCGGCCAATAGCTTCTATGTAATTTTGTTCGACGCGGAAAAAGTCGTCTTCGCACTGGGCATACAATAACCCGAAGACGACATCCGCGTCTGTTTTTCCGTAGATATGCGGGATGCCCCAGCGATCCCGGATGATGGTAACGCGCTCGGCGGTCGCTTTCCAGCGGGCAATTTCTGCAGGGGATTGGCCGGCAAGAGCTGTAGCGGAGAGCAAAAAAGCAAATAGAAGTCGCATAGTCAGTATAGTTGTTGAGGCGTTGTAGCCCAGCGGAAAGACTCCTGGTCTATCGCCCGCATGGTGGCCAATATGCCATCGAGGTGATCAATTTCGTGTTGCATGAGCTCCGATAAGTCTTCGGGGAGCTCCCAGACCTGTTCTTCCCAATGTTCGTCCCGGAAGCGCATTTTGCAGAAGCGGTGCCGTTTGAGCCGCACATGAAGGTTGGGAAAACTCATGCAATCGTCCCATAGCTCCATCATCTCCTCGCTGCAGTCGAACAACTCCGGGTTGAAGAGGGGAATGGGGCGATCTATGTTAAGTACGACCAGGCGCTTCAGTACGCCGACCTGCGGCGCGGCGATAGCCCGGCCCGCTCTGTATTTTGCGCGGAACTCGAGTACGATATTCGCCATCCCATCCACTACTGCTCGCAGGGAAGGGATTTCGGGCGCTTGCACGGGTTCGCAGCGCAGGTACAGCCGGGGGTCGCCGAGCAGGAGTACATCGTCGAGGTGGAGCATATCGAGTCCTGTTTAAACCAGTTTTTTTAAGGCTTTTCCGAAGCGCTCCATTTCGGGCATAGTGCCCGTACTCACGCGACACCAGCGGTGGTAGGGCATGAACGCACGTCCTACCTGGACGTTTTCCTGCATCATGGCCGCGTTGAGTTGGTTGATGTCCTTGCCGCTCTCGAAAAAGACGAAGTTCGCATGAGAGGGCACATAGCGCAGTCCCATGGAATCGAGCAATTGGCAGGTGTATGCCTTGGCCTCGGCATTGCGCTGAAGACTGAACCGGTAGAAGTCGCGGTCTTGCAGGGCGGCTTTGGCCGCGCTGACCGCAAGTACGCTTAGGCCGGCCATACAGTAGTCCGAGAGGCGGCGGGCGATGTCTGGACGGGCGATCAGGTAGCCCACACGCACACCGGCCAGGCCATATACTTTGGAGAGCGTGCGGGAAACAATCACGTTGTAGT
The DNA here is from genome assembly GCA_964607915.1 of uncultured Haliscomenobacter sp. Classification (GTDB taxonomy): domain Bacteria; phylum Bacteroidota; class Bacteroidia; order Chitinophagales; family Saprospiraceae; genus JADJPL01. The sequence goes on from CAZSMU010000013.1 coordinate 34,835, forward strand.
CCTGCTTCACCAATTCGACCATGCTGGGATAGCCCGGCTCTGTAACATAGTCAAAATAGGCTTCGTCGGCAAAGACGATGGCACGGCCAGCCAGGGCGCGGCAGAAGTCCCGCATTTGCTGGGCGGGAATCAGGGTGCCCGTAGGGTTGTTGGGGTTGCAGACAAACACCAGGCGGGTATTGCTGTGGACCCGTTTTTCCATGGCTTCCAGGTCATGCCCCATATCTTTATTCAGGGGCACCCGGTGGATATGGGCACCCATCTGCTCCGCGTAGTTCATCAGGATGTGGAAAGTAGGGTCGGGGGATACGATTTCCCCACCGTGCATCCCAAAGGCTAGACCTGCCGCTTTGAGTCCTTCCGACGATCCGGCGGTCAGCACGATGTGTTCGGGTTTTACCCCTTCCTTTTCGGCGATGATCTGTGTAATGTCTTTGGTGTAGGCCGATGGATAGCGGCACGCGTCGTCGAAAGCCCGCACCATGGCCTCCCGCACCACAGAGGAAGGACCGTACGGGTTTTCGTTGAGCCCCAGGCGCGCCGGCGTGTCGGAATCGAAAGGGCGCGCGGGATGGACAGACAAATCGGGTACAGCGGCAGTGAGGGCGGGAGCTGCTGTCGCAGCCCCTGCAAGACCTACCAATCGAAGCCAATGGCGGCGGTTTAAGGTGTGCATATCTAGTCTTTTAGTCAGCGGAAAATACAGATAAATTTGAAATACAGGGATTTTTTGCGGTAAAAGCAGCTATTAATCCTGTATATTCTGCTTTATATTTTTTCTAGTCTTTAAAAAACAACTTTTTTTGTTAAAAAATTTGTTTTTTAAAACAAATAATATATTTTTGTTGCAAAACAAAGCAACCATGATGGAACTGGAAGTTTTGATCAGCAACAAAGGGACGAGGGTAGTTACCGCAACGCAGTTGTTTCAAGTATTGGAGTTGCCTGTAGCGAATTACGGCGCACTGGTCCGGCGCTGGCTAAAAGATGTGTACGCATTTTGCGACGGTATCCGCCGTCCCTTGGTAATGAAGGATTATGCACCGCGGAAAACCCGGGAACAGCAGGTCCTGGAAGATTACTACCTGTCTGTGGAGATGGCCAAACACATTGCGCTTCATTCCCGAAGCAAGGTCAAGATGAAATATGCCCGCCGCCTTCAGGAATTGCTCGACGAGGAAGGGGGCAGCCGCCCTATGGCCAAAGAAGGGCTGCAGGAGCTCCTCTCTCTGACCAAGACCCTGTGTCTGCGTTCCAGCCAGGAACATGCCGAGCAGCGTCATCTGGAAGCCTACCGGTCGCGCAACGGCGGCTCTTCCGCTAATTGGTGGCTGTACCGCGCCCATGTACTGGGCTATTCCGCCCTGTCCCTGCGGCAACAAATGGGCGAGGCAGGACAGCCCTCCAAGGGCAAAACGCAGCGGCAAATGCTCCAAATACTCGATCCGTACGAGCTCGTGCGCACTGCCGTCATCGATCATTTCCTAGCCCTGGGCAAAAATCCGGACTATGCGCGCAATATGGGAGACCTGTCCAAGTCCCTGGCGCGAGAGATGAAGCTGGGATTCTTTGACGACCGCCTCTCCGGCAATATTTTCGCCCCCGAGCCCAACCTGGAACTAGCCCGGCAATTAGCCCCGCAACACCGGGAACGCGCTTGATTCAGAGATTTGTCGTATATTCCCCGTGGAAAATACGCATACATGAAAAATTTCAGCATCCTCCTCCTGCTCCTCCTGCCCTTACTGCCTATGGACAGCCTTTCTGCACAGCCGCGCCCACCCAAACGGGAAATGCGCGGCGTATGGGTAGCCTCCGTAGCCAATATTGACTTCCCCCTCAAACCGACCACCGATACAGCGAAACTGAAAAAGGAATGGCTCAGTATGCTCGACGGCTTCGCCCAACATGGCCTGAACGCCGTGTATGTCCAAATCCGGCCCGCAGCAGACGCCCTTTATGCCACCCCCCTCGCCCCCTGGTCGGCCTACCTAAGCGGTAAACAGGGACAAGCCCTGCAGGGCGCCTGGGACCCCCTGCCTTTCCTCATTGAAACAGCCCATGCCCGCAATATGGAATTCCACGCCTGGCTCAATCCCTACCGCGCCAGCAACGAGCCGGACACTACCCGCTTTGCCCCTCAACACGTCTTTCATACGCACCGCGACTGGATCCTCTACTACGGAAAAAAATACTACCTCAATCCGGCTCTGCCCGAAGTATGGCAACACCTCTGCGGTATCGTACAGGATATCGTCGCCCGCTACAACGTGGATGCCATCCACATGGACGACTATTTCTACCCCTACAAAGTGCCGGGGGAAGCCTTTCCCGATTCCGCAGACTTCCGGCGCTACGGACAGGGGTTTGCCCAGATTGACGACTGGCGACGGCACAACGTGGATACGCTCATCCAAATGCTCCGCGATACCATTAAACAGACCAAACCCCACGTGGAATTCGGCATCAGCCCCTTCAGCGTGTGGCGCAACCAAGACAAAGACCCGCAAGGCTCCCCTACCCGCGCCGGCCAAACCAACTACGACGACCTCTATGCCGATATCCGCAAATGGCTGAAAGAGGGCTGGATTGACTATGTGGTCCCTCAAATTTATTTCCACATCGGCTTCGATCTGGTGGACTATGAGAAAACGCTCAACTGGTGGCACCAAAATACATATGGAAAAAAACTCTATATCGGTATGGCCGCTCACCGCATCGGCAGCGACCGCAACCCGGATTGGCAACAACCCGACCAAATGCCCCGGCAGCTGCGCCTCAATCATGCCTATCCAAAAGTGGAAGGGGTCGTCTATTTCAGTGCCAAACAGGTGCTGAAAAATCCCCTGGGCTTTGGCGATTCCCTGCGGACGGGTTTCTACCGCGACCCCGCACTATGGCCCTTGCGCAGCGGAGCTGCTTCTAATACCCTGCCCGCCCCCATCCTCAAAAAGGTACGCCGCCATGACCAGGGAATACATCTGAGCTGGGAATGGCCCCGCAACCCGACAGGGCTGAGCCACGTAGTCGTGTACCGCTTCCCCAAAGGGATGAACGCAGATACCGAAACGTCCGGGGCAATCCATCGCATCCTGCCCGCCGCCGAAATCCTCGAAAATGGGTTCCTGGACCAAAGTGGCCTGAGCGGACAGAAATACCGCTACCGCTTGACTGCCCTCAACCGAGACTATGTGGAAAGCCCCCCGTCCAATATCCTGAACAGCAAGCGCTTCCCTTAGCCGAACGTTCTTCCTTAGCTGTTGTAGCGCAACTCGCCGCTGGTCAAAGGCGTTACAGGCGTTTCCACGGGTCGCCTGCCCTGGGCGTCGCCCAGGCGCACATTGGGTAAATGGGGTAGCACCAGGCGGGAAAAATACTCGCTTTCTTCTTTTAAGGGATACCCCGACAAGACAAAAGCGCGGATGCCCATGTCCATGTACCGATTGAGCTGTCGGAGCACTTGCTCGGGAGAACCTACCAGCGCTGCCCCACATCCCGAACGCGCCCTCCCGATATCCGTCCACAGGATCTCTTCAAGGAAACCTTCGTCATCTGCCCCTTCACGGAAAGTATCCTGGCGTTTTACGCCCAGCGACTGGGCGTCCTGGGTGCGGTTTTTCAAGGCAGCCCCCTGGGCAGCGTCAAAACGCGACATCATGCGCCGCGCCCAGGCCCGGGCTTCCGCTTCCGTTTCGCGCACAACGACGTGGATGCGCAGCCCAAAGTCCAGTAGGCGCCCATGGCGTTGGGCACGGGCGGAGACATCCTGCATGGTCTCATAAAGGCTCTCTTCAGGCTCGGGCCACATCAGAAATACATCGCAATATTGCGCGCAAATTTCGCGGGCACCCGGCGATATCCCCCCAAAATACAACAATGGCCCCCCATTCTGCTGGTAGGGCTTGACCGGGGCAGCGGGTAGGCTCATCTTGCCATACAACTGCCCTTCAAACTCGATGCGCTCCGGCTGTGTCCAGGCCTGCTTGAGAAACTCAATCGTCTCCGCACAACGCTGGTAGCGCATTTCAGGTGCCTCGGAATACCCGGGCAAGTCAGAGTTGATGATATTGACGGTCAGGCGCCCCTCCAACAGGTGGTCGAGCGTAGCCAGTGCGCGCGCCAACATGGGCGGATGGTACTCCCCCGTGCGCAATGCGACCAGCAGGCTGATATTTTTTGTGAACGGGGCAATGGCAGACGCAAACGCAATGGGTTCCTGACCAACTACATACGAGGTCGGCAGCAGGATATTGCTGAACCCCAACGCATCAGCAGTGCGCAGAATATCGCTGGTATGCGCCCAGTTGCTCCGCCGGGAAGGGTCCAGTTGCCCCAGAAATTCCGTATCTCCCCCGCAGAGGTCGCAGAACCAGGCCACTTCGGCTATCCGGTCTTCGGTGCGGATATGGGGTATGCGCGTGATGTGTGCAATCATCTTTTTTCCTCTAAAATACACATTTCGCAGAGAGAAAAGAAACAGACTTATGGCAAGGGGGCGGCGCCGTGGGAAAAAGTACTATTTTCTTCCCACGGCACCTGGAGGAAATCCGCCACAAGCCCCGCTCTACTCTGATTTACTTGATTCCCAGACCATCTACCAGGAAGCTGACGTAATACAAGCCTCCGATTTGTGCCAGTCCATAGCCCTGGGAATAGTACTGATTGAGGATATTTGAGCCGCCCAATTTGATCAATCCTTTGACGGAAGGCAGTTTATACGTAAGTGCCGCATCTACGGAAGTCCATGCCGGTAGCAGCACATCTCCCTGGGTGTTGCCCTGCTCGACCCAGGTCTCGTCCGTCCAGCGATAGGAGAGTACGAAGCCGACGCGCTTCGTGAGGTTGGGGTTGCTGAGGGTGACGTTGAAGCGGTTTTCGGGCGAGATGAAGAAGTTGCGGCCTACCTGCGATACTTCGAGGTCGCTCATTTTGCGTTTCACGATATCCTGTCCGAAGGCATCCTTGCGGATATTGCCCGCATTGTCTTTCAGGGTAATCGTTCCCACCTGGTGGGCGAAGTTGAAGGCCAGCGCAAACGTTTTCCAGACGGCGTACTCGGCGCCGAGGCCATATCCGTTCACATAGATCTCGTTAAAGTTGTTGAAGTTGATCTGATAGGTCCTGAACGTACTGGCATTTTTCAAATCATTGATATTGCCGGAGAGGGGCTGGTAGTAGTTCTGGGTAGCGATAAAATCGTTATAGCGGCTCTGGAAGTAGAATGCGTCGAGGTATAAGCGGCTGCCGACCAGCGTTTTATAGCCTACTTCCCAGGTCTGGATTTTCTCCGTGGTAAAATTCTCGGGTTGCGGCACGTATTTCACCAATACCGAGGGATCGTTGCTGGTTTGAAACAACTTGGCAGATGCTTCCGTGTAGGCGGGGTTGCTGAAGAGGTTCGCGGCCTCCAGTGCAGCTTGAGAGCCACCTACTTCGCCAATTTTTCCATCGGCGAGCAACTGGTTGGGGGAGGGGTTGCGGAAAGCCGACTGCCAGGAGCCTCGCAGGTTGTGCGCACCGATACTGAGCACACCCGACAGGCGGGGCGTAAACCCTCCCGTGAAGTACTCGTTTTTGTCGTAGCGCACCGCTGCCGTTGGGCGGAAAGAAGCCTTTTCTGCAAGGGGGATATTTACCGAGCCCTGCAGGTAAGCCCCGACTTCGTTGATGGTGAACTCGCTGCCATCGGCGGTAGCGGGGAAAATGGTTCCTTTGGTCAGCAGGTCGTAGCGCCGGAAGCTGGCACCGGTGATCACTTCTACCCATTCCGGCAGCAATTTTTTAAAGTTGTAGGAGCCTTCCGCATGGGTAAACGCCGAGTTGTCGAGCAGACGGACGCCCCGTATGCTGCTGCTGCCCGGAATAAAGCTGGTATTCAGGGTATTGGTCAGGCTTTCCCAGAGGTTGTCGAAGGCTGCCGTACCCGGGAGGGGCTTGCCGGCATCGGCAGCAGCGCGGGCTCTGGTGATATCGCCCGAGTAGGCGCGGGCGAAATCCGCCGCCCAGGTAGCGGTGGGTTTCCAGGATGCGAGCATACGCTGTGCCAGGACACCCAAGTTATAGCCTTCTGCCTGTTGATTCGTACGGTAGGCGCGCACGAAGAACTCTTCACCCCGCACTTCCAGTTTGAATTGGTTGCGCTTGTAATCCGGGAAATATTCGCGGAAAGCAGCGGTGCGGATGAAGTTGCCATTGCCGTAATACCACGCGCCAATAGCTTCGACCTTATCGCTGATTTTGTAGTGCAGTGCGGCGTTAGCGCGATAGCTGTATATTTCGCCTTCATTTTGCAACAGTTCTAGTTCCGTATAGCCCGTACGGGTCACGCGTCGGCCTTGCAGGACGGCTACGCTTGCATTGGTTGGGAAATCAAAAGCGCCTCCGTTGGTCACATCATCGCCGTAGATATTGACCCCGTCGTACTCGAAGTTGGACGCCGGGTTGTTGTTCAGCGCATAGCCGATACCGACCGTTTTGGTGCTTTGGTTAAGGGTGAAGAAGTTGCGCCGGCCGCGCGTGGAGCGGTCGTCGTAGTCGTCGGCGATGAAGTCGGTACCGTTGATCGCTTGCAGGTTCACTTTGAAAGCCAGGCGCTTGCCGATACTGCCCGCATAGCGGACGGCCACATCGGTAAAAGGTTTCGGGCCGAAATCCTCTTTGCCCAGGTTGTTGGCCCCTGTTTTCACCTGTGCACTGAGGCCCTGGTATTTGAAAGGCGATTTGGTGTGGGTCAGCATAAGGCCCTGCAGCGCGTCGGGGCCGTACAGTGCGGAAGAAGCGCCGGGCAGTACTTCGATACTTTCAATATCGAGCTCAGAAGCGCCCGCTACGTTACCAAAGCCGAAGCCCAACCCCCCGGAGCGGTTGTCCATCCCGTCGGTCAACTGTACGAAGCGGTTGTTGTTGTTTGCGCCAAAGCCGCGGATATTCACTGAGCGGAACGTAAGGCTCTGCGTCAGTAAGTCCACCCCTTTCACCCCCTGGAGGGCGGCATAGGAATCGAAACCCGGCGCAGCTTGCAGGGTGCGCGCCGACAGTTTTTCCACCGTCACCGGGCTTTTGGTGATCTTCTCTTCGACCCGGTTGGCCGTGACGGTCACTTCGCTCACCGACAGAGCCTGGGCGAGGAGTTCGATTTTCAGGGCACTCTTGCTCTCGGTCAGTACAATGCTCTGCTCTTCATAGCCGATATAGCTGACGACCAGGGTCACCGGCGCGGTAGCAGTAGTAGTGATGGAAAAATTGCCCGAAGCATCGGTAAATACCCCTGAAACTTCCCCTTTGAAGGTGAGGGTAGCTCCCACAAGGGGTGACTGGTCGGCTTTGTCCACCACCGTTCCCGATACCTCTATGCTCGTCTTTTGAGCGTATAGGGCCGTGGTAAGGCCCCAAAAGGCGATTAGGAAAGAAACGGCTTTCGCATAAAACCGGATTGGTGTAGGGAATACTTGCATGGTTTTCATATTTTGGTGATTGATCAGATAGGGAATTGACCTCGGAAATCATGGCCCCCTTTCCCCCAAGAGGATATCCCGTTTTACAGGAACCGAAGGCAAGGGTACTCAAAAGGCATAATCTATTCGAAAACAGAAAAGCAAGGACGCGCTGCCCGATTTCACAGGGCAAAATTAGCAAATATTTTATTCCTACTTTTTTTGTAGGAGTACAAATGGAAAAAATTGTTTACCAGGTAGTAAATTTATGAAAATAAATAATGGGCTGGTTGCGCGGGGTCGGCGAGGTGGGAAAAAAGAGTCATTTTGAACCCTTGAGGGCACCCCTCGCGACCAGTCTATTAAAAGCTCGCTATATGATTTGGAAATTTAGGCTGTATGGATTAACTTACTAATATCCTACGGGCGATCTACCCGCAAAATACTCGAAAGCCTGCTCGATAAATACGAAAACGAAGGCGTTTTCTCCATCGAAGAGGGCAGCGTGCTCAACGTCGCACCCCTGAGCCAAATGGGCTCGCCCGTGGAACTGGTGCGGGCCTTTGGGAAGAACATTGACTTCCAAGAGGCATTGCGCGAACTCCAACTCGAATCTATAAATCGGCCTGACACACGTATGGAAAACCAGCCCATTATTATCTACAATACGCCCGACGGAAAGACCCGCGTAACGCTGTTTGCCCGCGACGGCAGTGTATGGATGAACCAAAATCAACTTGCTGAACTTTTTGACACCTCGGTGCCAAATATCAGTATGCACATAAGTAATATACTGAAAGAGAAATAGTTGGATTTGGATTCAGTTATTAAGTATTACTTAACAACTGCCGCCGATGGCAAACAATACGAGGTTGCCTTCTATGCTCTCGACATGATCCTTGCCATCGGCTTCCGAGTGCGCAGCAAGCGCGGCACTCAGTTCCGGATTTGGGCCAACCAGCATCTCAAATCCTATATGATCAAGGGCTTTGTCATGGATGATGAACGACTCAAAAACCCGGATGGCCGCCCCGATTATTTTGATGAACTGCTGGAGCGCATCCGCGATATTCGCGCTTCCGAGAAACGTTTCTACCAAAAAGTGAAAGACCTGTTTGCCTTGAGTACCGACTACGACGCCTCCGATAAGGCTACCCAAATGTTCTTTGCCGAAACCCAAAATAAATTACTCTATGCCGTTACCCATAAAACGGCCGCAGAGTTGATCCTCGCCAACGCCGAGGGATTGACGGGCGAAGCTCAGACCCCCCCTGACAAGCGGAACGATCTAAATTTGACTTTATCTTTACTGGTAATTATCTAATTTGTATCTTTGATAGCATCAAATGATGGCATCATGATGCATAAATACTACGAAGGAACCCCTCGGATAATCAACCTGTCAACGGAGATTGGCCGATACTTAGGTGTAGTAGATACGACACATCTCCAGAAGCCCCCGACTGAGCTGAGAAAAAAAAACAAGGTAAAGACCATACGTGCGTCTTTGGCGATAGAGGGGAATACATTGAGCGAAGACCAGATTACCGCACTCATAGAGAACAAGCGGGTAATCGGTCCTTCCAGGGATATCCAGGAGGTCGAGAATGCCATTCGGACATACGATAACCTTTCAAACTTTGACGCTTTCTCGAAGGAATCCTATTTGGAAGCGCACAGGTTGTTGATGTCGGGTTTGGTGGATAAGCCGGGCCAGTTCAGAACAGGGTCGGTGGGGGTGATGCAAGGAGACCGAATAGCGCATTTGGCACCACCGGGATGGAACGTGGATCACCTGATGACCAACTTGTTTAGATATCTCCAGGAAGGAGAAGACAACCTGATCATCAAGAGTTGCGTGTTCCATTATGAAATGGAATTTATCCACCCTTTTACGGATGGGAATGGAAGGATGGGGCGCTTATGGCAGACGGTGATATTAATGCGGGCAAATCCCGTCTTTGCGTATTTGCCCATTGAACAGGAAATAAAAAAGAGCCAGGAAGAATACTATACTGTGCTGAGCCAATGCGATAAAGAGGGACTATCCACAAAATTTATTGAATACTTGTTGAGTAAGATAAGGTTGAGCTTAGCCGAATTGGTGGATACGCAAAGAGCTCATCTCAACGATAAGGAGCGCTTGCGTTACTTTCTGGACCAGACGGGCGCAGATGCGTTCACTAGAAAAGACTATCTTAAGATGTTTCCGGAAATCTCAACTGCGACGGCTACCAGAGATCTAAGAAAAGGCGTTGAGGAGGGAATCCTAATCAGGAAAGGCAGCGACCGGTTAGCCACATACCAAAACCGGAATATATCGTAAGGGGCGTACTTCAGGAAGTTTTTTACGGGGAATAGACCAAAACCGGAAAATGATGGATGAAAGCATCCGGCTTGTTGCGAGGGGTAAGGTGACGAATAGACTTGTTTCGAGGAGAATCATCGAGGGGTCAAAAAGGCCCTTTTTCGCCCACACTGTGCCTTTTTTCGG
>CAZSMU010000014.1:0-43488 GCA_964607915.1 uncultured Haliscomenobacter sp.
TCCTGTTGTGGCATATAGTTTGACTTACAACAAGTCTATTGTGGTTTTACTAAAAAACATACAGCAATGCAAAAAGGCAATATCTCTGTACAGACAGAAAACATCTTTCCCATCATCAAAAAATTCCTGTATTCAGACCATGAAATCTTTTTGCGGGAATTGGTCTCCAATGCAGTAGATGCCACCACAAAGCTCAAAACCTTGGCTCTCCGTGGCGAAGCTGCCGTTCCTACCGATGGCCTGCGCGTGGAAGTAATACCGGACAAAGAAGCGAAGACACTTACTATCCAGGATTGCGGAATCGGTATGACTGAAGAAGAAGTGAAAAAATACCTCAACCAGGTCGCCTTCTCCAGCGCAAGAGAATTTCTAGACAAATACAAAGAGGATGCTACGCTCATCGGCAACTTTGGCCTGGGTTTCTACTCCGCATTCATGGTCGCCGACCGCGTAGAGGTCAAAACGAAATCCTTCCTGCCTAACAGTGTCGGTGTAACCTGGACTTGCGACGGAAGCCCGGAGTACTCCCTGGAGGAAAATAGCAAATCCGAGCATGGTACAGAAGTAGTACTCCATATCAGCGAGGATAGCCTGGAGTTCCTCGAAACGCAGCGCATTGACGAGCTCCTTACCAAATACTGCAAATTCCTGCCCGTCGAAATACAAAGGGGTACTAAACCTGCGGAGAGTGCAGGGGAGGAAGAAGGCAATACCGCGGAAGTACCCAATATCATCAACAACACAAACCCCGCCTGGAAGAAAAATCCCTCAGAGCTTACAGACGAAGATTACCGCAATTTCTATCGCGAACTCTATCCGTATTCTTTCGAGGAACCTCTCTTCTGGATTCACCTCAATATTGACTATCCGTTTACTCTCAACGGTATCCTCTATTTCCCGCACATCGGCAATAACCTGGAACTTCAGCGCAACAAAATCCAACTGTACTGCAACCAGGTCTATGTAACGGATAATGTGGAAAATATCGTCCCGGAATTTCTACGGCTGCTCCAAGGGGTCATTGATTCGCCCGATATCCCGCTGAACGTATCGCGCAGCTACCTTCAGGCAGACAGCAACGTGAAAAAAATTACGGGCTATATCACCAAAAAGGTCGCAGATAAACTGGAAGAGCTCTTTAAGAAAGACCGGGAGGGCTACGAAACGAAGTGGAAAGACCTGGGGGTTTTCGTCAAATATGGGATGTTGTCCGATGAAAAGTTCTACGACCGCGGGATTAAATTCGCCCTCTTCGAAGAAGTAGATGGCGGATACACCCCCGTTGAGGAATATATCGAGAATATCAAACCATTGCAGACGAATAAGCAGGAAAGAGTGGTGGTTCTGTACACGCCTTTCCCCGAACAACATTTCACTCAGGTAGCAGCCTGCAAGGAACGCGGCTTCAGCGTACTCAAATTGGATCAGGTCATTGACAACCACTTTATCCAGCAGTTGGAATACAAACTGGAAAAAGTATCCTTCGTGCGCGTGGATTCAGATACTCCTGACCATCTTATTGAAAAAGATACCCCACGCGAGTCGGTTTTGAGCGAATCAGATGTCCAAAAAGTAGAAGAGATTTTCAAAAAAGTCGTCCTGGATAAAGAAGCTTCCGTGCAGACGAAAGCCCTTTCGCCCGACGAACAGCCCGTGCTAATCACCCGATCGGAATTTATGCGCCGTATGAAAGAGATGCAATCTATCCAGGGCGGACAGTTTGGCAGTTTCGGGGATATGTACAACGTAGTGGTGAATACCAACCACCATCTGGTAGCCAACCGGCTTCTAAAAATAGAGGACGAAACAGCAGCCCGGGACCTGGCCGCCTACTTATACCAACTGGCTTTGTTGAACCAGGGAATGCTCAAAGGGGCCGAGCTCGCCGCTTTTACTGCCCAGAGCTTGAAAATGGTAGAATAGACTTGTTGCGCGGGGGATCTACGCCCGAACAGACCTAAAGAATTTTCGCAGTATGCAGGATATGATCCATGTACTGTACAAAATTCCGCTTCTCCTCGCCGGGTGCGTGCAAAAAGCCGTCCAGGAAGATCAATTCGTTCTTCACGGGGTTCAAGAGCAGGTAGCTGACAAAGGCACCCCCCATGTAGTCGTTCTCAATCTCCCAGATGCCGCGTGCCTCAAGAGCGTACTGGCCATTAAATGTGATGGGCGTGATAAACAGGGGAAGATCCTTGTCGTTGATTTTCATATAACTTCCCTGGATACGGCTCGATACGTACTTTAGACCAATTGAGTCGCGGATGGCCTTCAAGCCTTCGCGGCTCAATTGTTTTTTATCGGTGTATGGCAATTTCCGGAACATGAGGTTGGAACTGGTCTCCGGCGTTTCCTTTCGGAACCAGATTACTTCCCCATCGCTGAGCGCCTGAAAGTAATCACCGGGTATCTCGATGTTGATTCCAATTTTATCCCGTACTTCCTGCTCGAGTTTGGGGTTGCGCTTGGTGAGATAGACCGTGGCATCTATCTTGAACTTGTCGTGGTCATAGACCCTCCGGATAATACCCGGTGCATTTTTTTTGAGGTTTTGCAAAAGTTCCTCCCGGTTTTGTGCAAATTGTAGGATTAGCATCTGGTCCCGCGCCCACTTGTCTTTTCCAATGACGATATTGTTTGCGGGATTGCGACGTACCTCTTCAATAGATGCCTCTCCCGCCAACTGCACCATCATCTTAGTAGTAGCCGACTCCGGGTCGCTCAGGTCACCGAGCAGCAGATAGGTGCGAAACTGCTTGCGCAAAGGATCCGCTGTTAAGTCGGCAGGCTTCAGAAAGCGGAGGTCGAGCATGGGCTCCGGCTGGGGAAGAATGGGGAAAGAAGAAGCATAATAGAACAGAATGCTGTCTGTAATGGGACTTTCCAGTACATTCTCATCGCCTATGATGGCCAGCATGTTGATGTCACCAAACGCATACGGGAGCGTTTTCATGTTTTCCATCATCTCGCCGGTACAACTCAGTTGGGAGACGAACACTGACAAGAACACAAAGTTCCGGAACGATTTGGACAGGGACGAACACATAGCGTTAGATTTTCTATTTGGATGGATTCCCATCGCAACACGTCTAATAGACCTGCTGTAGAGATGCAATACACGTCCCGTTTGGCGTATGACGGCTACCAAACAAGACCAACCATTCCCTTTGCCATAAGTTTATCCAATCACAAGAGCCCCTGAATGAGCTGTAATTCGGATATTCCTTCAGCTTCAGCTTTGTAGTTGCGCACAATGCGGTGGCGCAACACATAGTGGGCAATCGCTTTTACATCTTCGATGTCGGGAGAATATTTTCCCTGAAATACAGCATGGCACTTTGCCCCCAACACCAGGAACTGCGAAGCGCGGGGCCCCGCACCCCAAGCCAGGTAATTATTGACCTGAGGGGTCGCCATAGCCGTGTTAGGTCTCGTCTTGGCAGCCAACGCAACGGCATAGCGCAACACGTTCTCTGCAATGGGTATTTTCAGGATGAGATTTTGAAAATAGAGAATTTGCTCGGCGGTTACGACGTGCTTCAACTCGCGTTTTTTGATAGCGGTCGTATCGCGCACGATGCTCAATTCCTCTTCATAGCTCGGGTAGTCGAGCGGAATATTGAACATGAAGCGGTCGAGCTGTGCCTCCGGCAAAGGATAAGTGCCTTCCTGCTCAATTGGGTTCTGCGTGGCCAATACGAAGAAAGGACTGGGCAATACATGCCGCACCCCGCTCACCGTAACGGAGCGCTCCTGCATGGCTTCGAGCAGGGCAGCCTGTGTTTTGGGCGGGGTACGGTTGATTTCATCAGCGAGGACGATATTGGCAAAAAGAGGACCGCGGTTAAAACGGAAGTGGCGTTCCTCGTCGAGGATTTCAGAACCAGTGATGTCGGAGGGCATCAAATCCGGGGTGAACTGTATGCGCTTGAATTCGAGATCCAATACCTCGGCAATCGTACTGACTAAAAGGGTCTTGGCCAAACCGGGAACACCGACCAGCAAACTGTGCCCGTTGCTGAACAAAGCTATGATAACGCCTTTGACAACGTCTTCTTGCCCGACAATGACTTTTCCTATCTCGGTCTTGAGATCCCTGTAGGACTGTGCCAGGGCATCCACCGCTTCTACATCGGATTTGTATTGCATGTTTTTTGTCTTGATAAGTTGGGTTTGCCCGTTTTGTGTAACGGGCGTTCAAAAATAGAAAATTATACGATGATTTTGGGGTTCCTGCCTGGTTTTGCTTTTTGAAAGGGTTAAAGACTTGTTGCGGGGAAATGGTCGGGGCGGCAAAAAGGCCTTTTTTGCCCACATTGCCCTCTTTTTCCTCTTCCCTGACCCCTCGTAACAAGTCCGCTTTTTAAAACGAAGGTCTGGCCTTTTCGGTTCATGGAAAAATAGACTTACTGCGAGGGGTCAGGGAAGAGGAAAGGCCCTTTGTAGCGCCTCGATAATCCTTCTCGCAATCGGTCTGATTACGGGCACTCCCAAACCATACTCGAAATGGGATAAGAAGCCCGGGTATAGGAAAAATGCCACCATTCCGTACGAGTGGTCCGAAACCCGTGGGTAGTCATCAAATCCTGAAGTATCTTTCGGTTGGCCCGAACGGTAGGGGTCATACCAGCGTAGTCAATGTAGGCTTCTACACCAAAGAAATCGTATGGTGTGCCCATGTCCAGCTCTTTTCCCTTGCTGTCTACAATGGTCAAGTCAACAGCCGAACCTCGATTGTGCATGGAGCCCTTGCGCGGATCGGCTACGTATCGCGGGTCGGGTACTTTTTTCCACAAAGCCCACTGGGCAGGATGCGGACGGTAACAGTCGAACAGCTTTAATCGGTAGCCTTTTTTCCGAAGCGCCCGATGCACCTCGAGTAAGGCTTCGGCCACAGCCGGCCTTAGATAGCATTTCGGACAGTCGTATATTTTTTCCCCCACAAAATTTTGAGTGCTTGCATACCGGATATCCAGTACTACAGTGGGATCCATTCGGCTAAGCTCTTTCCATTGGCTGCTGTCCATTCTTGATCCGGATAATTGCAGAGTAGGGCCAATGCACTTTTTGGGAATGGACGCATTTCCAAATAATAGTATGATCAATAGTCCTGACAGAAGAAAATAAAGGGGAAAAACGAGTTTTTTATAATATAAAAAATTCATAATCAAATTTTTATGTTTTTTAATCCAAAGGCCTTTAACTTTGTAAAAACGGGTAGGAACCACTTTTTTGGAGATATAAAACTGCAAAAGTAAGGTAAGGGTTAATTTGGATTCTCATGCGCACCATACTTAAAAAAAACGGGATTTTCCTGATGGCGCTGTGCCTGTTATTTCCAGCGCTGCTCATCAATCTGGGCACCATGACTTTCATTGATGACGAAGCGATTCGGGCTTTGGTAGCCCTGGAGATGAAGCTCTCGGGGAACTATATTACCCCTACTCTGCACGGAGCCTTTTATTACAACAAGCCACCATTGTTCAACTGGGTATTGTTGGTTTTTTTTGAGGTTTCCGGAAAATTTGACGAGATGACCGCGCGAATGCCTACCGTATTGGCCCTGCTGGGATATGCGTTCATCGTCTTCCGGGTTTTTCGCAGGTATTACGGGGTTAAAACAGGCTTTCTGGTAGCGTTCATGACGATTACCTGCGGACGTATCTTGTTCTGGGATTCCATGCTGGCGTTGATTGATATTTTATTCAGCGGGTTGATTTTCTCCTTGTTCCTCATCACCTTCCAGTATTCATCCCGGGAAAAATGGGGAGCTTTATTTCTGGGGACGTATGCGCTTACTGCGGTGGCGTTTCTTTTAAAGGGGCTGCCTGCCCTCGTTTTTCAGGGTATCACTCTGGTAGTAGCATTGAGCTGGCAGGGCCGGTTCCGACGCTTGTTTTCCTGGGCACACGTTGCGGGAGTATTGCTGTTTATAGCGGTAGTGGGAACCTATTATGCACTATATGCGCAGTATAACGGCCTGGATATTGTCTTTGAGACGCTGTTCCGAGAGTCTTCGAAGCGTACGGTGGCTGTGCACGGTATATGGAAGACGATTCGTCATGTGGGCACGTTTCCAGTGGAAATGTTATATCATTTTTTCCCCTGGTCCTTTCTGATTTTCTATTCCTTTGACCGGAATTTTTTGGATTGGCTGCGAAAAGATCGGTTTCTGTACTTTTTAACCGTGGTATTCCTTGCAAATGTGTCTGTTTACTGGATATCTCCCGGGGTTTTTCCCCGTTATTTATTGATGTTCCCCCCATTAGTATTTGGGATTGGTATCCGGCTCCATGAATGGCATGGAGAGCGACAGACCAGGCTGTTTCGGGCGATGCATATTTTTTTCCTAATCCTGTTGCTCGCAATAGCTCTGGTATCCTGGGCACCTTTGTTTTTGGAACGGCTGGACGGAACTGCCCACCGCATGGAAAAAACCCTGTTTCTGGGGATAGCTATGCTCGCTGTCCTGTATTTTTGGGCACGTAGTAAAAAAACGCGAGTCCCTGCCCTTGTGCTGGCTTTATTATTGGCGCGCATTGGTTTTGACTGGTTTGTAATTCCCGATCGCAATGCACACGACTTCGGGAATCTATGCCGGGTATCCTCTAAAACGGCAGGTACAAAATGGAGGGAAAAAGAACTGTTGGTGTACAGGGAAACGGATATGCAGCCTACCAACTCGTTCTACCTGACCGTAGCCCGGGGAAAAATTATCCGGAGAGCCTCAGATCCTGTTGATAAAAATGCGGGGTACATCATAGAAGGAAAAGCATACCCCCGGGTGTCTTACACCAGAGTAGATTCTATTTTAGTACGCCACGGAAGGCGCACTTTTGATATCGGTATGTTGGTACAGGATGGTATCCGCAGATAGTCCTTGAACAGTTATAGAGGTTTTAAAGGGCGTATATCCATTTGAAAAATATCCGAGAAGTAGATCATGGCTGCGACCTTCTGAATTCCACCCAATTTTAAACGCGATACCCCTGGGCTATATCCCTGAAAAAAGGTAGAAAATGGCAAAAAATGAACCATTTTTGACCCGGCTAAGAAATTCCCGAACACATTCTTGTATGAATACAGCGAATATTGACCCATCAGGGCCTTCTTCCCTGAAGTTATCGGTGGTGGTCACCGTGTATAATGAAGAAGAAAACGTAGTTCCTTTGGTACAGCGAATTAGCGCCGCGCTGGAGGGATATGCCTACGAATTGATTTATGTGGACGATGGTTCTACGGATGGGACCCTTTCCGTACTCAAGTCTTTGTCGCATCCTGCTCTGAAAATAGTGGAGTTCAAGAAAAACTATGGACAAAGCCTTGCGCTCATGGCCGGTATTGACCAGGCGGAAGGAATCTACATCGCTACCATGGATGGCGACCTACAGAACGATCCACGCGATATCCCGTCTATGCTCCATCTGGCGGAGTCTGAAGGATGGGATATGGTGGCAGGCAACCGCGCTAATCGCCAGGATGGTTTTTTTCTGCGCAAGCTGCCAAGCAGGATTGCCAACTATATTATCCGCACGAGTTCCGGGGTACATCTGAAAGACTATGGCTGTGCACTTAAAGTACTGCGGGCCGATTTGGCGAAAGACCTGGGGCTGTATGGTGAACTACACCGCTTCATCCCGGTTTTGGCAAAGCTGGAAGGAGGTAAAATCACGCAGGTGGACGTGGCGCACCACGCGCGTCAGTTTGGGAAATCGAAGTACGGAATCAGCCGTACCCTCAAAGTGGTCAGCGATTTGCTGCTGATGTTATTTTTTAAGAAATATATGCAAAAACCCATGCATCTGTTTGGTAATACTGGTCTTTTCCTCCTTGGGCTTGGCATAGCCATTAACCTCTATTTGTTGGCCGTCAAATTATCGGGTCAGGATATCTGGGGTCGGCCCTTGCTCTTGTTGGGTATGATTTTGTTGATCGCCGGTATTCAATTTATTACGATAGGGATTACAGTAGAAATCCAAATGCGTACGTATTTTGAGTCGCAGAAGAAAAAACCCTATAAAATCCGGAATATAATTCGGCCGGCTGCTACGAGGGTTCCCGAATGAGGGGTCATTGCCACTGGTCTGATACACCTACAATCCTGAAATTATGAGTAAGCGACTCTCGCTGGGCCAAGGGCTTTCAAGCGTCTTGTTTTGGTCTATTATTTCTGCGGCTTTTATCGGTCCGGGAACAGTCACCACGACATCCAGGGCTGGCGCACTATACGGAGGCAAGTTGCTTTGGGCATTGACGTTTTCTACCCTCGCCACTATTTTACTGCAGGAAACGGCTGCCCGCATCAGCATCGCATCCGGAAGTAGCTTTGGCGGCATTCTCGCCCGCCAAAATCGGGGAAAACAGGGTGCTGTCATTTCCTGGATGGTATTTATTGCCCTGACCTTCGGTTGCGCGGCGTATGAGGCAGGTAATTTATTAGGAGCGCTATCGGGACTGGGGCTTTTCCTGGATATTCCCCGACCAATACTGACGGGGATACTGGGGGGTATAGCGACTGTATTGCTATGGAGCGGAAATTTTCAGTTGATTGCCCGCTTGATGGGAGGTTTGGTAGCGGTGATGGGTGTCGCATTTCTGTATGTCGCTTTTTATACCCCTCTAAGTACGGAGGAAATGCTGCAGGGCGCCTGGATACCCTCGTTCCCGCCTGGGTCTGCGTTGCTGACGATTGGATTGATTGGCACGACTATTGTGCCGTATAACCTGTTCCTTGGTTCTGGAATTGGTCAGGGGCAGGAGATAAAGGAAATGCGGCTTGGAATATCCTTGGCCGTTTTGATAGGTGGACTCATTTCGGTGGCCATTTTGTTGGGAGGAACGCAAGTAGAAGGGGAGTACTCTTTTGAATCTCTATCCCTGGCTCTGGAAAACCGGCTGGGAAACCTGGGCAAAGCTCTATTCGGACTCGGTTTGTTTGCGGCAGGCTTTAGCTCAGCTATTACGGCTCCCTTGGCTGCCGCTGTGGCGGGTTCCAGCTTATTTGCCGAATCCGCTCCCGGTCAATGGACTTCCCTCTCCTGGCGCTTTCGCTCGGTGTGGGGGATTGTACTGTTTGTCGGGTTGGTTTTTGGAATGCTGGAGTTTCGCCCTATCCCGGTCATCATCCTGGCACAGGCATTAAACGGGTTTTTACTTCCCGTTATGGCGGCATTTTTGCTGTTGGCGGCAAACGACCGTTCCTTGTTAGGGCAGTATGCCAACGGATGGTTGGCCAATGTGCTTACCCTGGCGATTGTAGGGATTACTACCCTGTTGGGATTGCACAACATCCGACTGGCATTGGATGCGGCCTTCCCTATTTTTCGTGAGGGAAGTTTCACTCCGTATTATATAATCGGTTCTATTTCGGCAGGGGTCGTCGCCTGGCTGGCCTGGCGAATTTTTGGGAAAGGCTGAGGGCGCATGCCGGGATTTTCTCGCCCAGTTGAAGATCTATGAAAAAAGGACGGGATTTTTTGCCCCGTCCTTTTTTCAAGTGATTGGAAAGGCGTTCTTACGCGATGATTTCCATTTCCTTGTTGTACACGCCCGATTCCAGTTTGGATTTGATAGAGGAGAAGGCTTCCACAGTAAGTTGGATATCCTCTTCGGTATGGTTTGCCGTTGGGATGAGGCGCAGCAGAATCATCCCTTTGGGAATGACCGGGTACACGACGATAGAGCAGAAGATATTATAGGTTTCGCGCAGGTCTTGCACCAAGTGGGTAGATTCCTGGACGGAGCCGTGCATGAACACAGGGGTGACCGAGCTGTTGGTTTGCCCCAGGTCGAATCCGGCTTCGCGTAGCCCCGACTGGAGCAGACGTACGTTGTACCACAGTTTTTCGCGTAGCTCTGGTTTGGTGCGCAGCAATTCCAGTCGCTTGAGGTTGCCGATGACGATGGGCATAGGCAGCGATTTAGCAAATATCTGGGAACGCGTGTTGTAGCGCAGGTAATCAATGATATTTTTATCCCCCGCAATAAAGGCACCTATGCTGGCCATAGATTTGGCGAAAGTACTGAAGTAAAGATCAATTTGATCCTGGCAACCTTGTTCTTCACCCGCCCCGGCACCGGTTGGGCCGAGCATACCGAACCCGTGGGCGTCGTCTACCAATAGCCTGAAGTTAAATTCTTTTTTCAGTTCGGCGATTTCTTTCAGGATTCCTTGTTCCCCCCGCATACCAAACACACCTTCTGTGATGACGAGTATGCCGCCTCCGGATTCTTCGGCCGCTTTCGTGGCACGCTCCAGTTGTTTGCGCACGCTTCCGATATCGTTGTGCTCAAAGGGGAAGCGTTTGCCGAGGTGCAGGCGAACCCCGTCGTAGATGCAGGCATGGTTATCTTTGTCATAGACTACGACATCGTGGCGGTCCAGCAGGGCATCAATAACTGACATGATTCCCTGGTACCCATAGTTGAGTAACATGCCGGACTGTTTGTGGACAAACTGGCCGAGTTCGCTTTCGAGTTGCTCGTGGTAATTGGATTCGCCCGACATCATGCGGGCACCCATGGGATAAGCTAACCCCCACTTGGCGGCGGCTTCGGCATCCGCTTTGCGCACTTCGGGGTGGTTGGCAAGCCCCAGATAATTATTGATGCTCCATACGATGCGCTCCTTTCCCTGGAACATCATGCGATTGCCCAACTCACCTTCGAGTTTGGGAAAGGAGTAGTAGCCATGGCCGACCCGTTGGTATTTTCCCAACGGACCCATATCGCTGACGCGCTTTTCGAAAATATCCATTTGCCGTTTATTTTTTTCGCAAATTTCGTAAAAATCTGACAGGATGCACAGTTTTTTAAGCGTTGCGCAACGCGGGGTTTGATTTTTATAGAATAGACTTGTTGCGCGGGGTCAGCGAGGAGGGAAAAAAGAGTCATTTTTTGTCCATGCAAAGGCTTTTTGAGGGAGTATAGCTCTGCTATATGACCGAATAAAGGCACAACATGGGCGAAAAAGGGCCTTTTTAACCCCTCTAGGATCCCCCGGGCTAGGGCATTAGTAGCTACTGGGCCCGTTTCCTACATAGTCCCGGAGTATCGTACCTTCCTCGCAATAGGGTCGTAAAATAGTTTCTGTAAAATCTTTTACCGGCCCGGCGATGTGATCGGGGTAGAGCAGATGAAGGTTTGGGCCGGCATCCAGGGTGAAATAAAGCGGTAGCCCCGTATCCTTGCGAAATTGGCGTACCTGTTCTATGAGGGACAGAGAGTTGGGTTGCAGCAGGATGAAAGGCGGATTAGAGGCCATCATGAGGGCATGGAGGGTGAGGGCTTCGCTTTCGGCAATCAGGCCAAAACTTTCTAAATCCCCTTCTCGCAATGCGTGGGCCAGGCGCAGGGTGTTTTCCCGGGCCGACTCATAGCGGGGCTCTGCGTAGGGATTGTCTTCCATCAACTGGTGTCCTGCCCTGCTGGATACGCTTTTCTCTTTTTTGCTGACGATGAGGATATCGTCATGAAATGTTTTGAATACCGGGGCGAGTACGGATTCAAACGGAACTGCCCAAAAGTCGGAAGACAGAGGACTGGCCTCGCTTTGGCCCCAAAGTGCAGCATAGGGATATACCGATCGGCAAGCACTGCCTGAACCTAAGCGGGCTATGTAGGAGACTTTTTGCAAGAATTCCGCCTCGGTGGGGAGTGTTCCAAACAAGCGCTGCTCCACGGAGCACAGGCAGAGAGCCAGAGCGCTCATACTCGACGCAGAAGAGGCGATTCCGGCAGAGTGCGGGAATGTATTGGCGCTCTCTATCCGCAGGGTCAATTGTTCGAGAAAGGGGAATACATCCAGTATACGCTCCAGGAAGAGGCGAATTTTTTGGGCAAAAGCTGGCTTGGCTGCTCCCTCAAAAGAAAATTCGAGATCAATACCGGGTTGGTCGCTCGCCTTTCTGGTATAATACAAGGAAGTTTCGGTTCGGGCGGATGCCAAGGTGAAACTAATAGAAGGGTTTCTCGGCAATTGGGACCCATACTTCCCCCAGTATTTTACTATGGCTATATTAGATGGGCTTTGCCAATGCACCAGGCCCTCTACTTGGTCCTGTTGCCCGAGGATTAGAGCCGGATTTTTGTAATTCACTTTAATAGTTTATTGTTAATCAATTATTTATATGTTAATTTTTTCCTGAACGAATAGCGCGCTGCATGGGGTTCTCTTCTTGAGGAGGAGTCATGCGGCTTCGGAACAGTTCGAAGCGGTTCATTTGGGGCTTTGGGGGGTAGAAGTTGTTTGACATATCTACATCGGCGGTTTCGAGATAAGGATCGAGGACAACTTGCGCCACTTCTTTGTCCAGAACAAATATTTTAGAAATCTGCTCATTGTTGAGCAGCCAAATTTCGGCGGGTATGCGATATTCCTGGCTGCTCCCATCGGCGAATGTAAATTTCAGGATGAGGGGCATGACCAGGCCGCCTTTGTTCTGGAAGCGGATTTCATAGAAATGCTTTCCGGCACGGAGGAAGGCCTTTTCTTCTTCGCTAAGGGTAGAGAGGTATTTTTGGTACTCTGCCCGATCTAATACGCTGACGGCAAATGGATCGTATGAGGAATAGAAATCTTTCAGGGTATGGTCTTTTTCATCCTGGGTTTGTGCGATTTCTTTGCTGTTACGGATAGGGCCAATAGGCTGTAGGGCTTTTTGCTGTTCTTGTTTAGCCAATGGCTTTTCGATATCCGGATCTTTTGAGTCGAGTTGAAACCATTTCAGATCTTCGATAGAGATATCCACGTGCTCGGTGGTGTAGAACCAGCCGCGCCAAAACCAGTCGAGGTCTATGCCGGAAGCATCTTCCATGGTGCGGAAGAAGTCAGCGGGGGCGGGATGTTTGAATTTCCAGCGGTTGGCATACACTTTGAAGGCGTAGTCGAAGAGTTCCCTCCCGAGCACGGTTTCGCGGAGAATATTAAGAGCTGTGGTGGGTTTGCTGTAGGCGTTAGCGCCGAGGTTGGAAACCGATTCAGAGTTACTCATAATGGGTTCGAGCAGTAGTTTGTCGGTTTTCATATAATCTACGATGAGGTTGGAGGGGCCGCGACGGTGGGGGTAATTGCGTTCCCATTGCTGCTCGGTGAGGTACTGGAGAAAGCTGTTGAGTCCTTCGTCCATCCAGCTCCACTGCCGTTCGTCGGAATTGACGATCATGGGGAAGTAGTTATGGCCGACTTCGTGGATGATGACGCCGATCATTCCGAATTTGGTGCGTAGAGAGTACGTACCGTCTTTTTCAGGACGCCCTCCATTAAAGCAGATCATGGGATATTCCATGCCGATGGCATCGGAATGGATAGACCATGCGAGCGGGTAGGGGTAGTCGAAGGTATAGTGGGAGTACCACTTGAGGGTATGTGCCACTACTTTGGTCGAGTACTGTTCCCACAAAGGATTTCCTTCTTTTGGATAGGCCGACATAGCCATGACGACCTGCCCATTGCTCATAGGTACACCCATGGCATCCCAGATAAATTTCCGGGAGGAAGCGAAGGCGAAATCGCGGACGTTTTCCGCTTTGAATTTCCAGGTTTTCTCGGTCTTTGCCTTAGTTTTTTCTGCGCTTCGCGCTTCTTCCTCGGTGACGATCATGACCGGGGTATTGCGCTCTTTCACGGCTTGCTCGTATCGGGCAAGTTGTTCTTTGCTCAGTACTTCCTTAGGGTTCTGGAGTACACCAGTAGCGGCTACGACATGGTCGGTGGGGGCGGTAATGCTCACGCTATAGTTGCCAAAGGGGAGGGTGAATTCCCCTTTTCCGAGGAACTGTTTGTTTTGCCACCCTTCGATATCGTCATAGACGCACATCCGGGGGAAGAACTGTGCGATGGTGTATAAGTAGTTATCGTCGGATGCAAAGTACTCATAGCCCGATCGGCCGCCTAATTTCATGCGGTCATTGATGTTGTACCACCACTTTATTTTGAAGGAAAAACTTTCCCCGGGTTTTATAGGGGTAGGGGGGTCTATGCGCATCATCGTTTTGACGACGGCATGGGGAAGGTCTTTTCCGGCTATGTCTTTTACATAGTCGAGTTTAAACCCGCCATCAAAGTCGGGGTTGAGTCCTTGCAGAGTTCTTAGCGACATTCGGTTGTCCAGGGTACTGTTCGCAATTTTATAGGAGTCAGAATCCTTGGCACGTTGATTTTGGTCGAGTTGAAGCCAGATGTACTCGAGTATATCCGGAGAGTTATTGGTATATACCACGGTTTCTTCTCCATAAATCCTTTGGTTGGTATCGTCAAGCCGGATAGCAATGGTATAGTCAGCTCTTTGTTGCCAGTATTCGTGTCCGGGTGCTCCGGCTCCGGTGCGATAGGTGTTCGGGGTAGGGAGTTCTTCATAGAGTTGCTTAAACTTGTCGGTCTTTATCTGGGCTTTTGCCGCGATAGCAGCCATACAGAGTACGGCGAAACAAAACGGAGTAAGAAAGCGCATAATATTGAGTATTTTAGGTTTGCCTGCTGGTAAAGGTCAAAAGATTCAATCTTTGTAAAGATATAAAGCTATTTTTAAAATGCAAGAGGGGGTGTTCCACGTGGAACACCCCCTCTTGTAATAATTCTAATAGACTTGTAGCGAGGGATCAGAGAGAAGGGAAAAAGACCTAAAGGGGGCTAAAAAGGACCTTTTGACCCCTCGGTGATCCCTCTTGCAATAAGTCTACTGTTGAGAAAGAAGATGATTTTTTAAAGACTCGTAATGGGCAGCTAAAAAAACAGCTTCTTTGGGTAGATCCTCCAACGCCGCTAAGCGCTCCGGAATGGGTGGAGTGAAACCAAGGATGCGTTCGACTTCTGACAGAAATTTGGTGGGATGCGCTGTTTCCAGGATAATACCCCTGTGGTTGGGAAACCGCTTTTGGTATTCGCGCAGAGCAAGATACCCTACAGCGCCGTGGGGATCCATGGCATAGTGGTATTGTTTGTAAATCTCCTGCATAGCCCTTTCAGTTTGGCGATCGTCAAAAGCCCAACCGGAGATATTTTTTGCCATATTGTTCCACGTGGAACCTTGGATATCGCCTGTAAACATATCTTCCATGCGCGCAAAATTCGATGGGTTGCCTACATCCATGGCATTGGATAGAGTAGGGACAGACGGGCGAGGGGAAAACACCCCGCTTTGTAAATATTTTGGAACGATATCATTCCGATTAGTGGCGGCAATAAAATGAGCAACCGGTAAACCCATGCGCTTTGCAATCAATCCGGCACTCAGATTGCCAAAATTCCCACTGGGTATACTGAACGCTATCGCATCGCCGGGTTGAGGGAGTTGTTTAAAGGCTTCAAAATAATAAAACGATTGGGGAATCAATCGGGAAATATTGATGGAATTGGCTGAACTTAGGCGTATATGCCCCTTGAGTTCCGGGTCTAAAAATGCCTGCTTGACCATAGCCTGGCAATCATCAAACGTACCGTCAATCTCGAGAGCGGAAATATTATGACCCAAAGTAGTCAGTTGCTTTTCCTGCAGCGGACTCACCTTTCCGGATGGATATAAAATTACGACCCGGATTCCGGGCGTGCGATAAAACCCAGCTGCAACCGCCCCGCCTGTATCCCCTGAAGTAGCTACCAAAATGGTCAGTTCTCGATCGGCGCCCCGATTGAAATACCCCATGAGCTGTGCCATAAACCGCGCTCCAAAATCCTTGAAAGCTAAGGAAGGCCCGTGAAACAACTCCAGGGAGTAAGTATGCCGGTCGAGGCGAACGACCGGTGCAGGAAAATTTACCGCATGAAGAATGATTTTTTCAAGGTCGGCTTCTGGGATATCCCCCTGGAATAAGGCCCGGGAAACCGCCAACGCAATTTCCTGAAACGAATAACTGCGCAAATCCTGGATAAAAGAATCCGGAAGCACAGGTATGTCCACAGGCATGTAAAGACCATTGTCCTCGGGGAGTCCCTTCATCACGGCTTCCCTTAGCGAAACCCGGATACTCCGGTTTTTTGTACTGTATAATTGTATAGACATATCGCGCGCTTGTTAGTGCCTGCTCAGAGCAAAACAGCACCTTCCCGGTTAATCGGGGACACAAAAAGATGGTTTTTTATCCCCTTTTTATCAAATACGGATTGCATGGCTCGGCCAATTTCCTCTGCACATCCCGCGTCACCAGACAACGCAAAAATAGAAGGGCCCGCCCCCGAAATGCTACAGCCCAGAGCCCCGGCTTTTAGTGCAGCTTCTTTTACATCGTAAAAACCAGGGATAAGACAGGCCCGCTGGGGTTCAATAACCACGTCCTCCATAGAGCGCCGAATCAAAGCAAAATCGCTGTGGTACAAGCCCAGAATAAATCCCGCTAAATTGCCGCTCTGGCGGATAAGTAGGTCCAAAGCCACCTCTTTTTTGAGAATGCTCCTCGCCTCCCGGGTCAGTACTTCTACTTCGGGATATACTACCGTCGCAAAAAGACCTTCCGGAATGCGCAGCGAACATACATCCAATTCCTGGTTGCTGCGGACCAACACAATTCCCCCCAATAGAGAAGGGGCTACATTGTCGGCATGGTAGGCACCATCGGCAATCTGCTCCCCCAATACGGCAAAAGGCAAAAGCTCCCGTTTCTCCAAGGGCTGCCCCAACAGCTCATTGATCGCCATAACACCTCCTACCGCACTGGCCGCACTGGATCCCAAACCACTGCCAAAAGGCATCTTTTTATGGATTTCCATCGCAATCCCCCGCCCGGTCTCGCCTAAATGCGCAAGCAAGGTTTTCGCCGCATATCCAGCTGTATTCTGGTCTATATCGTAGGGAAGCTGTCGGGATACTCCTGTGATAGCCTTTATTTCCAGCCCTGGAGAATCCTTGAAATACGCCACGACCTCGTCTCCCGGGCGGTTTAGGGCAAATCCTAAAATATCGTACCCCACGGCTACATTGGCCACCGATGCAGGGGCAAAAACGCGTACGCTTGAAGGCATCTATTTAGCTTAAAAAGTTTCCAATCTTGATGATTTCGGAAAAAACGCCCGCCGCAGTAACCTCGGCACCCGCTCCAGGGCCCCGTACTACCAATGGACGCTCTTTGTAGCGCTCCGAAGTGAATACGATCATATTATCGCTCCCACTGAGCTGGTAGAAAGGATGCTGCTTATCTACTGCTTGTAACCCGATACGGGCTTCTTGTGGCTCTACAGTAGCTACTATCCGAAGCACTTTCCCCTCCTCCGCAGCTTGATTTGCTATCTCGTCGAAGTAGGCATCCGCTCCTTCCAAAGCTGTGAAAAATTCTGGTACGGTGGGGGCTTGTGTACAGGGTTCTGGCAAGAAGGATTGAATCTGTACTTCGTCCGCCTCTATGGCAAGACCCGCTTCCCGCGCCAATATGATCAATTTCCTTCGAATATCGTTACAGAACAAGTCTTCCCGTGGGTCAGGTTCTGTATAGCCCCGGTCGCGTGCTTCGCGTACCACCTCGCTGAACCGTATGCCCGGCTGAAATGAATTGAAAATAAAGGATAGGGAACCTGATAAAACTGCTTCAATTTTATGGATGCGATCGCCGCTTAAAATCAAATCGTTTAGCGTGGAAATGACCGGAAGACCCGCGCCTACATTGGTCTCATACTGGAACAACACCCCGCGCTGCTTAGCAATAGACTTCAGTGTTTTGTACTCCTCGTAAGAAGAGGACGTAGCATACTTATTGGGCGTAGAAATGGAAATACTCGCCTCCAACACCGCAGCGTAATGATGAGCTACTGCCGGACTCGCCGTATTGTCCACAAAAATAGTATTTGATAAGTTTAGTCTTTTCATCTCGGCAATGAATGCTTCCATATCGGTCGGATGCCCTTGAGGGGAGTGGAGCAACTCTTCTTCCCAGGAATCAAGCGCTATGCCTTCTTCCCTAAACAACATCCTTCTGCTGTTGGCCAACCCCACTACCTTGACTTCCAGGGATTGCTCCCGGAAAAGATACTCCTTTTGAGCCCGTATTTGTCGAAGCAGCGTCTTGCCAATCAAACCCGTACCTACTACAAACAAGTGAAGTGCACTGGTTCCCGAAAGAAAAAAGGCCTCGTGCAATACGTTGAGGGCCTTGCTTTCATCCTCCCGATTGACTACGACCGAGATATTGAGTTCCGATGAACCCTGGGCTATGGCGATCACGTTAATCCCGTTTTTACCCAGGGCCTGGAACAGACGCCCGGCAATACCAGGTTGATAACGCATCCGCTCTCCGATAACCGCTACTACGGAAAGCTGCTCTTCTACTTTCACCGGCTCAATCATCCGATTGCTGAGCTCAGCCTCAAAAGCCTCCTCGACCGCCTTCCGGGCTTTGGGAGCCAAATCGGGCTGAACCGCAAAGCTGATAGAGTGCTCCGATGAGCCTTGTGTAATCAGAATGACATTGATACCCGCTTGTGCAAGTGCTCCAAATAGTCGCGCAGCAATACCCGGCACCCCAAACAGCCCACTGCCCTGAAGGGTGAGCAACGCCGTATGGTTAATGGAAGAAATGCCCTTCACCGGAGCATCCGGCATGCTGAAGTCGGGCTTCGTAGATACAATGGTACCGGGAAAATCGGGATTGAATGTGTTTTTTATAAGCAGGGGGATGCGCTTGTCCAGCGCCGGCTGGATAGTAGGCGGATAAATTACCTTAGCCCCGAAATGCGACATTTCCATCGCTTCAGCATAGGTCAAACCAGGTATGGTAAAGGCCTTTTTCACCTTCCTTGGGTCAGCCGTCAAAACACCGTCCACGTCTGTCCATATTTCAATCACCTCCGCATCCAAAGCCGCCCCAAACAATGCCGCGGTGTAATCCGAGCCGCCACGCCCTAAAGTAGTGGTCAAACCTCCCTTGGCAGCAGAGCCAATAAATCCTGTAATTACCTGTATATCAGATTTTTGATTAAAATAGTCCCGAATATTGGAGTAGGTAAGGTGGATATCTACCTTGGCACTCCCAAAGGTCTTGTCTGTCTTGACTACCCGGCGGGCATCGAGGTATTGAGCCGGTAGCCCTGCTTGTTGTAATGCATAGGTAATGAGAAAGGCTGCATTTCGCTCCCCAAAACTCAATACGTAATCCATCGTCCGGGGCGATACTTCGCGCACAAGGAAAATACCGTACAGGAGATTTTTGAGCACTTCGTGGTTGTTTTCCAATTCCGGAAGTACTTTTTCAAGAAAAGAGGGAGCCAGCAGAGTCTGCGCAGCATGGAGATGCCGCTGACTAAAGGCCTCGAAATGTACAAAATAGGAGTCATCTCCTTTTTCAGCTAAACGGCTCATCTGGATGAGCGAATCCGTTACGCCACCCATTGCAGAGAAGACTACGGCAAAGTGCTCTCCGCGTTCATGGTATCCCTGAAGTATCCGGGATACCATTTGGATGCGGTCTGGCTGGGCAACCGAGGAACCGCCAAATTTTAATACTTTCATGAAAATTGATTTTGGAACTTTTCATTGCTCCCCGGACGTTCCCCCCGGAGCAAAGGAGTCACTGCCAACAAAGGTAATCGATTATACCCATTTTAAGGGAATCGAAAACAATATTCAATACTTTAGCCTTTATTTTTGCAAAAATTGCAAAAATAAAGGCTATTTATTGAAAAATATTAGACTTGTTGCAAGGAGAGGGTAACGAGCTGGAAAAAGGGTATTTGGTTAAATAGGACGAGAATGCCAGTGGCAGGGCTTTTTACGCCCCCCAGGGGGCCACAGAAGATAGGTAGTAGCCCCCGCCTATAGCTTCTGCCTAAAGGCCGAGAGGCTGGTCGATATCCCCAGGTGGTTACTGCCCCCCGCTAGATGATAGACACTCCGACCGTAGTCTAAACGGAAGCGGTTGATTTTGATCCCGACACCAAAGGAGAAACCGGCCGCGCTTCCAAATCCCTGGGCACTGAGCTCTTTTCGGGTGCGATGCCGGTAGGCCATGCGGAGCCTGAAATTTTCGCGAGCCCCAAGCAACAATTCCCCGCTAAAAAGCAAGTGTCGGAAGAGATTATCCATGCTTTTGGCAAATTTTCCGGGTTCCTGGGGTTCTTCCCCGAATAATATCGCTCCACTTTCGGCATTGGGATCGTCATAGAGTACGTTCCAGCGCTGTACATTTTCGTAAAGGAGAGAAAAGCGGAAGGGGAGATAGCGCAGTTGTTTCGATAAGCCAATTTGGATTTCAAAGGGAAGAGGCTCCCGGTCTTCTGCCAAACCGGAATACGTGCTAAGTTGGGTACCCAAAGAGCGTACCGTGAGGGCAAAGGAAAATTTCTGGGCGCTGTCCTGATATATCAAGCCTAAATCGGAGGATATCCCTACCGACTCCAGGGTGCCCAGTGCAGAACTGATGAAACGGGCATTTACCCCCGCGCGAAGGCGCTCGTCCAATTGAAAAGATATGCCCATCAGCAGGGCATTTTCGCGGGCCTCCACTTCGCCAAGCTCTTGAAAAAACTCATTGGTGGCCTTCAGTGTACCGTAGTTGATGTATTTGATACCTGTGTGAAAGCCAAGCCTCCACTTTTCAACATAGCGTCCGTAGGCGGCATACCCGTGCTGCACTCCTCCGGCGAGGAAGCTGTGGTGAAAGGCCAGTTGTTGATGTACCCCCGGATTGAGCAAGGCCGGATTCCCCTCTGCCAGACTGACATCATCGTCCGCCACACTGATGAGCTGACCGCCCAGGGCACTGACACGGGCGCTGGACGGAAGGTTCAAAAAGGCGTAGGTCGCCCTTCCTCCCGTCCATTGCCCACAGGCGTCAAAGGAACCAAAAAACAATAGCCCGGTAGAGAACAGGATGCCGGGCACCCAGGACCTATCTTTCGCAAGCAAAGCGATGGCTGCGCTCAATAGGTCTGTAGAGAACCCCATCCGTTGAAAACACATACGCGGATGCATTTTAAAATGCCTTTTTCCAAACCGTTCGGCAAATCCCGTTTTCGCACTCCATCGTTTTGACGTGTATGCCTTTGGAATCGTAAAATTTGAGTGTGCCATGTTCCTTATCGCCGTTTCGATAGTTACCTTCTACCTCGAGGGTTTTTCCATCCGGGTAGTATTCGCGAAAAGGGCCGTTTTCCAGGTTACCCGTAAACGTCACTTCTTCCCGCAGGGCACCGTTTTCATAGTACGTCTTCCAAAGACCGTCCATCTGGTCGTTTTTATACTGCCCCCGGGTGCGTATCTTCCCGTTGGGATAATACAATTCGTACGGTCCGTCGAATTTGCCGGCTAGGTGTGTTTCGACAATTTGGGTATCTCCTCGTTCGTAGAAAAGAATTCGGTGACCATCCAGAAGGTCGTCGGCGTAACGGGCACTTTCCTTAAGCTTTCCATTCTTCCCCCAGCGGCGGTAAATACCTTCTTTTTTACCATTTTTGGGGTTCACGGAGTATTCCACCCGGTCTTCCCTCTCCTGAAGGGAAACGGCTTCGAGCGTTTGCGCTTTATTTGCTTCCGCTTTAGTTGCAGAAGGGCCAGGAGAGCAGGCAACGGACAGCATAATCAAAACCGACGCTATGCTCAAGGTCTGGAATGGTATTTTACTCCACATCACATACCGGGTTTATTCCCTACGGATTCCCTTCCGATGCTTTCGTAATAGAAGCCATGCTCGGCCACCATATCCAGATCATAGAGGTTGCGGCCGTCGAAAATGACCGCATTTTTCAACAACTCCTTCATAACGGAGAAGCTGGGGGTGCGGAACACACTCCACTCGGTAATGATGGCCAGGGCATCTGCGTGGATGAGTGCTTCGTATTGGTCTTTGCAGTATTGGACCTGGTTCCCAAAGAGTTTTTCCACATTGCCCATAGCTTCCGGGTCGAATGCTTTGATCTGTGCCCCTGCCTTGAGTAATTCTTCGATGATGTACAGGGCGGGGGCTTCGCGGATATCGTCGGTATTGGGCTTGAAAGCAAGGCCCCAGATCGCAATGGTTTTGCCCTGGAGTTGATTGCCAAAGAAGGCTTTGATCCGTTCTGCCAGAAGCAAGCGCTGTCGGTCGTTCACCTGCATGACCGCCCGGAGTATTTTGAAGTCGTATTGTACTTCATCCGCCGTTTTCGCAAGGGCCTGTACGTCTTTGGGGAAGCAGCTGCCTCCATATCCGACGCCCGGGAACAAAAAGCGCTTTCCAATGCGGGAATCGCTGCCCATACCCATGCGCACCATATCTACATTGGCTCCTACGATGGTACAAAGGTTGGCCACCTCGTTCATGAACGAAATGCGGGTAGCGAGGTAGGAGTTGGCCGCGTATTTGGTCATCTCCGACGAGCGTTCATCCATGAACAATATGGGATTGCCCTGGCGTACAAAGGGCTCGTACAGTTGGCGCATGCATTTGCGTGCTCTTTCTGAACTCGTGCCCACTACGACGCGGTCGGGCTTGAGGAAATCTTCAACCGCCACGCCTTCCCGCAAAAATTCAGGATTGGAGACGACGTCGAACAGGGTTTCGCTCAAGTTTTTGGACAATACGGCGTGTACCTTTTCTGCCGTACCTACCGGTACCGTACTTTTGTCAACAATTACCTTGTAAGAGGTGATTATACCCGACAGATCTTCAGCTACAGCCATAATATAGGACAAGTCGGCGGAGCCATCCTCGCCTGGCGGAGTTGGGAGCGCCAGGAAAATGATTTCAGAAGCATCTACGGCTTCCTTTAGGTCGGTCGTGAACTTTAAACGGCCCTGCCGGGTATTTCGCTCAAAGATAACTTCCAGGCCGGGCTCGTAGATCGGGATTTCCCCATTTTGCATGCGTGCAACCTTTTCAGCGTCGATATCCACGCAAATCACGTGGTTTCCTGTTTCGGCAAAACAGGTTCCGGTTACCAGTCCGACATAACCAGTACCTACTACGGCTAAGTTCATTTGGTGTTTATTATATAGGATAAAGAAAAAGGGTTCGGAGAGTTGACTTGTTGCGCGGGGTCAGCGAGGAGAGAAAAAAGAGTCGTTTTTAGTCCACACGAAGGCTTTTTGAGGGAGTATAGCCTCGCTATATGACCGAAAAAAGGCATAGTGTGGGCGAAAAAAGGCCTTTTTGACCCCTCGATGTCCCCGCGCAACAAGTCTAGTTATTTGCCCTGGTAGGAAATGCGGTAGATGGCATCTGCGTAGTCATCGGAAACGAGCATGGAACCATCCGGCAGGAACTCGAGATCTACAGGTCTGCCCCACGCTTCGTCTTTTTCCACGTCGAGCCAGCCTTGGGCAAACGGCTCATACTTGATGGCGTTGAATTTTTCATCCAGGGTCACCAGGGATATTTTATAGCCCGATTTTTTGGACCGGTTCCAGGAGCCGTGCTCGGCTACGAGGATTTGGTTTCGATAGGATTGCGGGAATTGCTTTCCGGTGTAGAATTCGAGTCCGAGCGGTGCGGTATGGGGGCCGAGGTTTTGTGCGGGCGGGGTAAATTCGCTACAGGGACGCTGGGCCTTTACGTCCTGGTCCTGCAGGTCGCCCTGGTGGCAATAAGGGTACCCAAAGTGCATAAAATCTTTAGGTGCGCGGTTGAGTTCGCAGGCAGGGATATCGTCGCCGAGCAGGTCGCGGCCGTTGTCGGTGAACCAGAGTTCTTTGGTGACGGGATGCCAGGTAAACCCAACCGTATTGCGGATGCCGTGCTGTACGATCTCAAGCCCGCTTCCATCAGGGTTGATTCGAGTGAGGCTGGCGTATATTTCTTCCGGTTCGCAAATATTACAAGGGGCACCTACGGGCACGTAGAGTTTACCATCAGGGCCAAACGCGATATATTTCCACCCGTGGTGGCGGTCAGTCGGGTATTTGTCATAAACTACGACGGGCGCGGGTGGGCTGGACAGCTTGGATTCGATTTGATCGAAGCGCAGGATTCGGTTTACTTCGGCTACGAAAAGGGCCCCGTCGCGGAAGGCTACCCCATTAGGCATATTGAGCCCCGTCGCGATGGTGTACTGTTTGTCGGCGCGCATATCGCCATCGGTATCCCGCAGCGCATACACATTGCCCTTGTCGCGGGTGCCGACAAACAAGGTTCCACCCGGTGTCAGACAAAGGGAGCGTGCATTGACGACTTTCTCTGCGAAGACCTCTATTTTAAACCCTGCCGGAAGTTTAATCCGGTCCAATTGCAGGTTGCGCGATTCTTTGGAGCGCAGGAACTTGGGTGCTGGCGGGTTGATATTGCTGCAGTTGAGCATAGTCAGGCCAAAAAAAATAGCGACGAGAGTGAATTTATGCATGGCTTGTACAACTAAATTTGGTGTAAACAGAATGATTTTATTGGAAGAAAAGCAAGATAATACTTTCTATTTGAATAGGCTGGTTGCAAGGGGTGGCCAAGGGGAAAAAAGAGCGGGTTAGATTGCACTGGGATTCTCTTCCCGCTATAAGGCTAATGGCCATTGGGGCTTATCCGGTCTGAAAACCGGGTAGTTTTTGGTTCTTCCCGGGGATGGGGTACGAGCTGAACGTAAACTGGTCTTTTGCCAGCGGGTTCTGCTGCGCCCATTTCAGGCAGGTAATCAAAAAAATAAGCGGCAAAAAGGTCTCGTTCTCCCATGCCGTCTTTCCGAGAGGAAGCAAAATAAGCAGAATAGCCGTCGCGGGAAAGGCGAAAATGGGTCTCGTCGCCAGCGGAGTTGACCGGCATGCCGAGATTTACAGGACGCGTCCAGTTTCCGGCATAGGTGTTGAATACGGCTTTGACCACGTCAAACCCACCCATGCTCAGTTCGGTATTGTTGGTACTGAAGTACAGCGATTTTCCATCTCGGGCCATGAAAGGGGTCGTCTCATCATAAGCGCTGTTGATCGTGGGGCCCAGGTTCTGGGGTACAGACCACTGGCCATTGGAAAACTCGGTCTTGTAGAGATCCAGTCCCCCATAGCCTCCAGGGCGCTGACTGGGGAAAATGATGGTCTTATCGTTCATAAAGTGAGGGGCGCTAATACCCGCAAGGGCATCCACCGGGCCGTAGAAGATGTCTGAGGCCATACCTCCGGACGCCCCTGCTTTGGTGCTGTCCACATAGATTTGCCCCTGGGAAAAATTATTCCCTTTGAAGTAGTACAATGACCTGCCTCCCAATCCGAAATCCAGGGCTACTTCGTGTCTGGGGCTGTTGATGGTATAGCTCAACCCGGTGGTATTTTTCCATTGCCCATTTTGTAGCTGCGCATAGAAAATATCAGAAGTAAAGCGGCCATATACTTCGTCGGGTTGGCCGCTTCGATTTCTAAGGCCACCCGTACTACCGGGGCGCGCAGAGGAAAAATAAAGCCGTTCGGTCGAGGCAGGGCTCAAAATGGGACCAAACTCATCGTAAGAGGTGTTGATTTGGGGCCCCAGGTTTTCGACGATGGCGAGGGGCTGGCGGAACTGCCATTGGATTCCGTTCGAGCAGCGCCGTATGGCGTCCCGGATACCGGATCGGTTGGGGTCGTTGAAAGCAAGCGTCTTCAAGTACGCCTTATAGTAGTCCGATGCAGTCAGGAACTCATGCCGGTCGTGGTAAATACGGGCCAAGTAAAGCCAGCTTTCGGGATAGGCAGATTTCTCTTCGATGAGCCCCTTGAATAAGAGCTCCGCATCGTTCAGTTTGTTGAGCTGGTATAGGCAAAGAGCTTTCAGGAAGATGGATTCCCGGTCGGATTGTTGGTTGTTCTGCGCAGTCTGTAGCACTCGAAGGGCATCCTGGTAATGCGCATTGATGAAAAATTCCTTGGCCTGACGTTTTTTATCAGCCAAAGTACCACCCTGTGCAGCGGAAAATAACGGTGCAAGGAAAAGGAAGAGGCAGAGTAGATAGAACGTCCGCATGGTTTTTTCTGGGTTAAAATGGGAAAAGCGGATGAAAAAACAATCCGGGCCAATTCCGGAAGAGTCATACATCGGCGCAGGGTATTTCAGACAAGTTTTCTTTTGATAAAACAAGCGTTTGTATAAAAAATACCTGAAGCCGTCGTACCATGCTTCAGATGGATGTCATATCGTTCGGTCCGGGTTGAACGCTTCGAGATAGTCGCCTACTCTGCGCAGGAAGGACCCGCCGAGGGCACCATCTACCACGCGGTGGTCATAGGACATCGAAAGGAACATGAGCTGGCGCACGGCGATGAGGTCCCCGTATGGGGTCTCTACCACGGCTGGTTTTTTCCGGATGGCCCCTGCGGCGAGGATAGCTACCTGGGGCTGGTTGATGATGGGCGTACCCATTACGTTCCCAAAGTTGCCCACATTGGTCAGGGTGAAGGTTCCGCCTTGTATTTCTTCGGGGCGCAGTTGATTGGCACGGGCTCGGTTTGCCAGATCATTTACCGCTTTAGTCAGTCCTGCGAGGTTCAGCGTATCGGCATTTCGAATGACGGGTACGATGAGGTTGCCGGAAGGGAGGGCCGTCGCCATCCCTATATGGATATCTTTTTTAAGAATAAGGCGCGAACCATCCACGGATATATTGACCATGGGGAAATCGCGCAGTGCTTTTGCGACGGCTTCGATAAAGATAGGCGTATAGGTGATTTTTTCCCCATACTGTTTCAAAAACTGGTCTTTCACCCGCTCCCGCCAGTTTACTATTTCGGTGACATCCACTTCCACAAAAGAGGTGACGTGTGGGGCGGTGTGTTTAGAGAGGACCATGTGGTCGGCGATGAGCCTCCGCATACGATCCATCTCGATGATTTCCACATTTCCGTCGAGGGAGGAATATACGGGCTTGGCAGGGGAGGCCGCCGGGGTTTCAGGCGGGGGCGCGGGCTGGTACTGCCTGTTCGCTATAAAAGTGAGGATATCCTTTTTAGTTACCCTGCCATTTTCTCCGCTGCCCTGAATGCGGTCCAGTTCTTGCTCGGCAATATTTTCCTGCCGGGCTATGTTGCGCACTAAGGGGGAATAGAAGCGATTGCTTTTTGCAGAAGTACCTCGTTGTGCAACGGCCGGTTCAGCGGTAGCAAGGCTCGGGGCGGGCTGGCTCGAGACCTGCGGTGCCGAATCAAAGCCAGAGTCGGCTAAAGGCTGTGGTGCTGCCGCTTCCGAGAGGTTTTCGGTCTCGATGACGGCAATGACCTTCCCTACTTCAACGGTATCATTTTCCTGTGACCGTATCTCCACAATCCGGCCGCTTACCGGCGACGGGATCTCGGAATCCACCTTGTCCGTGGCGATTTCGACGACCGTTTCATCCAGGTCCACGATATCGCCGGTTTTCTTGACCCAACGGAGAATAGTAGCCTCCATGATGCTTTCGCCCATTTTGGGCATTGAGAGTTCGAAGCGGGCCATGTGGTTTTTTGGTTTTGTTTGTCTTGTCCGATACAGGAAAAATGCGTCGCAAAATTACAGTAAATTAAGGGCTAATGCAAAAAAGCCCACAATATTCGTAAAGGGCCGGGTACAGACGGGTATTTGCGAAAGGTTACGGTTGTGCCGGGTAGTGTTGTACCAGGAATCTGCGCAGCAGGTTCAGGGCTTGTACACTGCTGAACTGGATATTTTTCAAACGGTCTTTGCCGGCGTGTATTTTTTGTGTCGTAATCTGTCGGCCATCGCTCACCGCCATCCAGATGGTGCCTACCGGCTTATCTGCTGTGCCGCCGTCTGGCCCGGCAATCCCGGAAATGGCAATGGCGATATGGGCTGGCAATGCACGCAACACCCCTGCGGCCATTTCTTGCACACAGGCTTCGCTGACAGCGCCGTGTTTTTCGATAAGGTGGGGGGAAACGCCCAGAAGGGCTGTTTTTGCAGTATTGGAGTAGGCCACCACAGCTCCCTCGAAGTAGGCGGAAGCGCCGGGTACGGACGTGATGAGGTGAGAGATATGCCCGCCGGTGCAACTTTCGGCAGTAGCCAGGCGCAGCCCCCGGGCTTGCAACATCCTGCCCACCGCCGCTTCGATTTGGTCTTGTCCCGTGCCGTACAGGCAATCCTGTACGAGATCGGCCAATTCAGCTGCTTTTTGGTCGAGCAGGGCGTGGAGCTGTGCTTCGTTTGGATCCGTGCCGGTGAGTCGCAACCTGACCTGGCCAATACCGGGAAGATAGGCGAGTTTGAGTTGCGAAGGCAGACGGTCTTCCCAATCGCTGATCCGGTCGGCAAGGATGGACTCTCCTTCTCCTATGGTGAGCAGCGTTCGGTGGGCGACGGGCGTACCTGGAAACCTGGTTTTTAACAGAGGCAGTACTTCGTGTTCCATGAGGTACTGCATTTCGTAGGGCACCCCGGGCATAGAGACCAGTACTTTCCCTTCGCTTTCTATCCATAATCCGGGTGCGGTACCCATTTTATTGGGCAACACTTCGGCATTGGCCGGCAGCATCGCCTGTAGGCGGTGCGCTTCCTGTACCGGCCGGTTGAATTTTTCAAAAATCCGGGCAATCCGTTCAAAAGTAGGGGAGTGGAAAACCAGTTCCGTACCAAAAAAATCGGCGAGTGCTGTTTTGGTGATGTCATCTTTGGTAGGGCCAAGGCCTCCGGTCACGAGTACGATATCAGCTGACCCAAATGCCTGGCGGATTCCGGTTTGGATAGCTTCCAGGGTATCGCCTACGGAATAGATGCTGTGTACGCGGTAGCCAGCGAGGTTGAGTTGCTGGCCCATCCAGGCGGAATTGGTATCTACTACCTGCCCGATTAGGATTTCATCGCCGATGGTGAGTAGTGAAACGTGCATGTGGTTTGGTGGTTCCGGATTATAAAATCATTTGTATCTCTTTGAGGTCGTAGCTGCGTACCTGATGCCCGCACAGGATGAGCAAGTGTCCGGCAGGGCCTACGCCGGTAATGGTTCCTTTGAACCGCTGGCCATCGGGTTGTTGGAATTCGGTTTCCTGGTGGATGCGGTACAGAGCACTCAGATAGTTTTCGTTCAGTGTTCGGATATCCGAAGAGAGCTGTCGGTAGCGCTTTTCCAAAAAAAAGAATACGTCCGGTAAGGTCTGGTCCAGGGAAAAGGTTCGGCCGCTTTCCAAAAAAAGGGAGGTCGCATTCGGCGCCCAGGCAAATTGGCTTTGATTTACGTTAAGCCCTATCCCCAGTACTGTGCTTTGTATCCTGCTTCCTTGTATGGCGTTCTGTATCAGTATGCCACAGATTTTTCTGTCGTTGACATAGATATCGTTGGGCCATTTCACAAAAACGCGGAAGGAGGGGAGAACAGATTCCACAAAATCGCGCACACCAAGCGAAAAGGCTTTGTTCAACTGAAAGTTCTGGGCGGCAGTCAGGAAATTCGGGTACAATATAATACTGAAGGTCAGGTTCTCTCCCGGGGCGCTTTCCCATTTTCTGCCAATTTGGCCGCGCCCTGCGGTCTGGTTTAGTGTCGAAAT
Source organism: uncultured Haliscomenobacter sp. (assembly GCA_964607915.1). Taxonomy (GTDB): domain Bacteria; phylum Bacteroidota; class Bacteroidia; order Chitinophagales; family Saprospiraceae; genus JADJPL01. Next base: position 29,325 of record CAZSMU010000014.1, read on the forward strand.
GGCAGTCCCTTCCTCCGGCGTACTTTTTGAAAGTAATTCCAATGCATATTGATTGGTTGAGGGGAGTTCCTCAAAGCGGTATAGAACCTTTCCAATAATATTCGTGTTAGTATCTGTCAATTAGTTAAATTTTACAACCTTTAACGCGAAGATCACGCAAGTGTTTTTATCCCCGGGACCACAAACGGATAATCCCCCCTAAAAAATACGCAAAAATAACAGACGCAATCTTGAACACGCAAACCAAAGCCAACAAACAAAAAAAGCCCAACCTCGATGTGGATCAATTGAACGAATTGATCATAGACAGCATCCGGGATGTCAAAGGAAAGCAAATCGTCAAATTAGACCTGCGGCTTTTGGACGGGCCGGCCGACTTTTTTATAATCTGTGAAGGTACTTCCACCACCCAGGTCAAGGCTATTTCCGACCGGATAGAAAAAAATCTGAAGGATAGTATAGGGCTTTACCCAAGCCATGTAGAAGGTACGCGAAACGCACTCTGGATATGTATGGACTACTTCAACACAGTCGTACATGTCTTCCATCCCGATACGCGCTCCTTTTATGAGTTGGAAAGCTTGTGGAGCGATGCAAAAGTAACGGAATACGAGAGTTTGTAGGAATACGAAAGGGTATTGGTCTAAAATAGGCAACGATTGGAAAATCGGGTCGTTATACATAAAAAGAAACAGGCGTTAAAAAGCTGCTTTAATGGAAGAGAATAAAAGAAACGATACCAACGGTAATGCACCCCGGTTCAATACATTCTGGATATGGGGAATCATTGCGCTGGCTATCATCGGGATGCAGTTCTTCTCTCTGATGGGGGCCAACCAACAGCCCCTGACGTTCACCCGGCTCGGCAATATGCTCAAAGGCAGGGATATCTACAAAATAGAGGTCGTCAATAAGGAGAAGGCATTTATCTATCTGAAAAAAGACGCCATCCACAAATATGAGGACGCTGCCAAAACGAGCTTCGGAAATGGCGAACGCTTCCATTTTTACCTCGAAATAGGGGACGTAAAGATGTTCAGCGACTTCATTGAAAAACAACAGGAAATGGCAGGTATCAAGCCGGAGGAGTTCATACGCCCTTCCTTTGGTACCCGCACCAATATTTTGCCTCTGCTGCTGACTTGGATATTGCCAATCGTCCTTATCGTAGCGGTGTGGATGTTCATCATGCGTAGGGTAGGGGGCGGCCCCGGTGGCCCCGGCGGCCAAATCTTCAATATCGGTAAGTCCAAGGCTACTCTTTTTGACCAAAACAGCAAAGTCAATATCACCTTCGCCGATGTAGCCGGACTGGATGAAGCCAAGGAAGAAGTCGTCGAAGTCGTAGATTTTTTGAAAAACCCAAAAAAATATACGGCCCTGGGGGGCAAAATCCCCAAAGGGGTGTTGCTGGTAGGCCCTCCCGGTACCGGTAAGACGCTGCTCGCAAAGGCAGTCGCCGGCGAAGCAGGTGTTCCGTTCTTCTCTATCTCCGGCTCGGACTTCGTGGAAATGTTCGTAGGGGTGGGAGCCTCCCGCGTGCGGGATCTATTCCGACAGGCTCGCGAAAAAGCGCCTTGTATCGTTTTTATTGATGAAATTGATGCCATCGGACGGGCCCGCGGTCGAAACAACTTCCAGGGCGGAAATGACGAACGGGAAAATACCTTGAACCAGCTCCTGGTCGAAATGGATGGATTTTCTACCGACAAAGGGGTCATCCTCATGGCGGCTACCAACCGACCGGATGTACTGGACTCCGCCCTGCTCCGCCCAGGGCGCTTCGACCGCCAAATCGGTATTGACCGCCCAGACCTCAAAGGTAGAGAGGCCATCTTCAAAGTACATTTGAACAATATTAAAAAATCCAACAATGTATCGCCCTTCGCCCTGGCCGAAATGACGCCCGGGTTCGCAGGGGCGGATATCGCCAATGTCTGCAATGAAGCTGCCCTCATCGCCGCCCGCCACAACAAAAAGGCAGTGGATATGGATGACTTCAACTATGCGCTCGACCGCGTAATCGGTGGACTGGAGAAAAAGAACAAACTCATTTCCCCAGACGAAAAGAAAATCATCGCCTACCACGAAGCCGGCCACGCGGTCTGCGGCTGGTACCTGGAGCATGCTTCCCCACTCGTAAAGGTCACTATCGTACCCCGGGGTATCGGTACGCTCGGATATGCCCAGTACTTGCCCAAAGAAGAGTACATCACTCGTACGGAGGCCCTCCTGGATCGGATCTGTATGACCTTTGGGGGGCGTGCAGCAGAACGAATCGTATTCGGTAAAATATCAACCGGGGCGCAAAGCGATCTGGACCAGGTGACAAAAATGGCCTACAGTATGATCTCGGTATTCGGTATGAACGAACAGGTCGGCCAGGTCTCCTTCTACGGCCTGTCGAACGAGTCGTTCCAAAAACCCTACTCCGACGATACCGCAACGCTGATAGATTCCGAAGTGCGCAAACTCCTCGACCGCGAATACCAGCGGGCCCAGGAACTTCTGAAAGAGCACCGCGAGGAACTCGAAATCCTGGCCCACACGCTACTGGATAAAGAGGTGCTGCACAAATCAGACATCGAACGCTTGATCGGGCCACGCCCTTTCAAATCGCACGAAGAAGCGCTTCATTTCCCTACCCAGCATGAAGATGCGGAAATCGAACAGGAACCCGATGGGTCGCGCAACGACGGGCGTGGTATGCCAGACGAACAGCATCAGGAAGAAACGGGCGATTAATCCTCGCTGCGTTTTTGCAGTGCCCGTTTTTGTAAGATGGGATATAGTAACACGGCCAGCACAATAACGGCACTGCCCGCGTAAAAGGGAAAGCTCAGCTCTTTGTCCTCTCCAAGCAACAACCAGGCGAGCACTATTCCATACACAGGCTCCAGGTTGACGGTCAGACTCGAGGCAAACGCAGAAATATGGCGCAAAGCCCTGAGGGAAAGCACGTACCCTAAAGTGGTACACCCCAATGCCAGTGCCAACAAATAGACCCAGTCTATCGCTCTTGGAGGGAACAGCGAAAAAGAAAAGGAAGGCAATAGCTGCCAGGCAGGTAGAATAAGCAAGGATAGGAACAACCAGGAACTCCCTAACTGGATGAAAGTAAGCGCAAAGGGGTTTATTTTTTTGCCGACTTGCACCTTGTTCAGCGTGCCGAAAAGGGCTTGTAAAAGCGCTGCAACCAATCCCAGTGCGATTCCGGCGTATTGAGACCAGTTCAACCCGCCTACGATCAGCATCATGCCGGGGAGTATCAGCAACCCAAGCCCAAGTTCTGCCCACTTGAACCGCTGACGGGTAACCAGGGGCTCCAAAAGGGCAGTGAAAAAAGAAGTGGTCGCCAGGGAAACCAATGCGATGGATGCATTGGATACTTTTATGGCTCCGTAAAAGGCAAGCCAGTGTACCGTTACCAACAAACCAATCCCTACAATCCGGACAATGTCCTCCCGACTCAATGCCGCTACTGCCTGCCCTCCTTTCAACAAAAACAAAAGGCTTACACTGGTAATACCGACGCGCCACCAAACCAACAGCAACGCATTCATTTGAATCAGGTTTCCTAAAATGGCCGTAAAGCCAAAAAGGAGAACGGCAATGTGCAACTCTATGTAGGCTCTTTTTTGGAGGGACATGAACTATTTTTTTGTTTTTGGCTTTATATTAGCTTATTGCAAGGGGAATCATATGAGGGGTTAAAATAGCTCTTTTCTCCCCTCGCTGTCCTCCTTGCAATACGCTTGTTTATCCGGTTCAAAACGGTTTTTTTACCCAAGCTATAAAAAAAGAAATACCTATGCTTAATGTTGGCGACAAAGCGCCGGAATTCACCTTGATTTCGACGTCCAAACAAGAGGTTTCCCTCAAGGATTACCATGGCCAGAACGTACTTATTCTGTTCTTCCCTATGGCGTTCACCAGCGTATGTACACAGGAACTCTGCGCAGCGCGCGACAATATCTCCGTGTACGCTTCCGCAAATGCCCAGGTACTGGCTATCTCCGTAAATTCTCCTTTCACACTGGCAAAATTCAAGGAAGAGCAAAGCTTGAATTTTCCCCTCCTGTCGGACTATAACAAAGAGGTCGCGCGTGCCTATGACTGTCTATACGAAAATTTCGTGCTCGGCATGAAGGGGGTGGCCAAGCGCTCTGCTTTCGTCGTGGATAAAGAAGGAATCATCCGCTATGCCGAAGTACTCGAAAGCGCGGGTGACCTCCCAAACTTCGAGCTGATTAAAGAAACCTTGAATACTCTGGCTTAACGGCTGTATCTGCTCAAAAAACGCTCGATACCCCCGGGTGGGGAAAGGCTTCCGAAAATAGGTGGCCCTCCCCCTGCCCGGGGGTAGCTATCTTACAGCACAAAGTTTCGATACAATGGCGGCATACCCTGAAAAAGCATGGGAAGAAAATGAGGAGGTAGCCCTGGAAGAGGAGATTTCCGACGGGGATACGGGCAACCAGGCCCGACTGGTCGTGTACAACGACGACCACAACTCATTCGAGTGGGTCATCCAGTGTTTTATAGAAGTGCTGGAGCATTCCGAAACCCAGGCCGAGCAGCTCTCTCTCATTATTCACTTTAAGGGAAAAGCAACGGTGAAGACAGCGCCCAAATCGGTGCTGAAACCCAAGAGGGAGGCGCTGGTGGACCGCGGTCTTTCCGCTGTAATCGAAGAATAAACTTGTTGCGAGGGGCAGATGAGGTGAAAAACAAGCCTTACCCTAATAATCCCCCTCGCCACACATCTGATGAGCTGCCTCCGTGTATTTACACCCGGAAGTGTACCAGCCGCACAAAGCGATCCACCCTGTCCTGAATCTCCTGTTGGCTTAGGGAGCGAAGCCGCTCTACGCTAAAGCGCTCCACGCAAAAGGATGCCATGGCCGACCCATAGATCACTGCGCGTTTCAGATTTTCAAAGTCAACCTCTCCTGTAGCGGCTAAGTAGCCCATGAACCCGCCCGCAAAGGTATCTCCGGCACCGGTGGGATCGAACACTTCAAGCAAGGGGAGGGCAGGTGCGAAAAATACGTTCTCGCCTTCAAAAAGAAAAGCCCCGTGTTCCCCTTTCTTGATTACGACATATCGGGGTCCCATTTGGTGGATTCGTTCTGCCGCTCTTGCCAACGAGTAGACCCCGGACAGCTGACGCGCTTCTTCATCGTTGATAATCAACATATCCACCTTTTTCAGTACCTCGAGAAGGCTGTCCCAGGCAGTGTTCATCCAAAAGTTCATCGTGTCGAGCGCAACGAGCTTCGGGCGTACCTCCAATTGCTCAATGACGCGCATCTGAACGCTCGGCGTGAGGTTGCCCAACAGGACGAAATCGGTCTTCTTGTACTGCGCAGGCAGTACGGGATCGAAATCGGCCAGGACATTGAGTTGGGTGTCGAGGGTGTCCCGGCTGTTCATGTCGTTGTGGTAGCGGCCTGCCCAGAAAAATGATCTCTCTTCGGCCTTGATTTGCAAACCCTCCTGGTTGACGCCCCTGCTTTCCAAATCAGACAGAAATTCTTTCGGGAAATCCCCACCGATGACCGACACCAGACGGATATCCTTTATAAAATACGAAGCCGCGAGCGCAATGTAGGAGGCAGCGCCCCCAATGGCGCGCTCGGCCCGCCCAAAAGGCGTTTCTATGTCATCAAAGGCAACTGTTCCAACCGTAAGTAAACTCATGAAAAAAATGTTTTAAAAAAATGATTGCAAATATTGCACATTATTGTCTTTGCACATAACTTTGCACTCGCATTTTGAAAGCAGCATGATTCTATAGAAAAAGCACTTTCCAAATGAAACCGGAATGCCTCAGTAGCTCAGCCGGTTAGAGCGGCGGACTGTTAATCCGTAGGTCGTAGGTTCGAGCCCTACCTGAGGCGCAAAGCGCACGCATACCAAGCGTGCGCTTTTTTTATTCCTTATTGGCGAGTTGCCCACAAGCGGCGTCAATATCTTTTCCCCGGCTCCTCCGCAGGGTGACCATCACATCTCTGGCCCTCAATACCTGGGCAAAGGCATTGATACGATCTTCTCTTGCTTTCCCGAACGGGGCATTTTCAATGGGGTTGTACTCTATGATGTTTACGCGGACGGGAAAACGCCGGCACAGGCGGACGAGGTTTTCAGCGTCCTGCACACTGTCGTTGAATCCTTCAAAAGCTATGTATTCGTAGCTGATCCGGTTTTTTGTTTTCCGGTAGTAGTAGTCCAGGGCATCCATGAGCTCCTGAAGGTTGTTCTGCTCGTTGATGGGCATGATGTTATCGCGCTTGGTATCGTCGGCCGCATGGAGAGACAGCGCCAGGTTGACCTTGCTTTCGTCGTCGGCTAATTTCCGAATCATTTTTGCAATCCCCGCAGTGCTGATCGTGATTCGTTTGGGCGACATGTTCAGTCCATTTTCAGAGGTCAGTCGTTCAATGGAGGCCATGACGTTGGCATAGGCCAGCAAGGGCTCGCCCATACCCATATATACGACGTTGGTGAGCGGGTGCCCGAATACCTCCAATGCTTGTTGGTTGACGAGATATACCTGGTCGAAAATTTCAGCGGGATCCAGATTGCGGACGCGCTTCATGCGTCCGGTGGCGCAAAAGGTACAGGTGAGACTGCACCCTACCTGGCAGGAAACACAAACGGTATATCGCTGCTCCTCCGGAACGGGAATGAGCACCGACTCTATCAGGTGGCCGTCGTAGAGGCGGAAGCGGGTTTTGACCGTTCCATCCGCACTGTGCTGTATCTTGTCGGGGATAATGCCCCGGATTTCAAAAAGCCCCTGCAACTGAGTCCGGAGGGCCCGGGATAGATTGGTCATCGCCTCAAAACTATGGGCACCTTTTTGCCAGAGCCAGGCATACACCTGCCCTGCCCGGTAACCGGGCTCGCCCATCTCCCGGAAAGCGGCCTCTAATTCGGGGAGTGTCAGGGTGCGGATGTCTTTTTGGGTAGCATGCATGATTTCGAAATGATTTTTTGGGGTTGTGCAAACAGTCTGCCTTTCACCTGCTGACAGGAAATTTCTCCCGGAGTAGCGATGAACTCGTTATAAAGGACGGCATTTTGCTTTGAGCCAGACGACTTCGTCTGCCCCGAGCAAGGGCGCCAACCCATCAAACACTTTTTGGTGGTAATCGTTCAGCCACCGGAGCTCCTCGGGATGTAGCAGGCGGATATCTATGAGCGTAGTATCTATCGGAAACAGGGAAACGGTTTCAAACTGCAAAAAACCGGGATATCCCTGACTTTCCACGCAGAGCAGCAGGTTTTCTATCCGGATGCCGTATTTACCGGCTGGGTAATACCCGGGTTCGTTGGACGTGAGCATGCCCGGCCGGAAAGGAGTGGCCCCCCTTGAAGTGGCAGGACTGGCCGCAAACCCGTTGGGCCCTTCGTGTACGCTGAGGAAAAAACCGACTCCGTGCCCGGTGCCGTGCCCATAGGCCAGCCCATCCATCCAAAGGGGCAAACGGGCCAGGGTGTCGAGTTGCATCCCCACGGTTCCTTCCGGGAAGCGGGCTGAGGCCAGGGCGATATGCCCTTTCAACACCAGAGTGTAGGCGCGTTTCTGTTCTTCATTCGGCGTACCCAGTGCGATGGTACGGGTTATATCGGTCGTGCCGTCGAGGTACTGGCCGCCACTGTCGAGCAAGAGTAGGCCCTCCGGATGGATGGGGGCGGCATTTTTCTCCTGGGGCCGATAGTGGACGATAGCCCCATTGGCTCCGTAGCCGACGATAGCCGGGAAGCTCTCCCCTTTGTACCTGGGTTGCTCGGCGCGAAAGGCAGCCAACCGCTGCGCCACGTCGTATTCCGTAATGCGGTGTTGTTTGTCGAGCGATGACTCCAGCCAGCAAAACAGGTGCAGCAGGGCCACGCCATCTTTGCGCATGCATTCACGGATATGCCGTATCTCGGTAGGGTTCTTGATGGCCTTCAGGTGCTGTATCGGGCTGGGAATCTCCCTTATGCGTTGGGGGTCGAGTCTGGAATACAGGGCTATGCTCGTATGCGAAGGGTCGAGACAGAGGTGTGTGTTGCCGTCGAGGTGCTCTACATCACTCCAGATGGCTTCGTAGGGCCGGAGGAGAATCTGATCTGCTTCGAGGGTGCTTTTGAGGGAAGCGCTGATTTTTTCAGGCGAAAGGTACAAGGTGGCCTGTGTAGGGGAAATGAGGAGATAAGCCATGAAGAGCGGATTGCAGTCAATATCGCTTCCGCGGAGGTTCAGTGCCCATGCAATATCGTCGAGTGCGCTGCAAAGTAAGGTATCCGAGGGGTGGACAAGAGCCTGCCGGATAGATTCCAGCTTCTCTTTTCTGCTTTGTCCGGCAAAAGTTATGTCGTGTTCGTAAACCGGGTCTTCTGGGAGCGGGGGCCTGTCTGCCCAGATAGGTGCAACCAGATCCAGGGTGTAGTCCAACTGAATATTTTTAGGGTAAAACTGCTTTTCTAAATAACGGGCCTGCTGTACGGAAAAAAGCCGTCCGTCCAGGCCGATGCGCGCACCGGGCATAAGGCGATCCCGTAACCAACCGATGTGCTCGGGAGCATGTGGGACGAGCTGTTGGTGCAATGCAATACCGCTGCCGGCCAGCTCTTGCTCCGCCTGGATGAAATAGCGGGAATCCGTCCATAGTCCGGCCTCTTCCGCCAGGACGACCAGGGTTCCGGCAGAACCGCTGAAACCGCTCAGCCATGCCCGACTCTGCCAGTGGGCACTCAGGTATTCGCTCTGGTGCGGGTCGGAGGAAGGGACCAAATAGGCATCCAGTTGGTGTGCGAACATTTGCTGCCGCAAAAGCACCGTTTTTTCAGAAACCGTCATAGTATAAAAATTGTTAGGCTAAGGTAAGGTGTATGTATAAATTTGGAACGATTTTTGCTATAAATTGCAACCAAAAATAATATATATCGTTAATAATTATATAAAAAAATGTGATAGGGCCGGAAATGAGGAAGACAAGGCTTTCCTCGCAAAGGCTTTCTGAGAGCGCATAGTCCAGTCGGTCCATGGGATCGAATGGTTCCTGATTGCCATTTAAAGCACCATGAAAGTAGGAATAGGTCAAAAACAGGTCCAGCTACAAAAGTTGTCCCCGCAACAAATCCAGTTGATGAAGTTGTTGCAGGTGCCTACGGTTTTGCTTGACCAGCGCATCAAGGAGGAGCTCGAGATAAATCCTGCCCTGGAAGAAGGCGATTATGATTTAGCAGACGACATGGCGCAGGAGGCTCCTGAACCAGCAGAATCTTTTGACCAGGAGGGCGAGGGCGAGCGGGATGAAGTGCCCTTCGAAGAGGAAGACTATGTACAGGACTATCTCGGGGAGGAGGATGGATACAGGGCCTGGAACGATGCGAATCATACAGAGGAAGAAGACAGGCAGTTGCCGATCGCCGGCGAAAACTCGTTCCACGAATTCCTGGAACAGCAAATGGGCATGCTGGATTTCCAAAACGAAAGAGAGGAAGCAATCGCCCGCCAGCTCATCGGCAGTATTGACGAGGACGGCTACCTGCGCAGGGATCCTGCCTCGGTATGCGATGATTTGCTGTTTTCCAAAAATATCGTCGTGGAAGAAGGGGAAGTCTTGCAGGTGCTGAAAAAAGTACAGCGCCTGGACCCCCCCGGCACAGGCGCGCGCGACCTGCAGGAATGCCTGCGGATCCAGTTGGAGTACCTCATGGAAAGTGCCGGGAATCTGGACGATGACCAGTGGGAGGCTTTGCAGACTGCTCACAAGCTAATCGCTAAATATTTCGACGCGTTTTCCAAAAAACATTTTGAAAAGCTACAACGCACGCTTGGTATTGACGAAGATGCCCTGAAGCGTGCCGTCGAATGTATCCTGAAGCTGAACCCCAAGCCGGCCAGTGGTTATACGGGCAATATGAACAGCCGGTCGGCACAGTACATCATCCCCGATTTTATCGTGGTCAACATAGACGGGGAACCGGAACTCAGCCTCAACTCCCGCAATGCACCGGACTTGAAAATCAGCGAGCAGTTCCGCGATATGTTCCGCTCTTACAACGAGCGTCGCCGCAGTAAAAAACTGACCCGACAGGATAAAGAAGCCATGCTCTTCATCAAACAGAAAATAGAGTCTGCCCGCTGGTTTATAGATGCTATCCGGCAACGCCACGAGACTATGCTCCGCACCATGTATGCGATTATGCAGTACCAGCAGGATTATTTTGCTACCGGAGATGAAAAAAAAATAAGACCCATGATTCTTCAGGATGTGGCAGAGATAACGGGTCTGGATGTGTCCACAATCTCGCGGGTGGCAAACAGCAAGTACGTCCAAACAGAGTATGGAACCCGCAGGCTCAAGGACTTTTTCTCGGAAGGTATGCAGACGAGCGAGGGAGAGGAAGTTTCTACGCTGGAAGTGAAAAAAATACTCGTCGAACTAATCGGGGGAGAGAATAAGCGGCATCCTTTGTCCGATGACCGACTCACGGAGTTGCTCCAGGAAAAGGGATACCCCATTGCCAGGCGTACCGTGGCCAAGTACCGCGACCAGTTGAACGTGCCCAAGGCAAGCCTTCGAAAGGTGCTCTGACTACTTTAGGATAAAGCGCTCAACGCGCTCAGGATAGTTGTACAGGCCAGCTCTATCTCCTCCTCGCCAATAGTGAGGGGCGGGGCTACGCGAAGCGCACGGTCATTAAAAAGGAACCAGTCGCTGAGGACTCCGTTCTCGAGGCAGTGGTGGATGGTTTTGCGCACGTCTTCGGCGCTGCGCAGTTCTACGGCCATGAGCAAGCCTGCACTGCGGACATCCAGTATCGCGGGATGCACGAGAAGCCGCCTGAAATGGGCTTCTTTGTGGGGCACTTGTTGTATGAGGTCGCTCTCCAAAAGGGCTTCCAGAGCTGCCAGGCCGGCCGCGCAGGATACCGGATGCCCCCCAAAAGTCGTGATATGCCCAAGCACGGGGCGCTGGCTGAGCGAAGCCATGAGCTCGTGCGATGCAATAAATGCGCCTAAGGGCATGCCGCCTCCCATAGCTTTGGCCAAGAGGAGGATATCCGGTACTACGCCATACTGCTCAAAAGCGAACAGGGAGCCGGTACGGCCGTAACCGGCCTGGATTTCGTCGAAAATCAGCAGGGCACCGGTTTCGTCGCAGCGCGACCGGAGCGCTTGCAGATAGCCTTTGTCGGGTTTTCGGACCCCCCATTCTGCTTGTACCGTTTCGACGATGACAGCAGCGGTTTGCCGATCAATGCGATCCAGGCAATGGAGGCAATTGAAGTCAATGTGCCGGATACCGGGCAGGAGAGGATGAAACGCCTGGGTGAAGTCGGTTGGCCACATCAGGCTCGCAGCGCCTTGTGTGCTGCCGTGGTAGGCGTAGCTGCAGGACAAGAACCCAGGGCGTCCGGTATGGCGTTTGGCGAGTTTCATAGCCCCCTCCGTTGCCTCCGCACCGGAGTTGACAAAGTAGGTGCAGTTGAGCGAGGGAGGCAACTGCTCGGCGAGCCGCGTGGCGAGCTTTACTTGTGGCTCCAGTACAAACTCCCCATACACCAACGTGTGCAGATAGCGATCTGCCTGCTCTTTAATGGCCGCTACGACCCGCGGATGCCGATGCCCCAGGCTGCTGACGCTGATTCCGGAAATGAGGTCCAGAACGCGTTTGCCGCTTCGGTTATACAGCCAACATCCTTCCGCTCGTTCTATTTCGAGGGCTAAAGGGAAGGGGCTGGTCTGGGCGACGTGTTGTAAAAATAGCGGACGTAGGGACATCTTGTAGCGAACGGTTAAATTCTTGCGAATCTATGTATAATTTTGTAAAAAAAGTGAACATGAAAAAAGCCTTGCTCTTTCTGGGAATGCTGTGGTTTGCGCATACGGGTGCTTTTGCCCAGGGGATTGTCTTTTTTGAAGGAACCTGGGAACAGGCCCTGGAAAAGGCCCGGGCAGAGGAAAAGCCCATCTTCGTAGATGCCTATACCACCTGGTGCGGCCCCTGTAAGATGATGTCCCAGCGCATTTTCCCAGACCCGCAAGTGGGGGACCTGTTCAACGCAAATTTTATCTCTGTAAAAATAGATATGGAGCAGGAGCCGGGTTTGAAGTTTCAGCGCCAATATCCCGTACGGGCGTATCCTACCTTGTTGTTCATAGATGGAACAGGGAAGGAAATCAAACGCGTACTGGGCTTCCAACAGGTGGATGCCATGCTTCAAATAGGCCGCAACGTACTGGCCGGCCTGGATAAAAGCAGCGAACTGGCAGCCGCCTACGCGAAGGGAGAACGCGACCCCGCCTTGGTCTATACGTATATCCGGAGCTTGAACCGGGCCGGGGAGCCCAGTTTGCGCATTGCCAACGACTTCCTGCGCGGCCAGTCAGACCTGAGCACAGAGGCCAACCTGAAAATTATTTTTGAAGCTACCCTCGAAGCCGATACCCGCGTCTTCGAATGGCTCACCCGATACAGAAAAGAAATGAATAGCTTGCACGGTGAAGAAAAAGTCAATGACCGGATATACGATGCCTGCCTGCGTACAGCCCGCAAAGCCCTGGAAATGAATACGCCCGATTTGCGGGAAGAGGTCGAACGCAAAATGGGTGAATTCTTGCCCCTCCGCGCCAGGGCGTTCGCGAGCCGAATGGATATGGAACAGGCTTTGCGCACAAAAGATACAAAAGCATACCTCAAAGCAGTCCAGATATTCGCTAAGGAAGGCGGTGCTGAACCTTCCCATCTGCTGAAGAGCATAGCTATGGAGGTTGCGGGCCAGCCCGGTTTGAACGAACAAGGAACGGGTTACGCCGCCCGACTGTTGCGCATGGCGGCCGAAAACACGCCCCGCAGCGCAACGTACCTCGACCTGGGCGAGTTCCTGCTCTCGCAAGGCGACAAAGCAGGTGCGCGCAGCGCCGCCGAAAAAGCTGCTGAATGGGCAAAAAAAGAAGGTCCACAGGCAGAAAAGCAAGTATCGGATTTCATGCTGAAACTCGGATAACTCCCAAGACTGAAATCCTACACCATGCGCAGTAAGGCGATTTAACAGGTACTCTGGATAAAAAATTATGACAGAACAACGCACAGACATCAACTCCCTCGGGGAGTTTGGCTTGATAGAACACCTCACCAAAGGCTTTGTGCCGACACAGGCGTCCTCCATAAAAGGGGTAGGCGATGATGCAGCGGTGATAGATAACAAAGGATACCTCACGGTGGTCTCTACCGATATGCTGGTTGAGGGAATCCATTTCGATTTGATGTACACGCCGCTCAAACACCTGGGGTATAAAGCAGTGGTGGTGAACCTGTCGGATATCTACGCCATGAACGCGACGCCAAAGCAAATCACGGTGAGCATTGCCGTATCCAACCGCTTCTCCATAGAGGCACTAGACGAGCTATATGCGGGAATCGAGGCGGCATGCCGATTCTATGGGGTCGATCTGGTAGGGGGCGACACGTCTTCCTCCCAAAAAGGCCTTATCCTGAGCATCACGGCGATTGGCCAGGGCGAAGCAGAAAAAATGACCTACCGAAATACCGCTAAAGCGGGCGATTTGATTTGTGTAACCGGTGATCTTGGGGCTGCATTCCTGGGGCTTCAAATACTGGAGCGGGAAAAACAGTTGTACTTGTCCAATCCGGGCATACAGCCCCAACTGGAGGGAAAGGACTACCTCATCGGACGACAACTCAAACCGGAGGCGCGGCGGGATATGGTGGAAGCTTTTGCGAAAAACAAATTGATTCCTACGTCTATGATTGATATCTCCGATGGACTGGCCTCGGAATTGTTCCATATTTGTACCCAATCTGGTGTGGGGGCGTTCCTGGAAGAGAGTGGGGTGCCCATTCATCCGGACGCGCAGCTACAGGCTCTGGAGTTTCAGTTAGACCCCATCACTTGTGCCTTGAGCGGTGGAGAGGATTACGAACTGTTGTTCACCATTGCCCCCGCAGATGTGGATAAGGTAAAGTTCCTGCCGGATATTTACATCGCCGGGGAAATCGTGGATGCGAAGGAGGGAATCCACCTGCATACTACCGGAGGCAATATTCACCCAATCACAGCACAGGGCTGGAAGCATTTTAAAGCATAGACTTGTTGCGCGGGGTCAGCGAGGAGGGAAAAAAGAGTCATTTTTTGTCCA
>CAZSMU010000015.1:0-42935 GCA_964607915.1 uncultured Haliscomenobacter sp.
GAAAAAGGGCCTTTTTGACCCCTCGAGGATCCCCCGCGCAACAAGTCTAATAAAAAAACAGCCGGGGATTTTTACACAATCCCCGGCTGACAAAACTGCTGAAGGGGAAAAATTATTTCTTGGTGATGCGGTAAGTATAGTTCCCACCGTTGCTGAGGATCAATTCGACGTCATAGGTCCCGGCGGCAACGGCGATGTTGTCGCCGCCGTATTCCAGGATTCTGTCTGCCTTTGTATCGCCGAGGTTGATGTCCCAGCCATCGTTGGCGCGGAACTTGATTTCTCCGCTGCTCAGCACGATGGTCACTTTCCAGGTATCGGTTGCGGCATCGTAGTTCATGTTGGTATCATCGCCCCAGCCGCCGGGGGTAGCGCTGCCGATGACGCCCCAGATGGTTTTTTGTGCCGACCATACCTTGGACTCGAGGTCTGCCTTGAGCAGGTAGTACCCGGCAGAGCTGAGTTTGAAGTTGTTGCCGGGGGAAGCGATTTTTCCGGAGTTGCCGCTGGGGGCTTCATCCCCGAAGATACCGTTGCTCCAGTTGGGGGCATCGGTGAGTTTGAACTCGGTGCTGGCGTCTGGGAAGTTGATGTAGCCTTCGTAGTTCTTATTGTCTTTTACCGAAACGATTTTTTTGGCCTTGTCCGGTGACCAGCCCTGGTAGCTACCCGGCACATACAAGGAGGGATAGACAATTACGACGAGATAGGGCGTAATTTTCACGGTGCTCACGGAGGAGAAGAGGGAGGGGGCGCCGGTCAAGTCTGACTTGACGCGTACTTCCACATCCGTAGCGGCACCGGGTGCGATACCCATTTTAATGGCCAGTTGATTGAGTTCTGCGGTCGTAAATGTCCTGGACAAGGTATTGCCGAGACTCAGCTCCTGTGCTGCCTGGAAATTGTTGCCGCTTTTGTCGAATTGCAGTTTGTAGGTGGCAGGGGAAGCAAAGCCATAGTTGGCAGCGGCCAGGGTCACCGACAAGGCGGTTTTTGCCGCGTCCGCTTCCCTGAGGACCAGCGTGGTGGTGGAGAGTGCCATGGCAGGCCCACTGCCGGGGCTGAGGACAACCCGTTCTTCATCCTTTTCACAGGCGATCAGTGCCAGGGTGAGGATGGGAAAAATCCAGATTTTATTCAAAAGGTTTTTCATTGCTGAAGATTTGTTTTGGCTGAAAAATAGGGACAAACCGGAAGAAGGGGGAGTTTGAATCCCCCTCTAATACCCTGTGTTTTGTTTCAGGTTCGGGTTGGCCACGATATCATCAATCGGGATAGGAAACAAGGCGCGGTAATCGTCCACGCTGCGTCCGTCCTTGACGCCGCCTTTCCAGGGCCATAAGTAGGCCGACCCGGTAAAGCGGCCATAGCGGATGAGGTCGGTGCGGCGGTGTGCTTCCCAGTAGAGCTCCCGGGCGCGTTCTGCGAGGACA
Organism: uncultured Haliscomenobacter sp.; assembly: GCA_964607915.1. GTDB lineage: Bacteria > Bacteroidota > Bacteroidia > Chitinophagales > Saprospiraceae > JADJPL01. Next base: position 1,434 of record CAZSMU010000015.1, read on the forward strand.
AACTCCAGGTCGTACGCGTTCACGTTACCGGAGGCATTGCCGTATGCGCGGGTACGCAGTGCGTTGATATAACCCAGTGCGGTAGATTCAGACCCTCCGCTGCCGCCTCGCTTGACGGCTTCGGCGTACATCAGATACACGTCTGCGAGCCGGAACATCGGGAAGTCGGTATCTGGGAAGTTGCCTTCTGGGTCAGAGCCTTTGACGCCGGTGGAGGTGACATTGCGGTATTTCCCTACGGCGAAGCCATTGGAGAAATCGGAGATATCGGCAATCTCCAGTTTCTGGCCATTGGTGTGGAAGATGGCCCGCTTATCGGTGGCCCCACTGGGGTCGCTGAAGGTATTGACCAGCCCTTTGGTCGTGCGCAGACCGTACCAACCGCCGTTGACACCGTATTCTGCCGGGTTCATAGAGCCGCCGATGGGGGCGTGCACCAGGTAGGTCATCCCGCCCCAGGTCTTGGTGCGGAGGCCATCAAAAGCAATCGGGAAGATGATTTCCCTTGAATTGTGGTTGTCGGCCAGGAACAAGTTGCGGTAGTTCGGCTCGAGGGCGTACCCTGCTGCGATGACCTTGTTGCATTGCGCGATGCAATCCGAGTACTTTGCCGTACCCGAATACACCTCGGCATTGAGGTAAAGCTTGGCGAGCAAGGTCCAGGCGGCGGCTTTGTCGGCCCGCGCATATTCGTTGGCGCGCGGTGCGGGCAAATCGGCTTCGATGGCCAGTAGTTCCGACTCGACGTATTTGAAAAGATCGGCGCGGGCAATCTGCCGGGGGATATAGGACCCGATGGGGTTCTCATCTGTCACAAACGGAACGTTGCCGTAGAGGTCAAGGGCGTGGTAGTAGCTGAGGGCGCGCAGGAAGCGGGCCTCGGCGCGGTAGGTTTTGATGCTGGCCGCATCGGTGCCCGATATGCCGCGTTCTGCGAGCTTGGCATCGCTGCTCTCGCGGATAAACTCGTTGCATATCGCAACCTGGTAATAGACCCGGTAGTACAGCGCCTTGAGGAAGGTGTGCCCCGTCGTCCAGTCCATATCGTGGAAGTCCCAGATATCGGCATCGTTCCAGGCGATGACGGCTTCATCGGTAGTGAGTTCCTGGGCTTGCCAGTACTGGCGCAGGTATTGCGAGAAGCCCTCGTCAATGCCGCTGATATCGGGTTTGCCGGCGGGGCCTTGTTGGCCGGACATGGCAAGGCCCAGGTACAGGCGAGCGAGGATGGACTTATAGTTGGCCGGATCTTTATAGACCGAGGCCGAGGTTAGGCCGGAGACGGGGAAGGGCTCCCGGTTCAGGTCGTCGGTACATGCGCCCAGACCCATGAGGAAGGCGACAGGTCCGAGGATTCGGATGGCGTGGATTAGATATCGTTTCATATCGTACAATCAGATTTTGGATTAGAAATTAAGGTTCAAGCCCAGAGAAATCGTGCGCGGGCGTGGATAGAAGTTGTTGTCAATGCCCCCTGCGATTTCCGGGTCCAGGCCCGAGTATTGGGTTACCGTGAGCAGGTTCTGGGCGATGAGCGAAACCTGCAGGTTGGCCATATCGCGGAGGATATTCCCGGCATTGTAGCCCAGGGTGACGTTGTCCAGGCGGAGGAAAGACGCATTTTCGATGTAGTAATCGGAGAAATACTGGTTGTTGGAGAAATTGGAAGCCAGCAAATCGGGAGTGGCATTGCGCAGGATGTTGTTCAGCGTGAGGTTGCGGTAAGCGCCGCGCTCGGAATTGAAGTTGTTATACATGTAGTTGCCGAGGTTGCTGCGCAGCACCATGGAGAGGCTGAACTTGTCGTAGCTCAACTGGGTGCTGAAGCCCAGGAAGACGCGCGGGTCGGGCGACTTGTAGCGGTAGCGGTCGTCGAGGGTGGACCTGCCATCGCCGTTCTCGTCCACGTACAGGCCTTCGACAGGTGCCCCGTCGGCGTTATAGACCTGGCGCAGCACATAGAATGCGTTGGTCGGGAAGCCTACGGAATGGACCTGGATGGTATTGCCCACCCCACCGGCGATACCGCCTACGAGGATGCCTTGTGCATTCGGGTCATTGACCTTGGAAAGGTTGGTGATTTCGTTTTTGTTGAACGTAGCGTTGAACCCGACGTTCCAGTTGAAGCGTCCGGCGTTCAGGACATTGGCATTGATGGAAAATTCCACCCCGCTGTTCTGGATGTTCCCGACATTGGTGAGGATGAAGTTGGTGAGGTTGGAGCCGGCGGGTACGGGTATAGTGGCCAGCAGGTCTTTGGTCTTCTTGAAATAGTAGTCAATGCTGCCGTCAATGCGCCCGTCGAGGAACCCGAAGTCAATACCGGCATTGTAGGTTTCCGTTTCTTCCCACTTGATATTGGCATCGTAGCCTTCCGGGCGAAGAGTAGATAGAAAAGCGCTGCCGAACTGGTACTGCGCGGTCGGTTCACCTGGCGTGAAGCGGGCTAAGTAGGGATAATCGCTGCCGATATCCTGCTGGCCGGTGACGCCATAGCCAAGGCGTAGTTTGAGGTTGCTGAACACGCCATTATCCTTGAGGAAGCCTTCCTCGGAGATTTTCCAGGCAAACGCAGCGGAGGGGAATAAGCCCCAGCGATTGTCCGGGCTGAAGCGGGAAGAGCCGTCGCGGCGCAGCGTGAAGGTCAGCAGGTAGCGGTCCATGAGGGCGTAGTTGGCGCGCCCGAAGAAGGACACCAGGGTATTCTGTGTTTTATAGCGCGTGTCGGCGAAGACATCCCCTTTGAAGTTTTTATCGAGATAAGTGCCCTCGTTGATAAAATCTTGCCAGGAGTAGCCCCCCATGAGTTCGACGCGGCTGCGGATGGCACTGATTTCTTTGGAATAGTTGAGGTAGAATTCGAGGAGCTGGTTTTGCTTATCCTGGGTGTAGATCGCGTCCTGTCCACTGCGGGTAAAGGCCTGTGCTGCCGTTTCCGGGATGAGGGTAGTGCCTTCAGAGGAAGACTTGTCCATGCCGATATTGAGGTTGGCGCGCAGGTCGGGCAGGAAGTGGAAGCGGTAGTCGAGCTGTACGTTGCCGATAAAGCGGTTTACGGTGCTTTCGTTGTCGAGGGTGTTGAGCAAAGCGACCGGGTTGCGGGGGGCGAGCGTATTGGGTTTGCCGGTTGCCGGGTCGAGCCACTCAAAATAGCCGTCGTATTCCGTACCATTGACAGCTTGAGTCGGGTCAAAGGTAACAGCGGAGCCGATGGCACCCTGGTTGGCGAAGAAATGGTTGACGCTGGACTGTTTGAGGTTGACGTCAATCTTGAGCTTGTCGTCGAACAATACCGGGGAAAGGCCCAGGGAGCCGCTGAAGCGGTCCATCTGGGAGCGCAGGAGGATACCCTGCTGGCTCAGGTAGTTGCCGGAAGCGCGGAAGGGAATACCGGCCAGCGCACCGGTGAGACTCAGGTTGTTGTCGGACGAGATGGCATTGCGGTAGATTTCTTCCTGCCAGTCGGTCGTCGCCCGGCCCAACAGGGCCTTTTGCTGGGTAGTCCCGATGCGGTTGATGACATCGCGGAAGGCATCGGCAGACAACACCTCTACGACGTCCGTTTTGACCGAGTTGGAGACGAGTGTGCTGAAGTTGACATTCAACTTGCCGCTGCGTGAACCCTTCTTGGTCGTGATGAGGATGACGCCGTTGGAGGCGCGGGAGCCGTAGATAGCGGTGGCAGAAGCATCTTTCAGGATGTTGAAGGATTCGATGTCGTTGGGGTTGATCAGGCTGAGCGGGTTGGCTGAGCCGGAGATGCCCGCATTGTCCACGGGCACGCCGTCAATGACGATGAGGGGGTCGTTGCTGGCATTCAGCGAAGAACCGCCGCGGATGCGGATGCGGCTTCCGGAGCCCGGAGCCCCGCCGTTGGTCGTGATTTGAACCCCGGCTACTTTGCCGTTCACCAATTGTTCAGGCGTGGCGATGTTGCCTTTGATGAAATCCCGGGAGCTGATGGCTGCCACGGCGCCCGTCAGGTCGGCTTTCTTGGTGGTGCCATAGCCCACGACGATGACTTCCTCGAGGAGCTCGCCCGCCGACAACTGTACGTCGAGTACATTGGACTCTCCAAGGCCCATTTCCAGACTGGTATAGCCCGTGTAGGAGAATTGGAGCCGCACGCTTCCCGCGGGTACTTCCAGGGTGTATTTCCCGTCAAAATCAGTAACGGTGCCTTCCGTCGTTCCGACTACCAGGATATTGGCCCCTATGAGGGCCTCGCCGGTAGCGGCGTCGGTGACCGTTCCGGAAACCTTGCGTTGGGCCCAGGCTGTCGAAGCCCCCATCAGCAAAATCCCGGCGCAAACCAGTAGTGTTTTTGCATTCATAAACGTAATGATGTGGTTGGTTAAAAATAGGTATCGTGCCATTTAAAAATGGTTGTTGTTTCTTTTGCAGGCATAGGAAAGTAAGGGATAGACATGGACCCTATCCTAAAACTACCATCCGACCGTTGCTTTGGTTGCTATGTCCGTTCCATTGTTTCTGTTAGACTGGTTGCGAGGAGTCGGTGTGAAAAAATGAATCATTTTTTGTCCACACGAAGTCTTTTTGAGGCAGTCTAACGGCGTTCGATGACCGAAAAAGGCCCTAAAATGGGTCAAAAAGGCCCCTTAGACCCCTTGATATTCTCCTTCGTAGCCAGTCTGATTTTCAGAGGTTGATTTTTGTCATGGGAAAACAGATTGTAAAAACAGTGTTAGAAGGCGCGGCGAAAAGGGTGATTTTATCCCTATGCAGAAAATAACAGCGGATTGAGCGGTGAGGCGATGACTTTGCCGATTTCCGCTCCCGGGCACCAGGTGTTCCAGTCGTTGATTTGGTTTTCATTGTCGGGTTGTTTGAGCTTCATATCTGCATCCATGTATATGACGGTCATGACCCTCCGCATTTCGGTGCTTTGGTTAGCTCCGGCGCGGTGGAACACCCAACCGGAATGGAAACTGATTTCCCCGGCCTCAAAGGGCTCGATGACGTGCTGAAAATCAGTGACCCGGAGTGCGCGTTGTATTTTTTCCTCGCTTTCGTCGCTGATGGCGAGTTCGCGCCCGTTTACGATGACATGGCTGCCGGCGCTGAATTCCAGGGGTCCCATATCGAGGGGGGTGGCCTGCAGGGGCATCCACGCAGTGACGCTCTTGTCGGTTTCCAAAGGCCAGTAATACTGGTCGGCGTGCCACGGGGTGATACCTCCCCCTGGTTCTTTGTACAGCGCCTGGTCGTGGTAGAGCCTGGCCCCGCGGGTCTGCATCAGGTCACTGGCGATTTTTGCCAGGCGCTTGCTGAATACGAGTGCCCGTATGCGCTCATCCTCCCGCCACAGGTTGAACAACTGCAGGAAGGCTTTGCCATAGGTGTCGCGCTGCTCGAGCGGCCGATCTTCACGGCTGACTTCGAGGACTTTTTCCGTGATTACTTTTGCGAAAAACCCGATGGTCTCTTCGTTCAATACCCCCTTGAGCTTGATGAAGCGGTTTTTGTCGTAGAACGCGATTTGCTCCGCACTCAGCTCATAGGGCTGATCCAGAAAATTTTTTATGGAATCCGGGACGATTTGCATGAGAATATATATGTGGCTACAAAAATCAGAAACAATCTCCTCAAAAAATGATATATTTATGTCATTATTTGATACTGTATTGATATACTTGTTGCGCGAGAGAGTATCCCGAAGGGAAAAAGGCTTCACGTGGACAAAAAAGGCTCTTTTTTCCTGTTCCGCTGCCCCCCGCAACCAAGTCCAACTTACCCTACCGTGAAGGCAAAGCGGGAATATCTGGCATACGAGTCTTCGGCAGCATCCTTCTTGTGCTATGAAGTCGTTTTGCCCCGATTCAACTTTTACTGGCACCACCACCCCGAGTATGAGATTACGTTTATCGAATACGGATCGGGGACTCGGTTCATAGGCGACCATATCGCGCCGTTCGCCTCTGGCGATATGGTGTTGGTGGGGTCGGATTTGCCGCACACCTGGGTGAGCGAGGCACCGGGGGCAAGCCATTACAAAGCCTGGGTATTGCAGTTTCCGACCGCATTTGTAGAGTCCATTTGCAAATGGCCCGAGTTGGCCGTCCTGGCGAAGCTGTTTTCAAAATCGGAGTGCGGGCTACTGTTCAGCGGGCACAATCCCGACGATATGAAAGCGCTCATGCAGCGGATAAGCCTGGAAAGCGGGTTTGAACGACTAAAGAGCCTGCTGGATCTGTTCGGCATTTTGTGCGGATTGCACGTAAACCTTCTGGTATCGCCGGCGTACGGAAAAAAGTTGCCCCTCAGCGGAGAAAAGCGCATCCACCGGGTCTATCAATACATCGGGGAGCATTTCACCCAAAAAATCACCCTCGGGGAGGTAGCCCGCCACGCCTTCCTCTCGAACAGTGCGTTTTGCAAGTTTTTCAAGCAGGCGAGCGGCCGTACTTTTTCAGACTACGTCAACGAACTCCGCGTGGGGCATGCGGTAGATTTGCTCATCGAAACCGATTTGCCGATCAATTTGGTAGCCGCCCAATGTGGGTTCGACAACCTGGCGTATTTCAATCGCGTTTTTCTGGAAAAAAAGAAAATACAGCCGAACCGCTTCAGAAAAGCACACGCCCGGCCGTAACTTGCTATCTTTGCCCCCATACCAACGGACTTGTGACAAAGGGTCGGCAGGAAGGCACAAAGTTGTTTTTGCCCCTGGTGGCCCCCCGCAGCAAACCGGATAAATACCAAGGACCATGAATTGGCCCATGCGCATTGCGCGACGCTATTTATTTGCCAAAAAATCGGCTAACATCATCAACCTGATTACGGGTATTGCGGTGTTTGGCATCGCCGTGGGCACAGCGGCCCTGGTGCTGGTGCTGTCTGTATTCAACGGCTTCGAAGACCTGATTACTTCGATGTACAGCAGCTTTAACCCCCAGGTCAAAGCGACCCCGGCCAAAGGGAAGACCTTCGAACTAAAGCCGGGTACGCTGGAGCGCCTGCGTCAACTGGAAGAAGTGCAGGCTGTTTCGCAGACCCTTGAAGAAGTGGCCTTCTTTGAATATCGCGATAAGCAGGACTTCGGCGTAATCAAAGGGGTAGATGAGTGGTTCAATGCGGTGACGGGTATAGGCAAAACGGTCAAAGAAGGCCGCTACGCCCTCAAAGAGGGCTCCCGCGAGCTGGCTGTGCTGGGCCTTGGTATGTACAACAAGCTGACCGTCAGTACAGAAAACTATTTTGAACCCCTGAGTATCTATTTGCCAAAAAAGCGGGAAACCGGCCCGTTCGAGCCGCAGTTCGTAAAGCGCAGTGCCTACCCTGCCGGGGTTTTCTTCATCCAGCAGGACTTCGACAACCGCTATGTGCTGACTTCGCTGGAACTCTGCCAAAGTCTCCTGGGCAACCCACGAGCCTTGAGCGCACTGGAATTCCGACTCAGGCCGGGCATCTCCCCCCAAAGCGCCATCCCGAAAATACAGGATATCCTGGGGCCGGACATCGTGCTGCGCGACCGCTACCAACAGGAAGAGGCTTTCATGCGCCTGATGAAAATCGAAAAATGGATGAGTTTTGCCATCGTCAGCCTCACCTTGTTGATGGTAGCTTTCAACATGGTGGGGGCATTGTGGATGATCGTGCTGGAAAAACAAAAGGACGTCGCCATGCTCAAATCCATGGGCGCTCCCGACCGTTCGGTGCGCGATATCTTTCTCTACGAAGGCATGTGGTTGTGCGTCCTGGGGGGAGTCCTGGGGTTTGCTCTGGCACTGCTGGCTTATTTTTTACAAAAAACGTTCGGAATTATTGGCATCCCCGGCACTTTTGCCGTGCAATCCTACCCGATCAGCCTCCGGTTCACCGACTTTATCGTCGTGGCCGCCACGGTGCTCGGAATCGGGTTGCTGGCATCTATCCCACCGGCCCTGCGGGCGCAGCGCATCCCTGCGCTGATCCGGGAAGCTTGATGAAACGACCAGGACACTTATTGCAAAAATGGAAAACTGGGAACTCGATTTTGAATGGTTGCATGTACGCACGCTCGTCAAGGAGCGCTTCAACCGCGATGCGCTGCCGGACCTGAACGGTATGCTCTTCCTGATCGGCATCCAGGAACTCGGCCGTTGGAAAACGTCTTTCACCAAGGAAGAAAAGCAAGACCTCATGCACATCGCCATCTGCCGCTTGTTCAGCTACGACGGGCACTATGGCTTTGTAGGCCGCGACGAAGACGGCTGGCCCCACTGGGACTTGCTCCTCCCCGTGCCAAAAAGGGAACTCGACGAACAAGAAAATATGCTGAAAATGTATATTGTGCGCTATTTTAAAGAACTCGAAGATGAACGCTACTAAATGGAGGGCATGGCCCTTGTCTTTTCTTTTCTTGCTGCTCCTGCCGGCGGGTTGTAAAAAAGACCCCCACACCTATGCGCTGATCGAAACGGAGTACGGGGACATTAAAATCATGCTCTACAATACCACGCCCAAGCACCGCGATAACTTTATCAAACTGGTCTCCCAGGGCTTCTATGACGGTTTGTTGTTCCACCGCATCGTCGAGCGCTTTATGATTCAGGGCGGTGACCCCGACTCGGGCAACGCCGACCCCAACCAAATCCTGGGCTCGAGCGACATGCCCTATCAAATCGTGCCCGAGATCGGCGCTCCCCACCTGCGCGGGGCCGTGGCGGCAGCTCAGAAGAGCAACCCGCAGAAGCTGTCGTCGGGATGTCAGTTCTACATCGTCGTCGGCGATACGGTCACGCTTCCTATGCTGGATCTCATAGAAAAAGAAAAAAATATCCGCTACAACGATGCCCAGCGCAAACTCTATCAGGAAATCGGCGGTGCACCCTGGCTCGACAACGACTATACCGTTTTTGGGGAGGTCGTAAAGGGTATGGAAGTAGTGGAGAAAATAAGCAAAGAACCCCAGGGGCTGCGCAACCGACCTTTACAGGACGTGGTTATGAAAAAGGTGAAAATCCTATAACCACCAAGCTGGTGCCAAGCCTCCAAAAGCATTTTAGGAAATCAAGATACAAAACACACCATGAAGACGCTGCTTACCGCTATCCGCCTGCTGAAACCCACTGCCGCTATCGTGCTGGGGGGAGCCTGTTTCTCCCTGTCCTGTTCCCGCCCGGTGGCGCAATTCAGCTATACGGGCGCTTCAAAAGCACCTGCGGAAATACGATTCGACAACCGTTCTGAAAAAGCTCAGGCTTTTGAATGGGACTTCGGGGATGGAAACCGATCCACGGATTCCCTGCCCGTACATACCTATAAAAAATCGGGTACCTATACCGTGACCCTTATTGCTAAATCAGGAAATAAAACGAGAATCATGGAAGAAAAAATCCAAATAGATGCTCCTGACCGTTGCCTGGTGGAAATCGAGACCGAGTTCGGCAACATGCTGGTCTGGCTCTACGACAGCACCCCGCAGCACCGGGACAACTTCCTCAAACTGGCCGGGGAAGGCTACTTTGACAGCCTGTTGTTCCACCGGGTGATCAAAGGCTTTATGGTTCAGGGGGGCGATCCCAACTCGCGCAACGCTCCCAAAGGACAGCCTTTGGGCATGGGCGGGCCGTCTTACACCATTCCCGCCGAATTCGTAGATACGCTGGTGCACGTGAGAGGCGCCCTGGCAGCCGCCCGCACTGGCGACCAGGTCAACCCGGAGAAGCGCTCTTCCGGTTCGCAGTTCTACATCGTTCAGGGGCAGCCGCTGACCAATCCGCAACTGGACCAGATCGAGGCCCGCAAAGGGTTCCGCTACTCCACGGAGCAGCGCCAACTGTATCTGGAAAAAGGAGGGACGCCTTTCCTGGATCGGGACTACACCGTATTTGGAGTGGTGATACAAGGGCTGGAAGTAATCGACAAAATCGCTGAGTCCCCGAAAGACCAGCGCGATCGGCCACTGGAAGATGTGCGGATGAAAATACGCCCTATTCAGTAGGTTCTCCGCTGCTCAGGGAAATCAAGGCCTGGATGCGGGGATCTGACTTCAGCTCCGGCATGAGCAGAAAAAAAATCGTGTGGGCGCTAAAGTCGGCCTCCAGGGCATATTCGAGGATGGGGAAAGCTTCCTCCGGCTTTCCAAGGGCAAAAAGGCAGGCGGCTTTCCCGTACTCGATATCCGGTTCCGCTGTATATTGGGCAGCTTCACACAGGAGATTCCACCCTCTTTCGGCCTGGTTCCGTTCCAGAAGGTAGGCGGCAAAGTGCAACCAGTAGATAGGCTCGTCGGGTGCCAGGTCTATCGCCTGCCGCATGCTGTATTCCGCAGCAGTTTCATTGCCCATGATAGCATGTATGGCCCCTTTGGCCGCATGATACGACTCCTGTTCCGCATTGATATGGATGGCACGGGAAAAGCAGGACATGGCTTTGGTCCAGTTTTCCTCGATGGCATAGCACTTTCCGAGATAGAACATCGCTTCGTCCTGGGCGGGGTCAATGCTCAGCGCCCGGCGCAGGGTTCTGCGCGCCTGTGCATAGTCCTCGGCCATGAACAGGCATTGCCCCATGCGGGTCAGCGATTCGCCGTCGGGTGGGAAGTGTTCCTGCATGTCTTCGAGTACGGCCATGGCCCGTGTATAATCCTGAACTTCGAAGCAGACGTCTATGAACTCCCAATAGGCGTGTTCGAACTTGGGGTCGGTCAGGAAAGCGTATTCCAGGGAATCCAGGGCGTCGTCGTACAGGCCTTCATAGGCTTGCGCTAACCCCAGGTTGAACCAGGCGATAGAGAGATAGGGATTTTCCTCCAGCAGCGCACTGTGGAAAGCAATGCTCTCCTCGTAGCGGTGCATGATTTCCACTACGACGCCGAAGTGTTCGAGTGCCTGGATATGCCCCGGGTCCAGGTGGATGGTTTTTTGCAGGGTGGCAAACATCTCGTCGTAGTCGCCCATCTTTTCCAATACCAAACTCTTCAGGTAGAAGATATCGGATTGATCCGCCGGGCCTTCCACGTCGGGCAGCACGCGCTCCAATTCTGCCATCGCATCCTCGAAGCGATGCATGGCGGCGAGGGCTTCTGCGCGCAAAAGGAAGATATCCAATTCGTTGGGAGCGATGAACAGCGCTTTTTGCAGTAGGTCCAGCGCTTTCTGAGGCTCTTCCCTGCGGATGAGCAGTTCGGCTTTGTGCAGAAAGATATCGAGTTGAAAGGGATACAACTCGAGCGCCAGGTCCAACAACTCGAGCGCCAGGTCTAACTGGCCTTCGTCTTCGAAGTAACTGGCGAGAAGCCCAAACTCCGGTTCCGTAAATTGCAGCGGCTGCCCTGTGGCCATCCTGGCCTCAAAGGCGAGCAGCAGTGCCCTTATTTCGGGGCGTTCATCTGGTTCCGGTTGGTGCATGAAAGATGCCTTTTTACAAAGATAGGTCAGAATTTATAGAAAAGTTCGATTTTGGGGATATTGCGGAAAAACTATTTTTTTTCAAAAAATAGTTTTTCCAAAGAAAAATTTCAAAGAAGGCTATGGAAAGGTGCATAGCTCCGGGCTTGTGTAATGCCTGAAAATTGCTTAATCTTGTGGTGGGTAAAAAATCCCTGCGCTAAATGGCCGAAAAAAGGCACCGTGTGGGTGAAAAAGGGCACATTCGACCCCTCGAAGGTTCCCCTCGCAACCAGTCAATGACTCTCTTTTCCCCACCCCGTTTACCCCTCGCAACAAGTGTAATTATGATGGACACGATTTTCAATAGCCCTCAACTCAGAATAGAACTGGATTACTTCAAGCGCAGGAACGAACATTTCACGCTTCAAGCCGGCAAGTCTTCCGACCGGGTAGGAAACCAGCCAGACCAGATTCTTTACATGGCTATGGCTGCTTCTCTCGCGATGGATTACTCAGAGGATGGGTTCTTTGAAGACTTTCATATCACGGATAAGAGTATTTCTGGCAAGCCGGAGCTGCTGATAGATGCGTATGCCCTGATTGAAACGGAAAGGACCAATGAAAAGCACTTGCATTTGTTTCAGTTCAAATTACACGAAAGCCCTAACAATGCGGTTTCGCCAAAAGAACTGGGCCAGTTTGCCACCCTGATGAACAACGTCTTCGTACATCCTGTCCTCATGGGGGAAGATGATTTGAAAAACAAAGTGCTGAAAGAAATTTACGACCAGGTACAGGACTTCCTGGCGGGTAAAAGAGGCAGGAGGGTGATGATTCACTGCCACTTCATCAATAATGCCCAAGGGATAGTTCCTGCAAACAAAGCAGATATAGAAACGGTTATGAACCGGTTTCTCACGGACAAACAATTCCACAACTTCAAAGTGCAGGTCTATGGATTGAAGGATATCCTGGATTTGGCAGTCAATGGCAAAATTTCAGTCGAAAAAGAATTTATAGAATTTGAAATTGACGGTCCACAAGCATACCGCTTCGAAGATAATTCTGTAAAAAGCGGGGTCGGATTGCCCAAGAAAGTGTTTGTGGGTATCTGCAACGTGAATGAATTTGTCACCCTTCAGAACAAATACCACCACAACCAGCTCTATGCCGAAAATATCCGGTTATACCTGGGAGACCGGGCCGCTGTGAATAAAGATATCATCCACACCATCTGCTCCCCGGAAAGCATATGGTTCCCGTATATGAACAACGGTATTAGTATTATCTGTGATGAATTCACCCTGGGCAATTTGAGAAAAGATAAAAAATTGCCCATCGAGTTGAAAAACATGCAGATTATCAACGGCTGCCAAACCGTAAATGCCCTGTACAATGCCAAGTACGGCCCCTCCACACAAGCTAATTTTAGGGCATCCAACATACTGGTAAAAATATATGAGATCAGTCCGGATCAGGCAGACTTTAAAATGAGCGTCATCCGGGCTACCAACAACCAAAATGCAGTCAAGACGTATTCTTTGCTGTCAAACGACCCTATCCAGATTGCCATAGGCGAGCGGATAAGCCGATTCGGGTATATCTATGATAGAAAAGGGGAAGCGAAAAACAGCAAATCTGAAAAAATCGTGGGAATGCCCAATGCTGCGTTGGCCTATCGGGCTGTTTTTTGGCTGGCCGCCCAAGGCCTGCGATCTAAAATGGGCCACAGCCGGGTTTTCCAAAAAACCGAGTACGAAAAACTCTACCGGAACGATGAAGTGGACGACCCCGCTTATTTGAACACTTTATCGTCGGAACTACTGCTCGCCTCCATCCTCGTCGACCGTATCCGGCAGTTAATTCAGGAGAAGTCGGATGAATATCTAAGTGAATTGCCGATTTTCAAAAAGAGCACGTATTACCTCTCCGGGTATGCGTATGCACTCTATAAACCCCATTTCGATGGTTTTATCACAGAAATGGAAAGACTCCTCGAAGAAGACAACCTGCCTAAAATCAATGGAAAAAATATTCCCCGCAAAATAGAAGAGTTCCTCGAGGCTCTTTTTGACGAAATGGTGAAAAAATTTACCTGGTTCTACAAGGGACTGACCCTGGATAAAACCGACCTGGACAACTTATTGAAAAGCAGCGATTTTTCTTCTCAATACCACAAAGAAATCGAAAGAGAAACCGGACTTCGCGTGGAAGATATAGCTCTTCGCAGGTAGCAGGAGGCCTGCCGGTCTATTCCCTTGCGAATTGTTCCTTTCCGTTCACTACGGTGCGCAAGACTTGCACGTTCCGTATTTTTTCACTGGGTATTTTGAGGATATTGTCCGATAGTACTACGAAATCGGCGTACATGCCGGGTTTGAGTTTCCCGGTTTTGGTTTCCTGAAAAGCGGCGTAAGCATTGTGGACGGTATAGCAGCGCAGCGCTTCTTCGGCGCTGATTTTTTGCTGGGGTACCCATCCTTTGGGGTTTTTTCCGTCCAGGGTTTGTCGGGTGACGGCAGCATAGATGCCTTCCAGAGGCGAAGGCGGTGCTACGGTCCAGTCGGAACCGAATGTGAGGTTGGCGCCGGCGTTGAGCAGGGAGCGGAAGGCATACGTGGTCTGGATGCGCTCCGGGCCGATGCGTTTTTCGGCCCAGCGGCCGTCGTCCATAGCGTGGTAAGGCTGCATGGACGGGATGACGCCGAGCTCTGCAAAGCGCCGTATGGCGTGGTGGGTCAGGTGTTGGGCGTGCTCGATGCGGAAACGGCGGTCGCGGGGGCCGTGCAGAGATTCTGCTTCGGCATATACCTTTAGGAGCCAGTCATTTGCGCGGTCGCCGATAGCGTGCACAGCGACGTGCAGCCCGGCTGAATCGGCCTGGAGAATCCACTGGCGCAGTTGCAGGGTGTCGTTTACGAGCAAGCCACTGGTGTTGGGCTCGTCGTGGTAAGGGGAGTAGAACCAGGCGGTAGTAGAGCCCAGGGAGCCATCCACGAAGCCTTTGAGCGCACCCCAGTGCAGCCAGTCGTCGCCACGGCCGTTGTCGCGTACATAATCGGCCATTTTTGCCCAGTTGCCAAGGGGCACCATGGAGTAGATGCGGATTTTGAGTTTGCCCTGTTGGTGCGCTCTGCGAAAGGTTTCGAGGTCGGTCCATCCCCCCAGTCCGCTGACATCGTGAATTTGCGTGACGCCCAGAGCAACTACATAGTCCATGGCCCGTTGCAGGGCAGCGTCGAGCTGCCTCTCGTCGGCTTCGGGGATGGCCTTTTGGATGAGTGCCATGGCTTCATCCTTGAACACGCCGGCAGGGTTGCCGCGGGCGTCGCGCACGATAGCCCCGCCGACCACGTCGGGCAGGGTTTTGTCGGCGCTGGCAAGTTGGATGGCAAGAGAGTTGGCCAGGGCCATGTGCCCATCGAGGCGGTTCACGAAAACGGGGTTTCGCCGGGTGATGCTGTCAATCCACTCCCGGCGGGGGAGTTCGCCTCCCCAGTTTTCGTGGTCCCAGTCGCCGCCGGTGATCCATTGCCCCTCGGGCAGGCCCTTGGCGAATTCGGCAAGGGTATGGATAAATTCCCGGGGCGTTTTCGCCTCGCGCAGGTTGACACTGGCCAATTGGAAACCACCGCTCATGAAATGGGTGTGGTTGTCTATGAAGCCCGGGCAGACAAACTTTCCGGCGAGGTCCACTACCTTGGTATTTTTACCTCGATGTACCTCGGTATCCTCGCCCGCATACAATATTTTTTCGCCCTTCACGGCCAGCACCCGGGCAGAAGGCCGATCGGGATCACCGGTCCAGATCACGCCGTTCGTGTATAGGATATCGGCGGGCTCTTCTTTAGGCTGGCAGGCCTGAAAGGACAAAGCGGCAAGCAGGAATAAGGGTAAAACTGGTTTCATAGCGGAGAGGCTTTGAATAAACTTGTTGCGAGGGGTCGGCGAGGAGGGAAAAAGGACTCTTTGACCCCTCGCAACAAGTCGGATGATCAATGCTCGGAGCAGCCAATAGGGGCCCCGTCGGGCATTTCAGGCATCGCCGGGACTTTATACTCGCCCGGATTGGCCCTGAACTGGCGGATTTGTTCCAGTAAATAGGCTTTATGGGCGGCTTCCAGCGAACTCCCCGTAGCGTTTTCAAGGCTGTACTTTACTTCCAATTGGTTGATTTTCAAAAGTGCGGCAGCGGAAATTTGCTGCTGTATGCCCCGGTCGCCCGCGAGCTGGAAGAGGTGTTGAAGCGCCGATTTCTCGGTGATGCGCTGAATTTCCTCCTGCATAGCATCTGCTGTTTTGTGCTGTCGGATGCCGTCGAATACCAGGTCGAGGAGCTTGCCGGGCGACAACTGCTTCTGGTCGCGGGCGTGTTGCTCGAGTACGCGCGCCAGACGCATGGGGTCGAGAATCAGGCCGAGGGTATTGGCGATGGAACTTTCCGCAGCGGCCAGGGGGTCGAAGGTCATACCGGTATTGATCTTGAACATTTCGCGGTCGCGGGAATAGCCCAGCGGCGGCGGCGGAATGAGGGAGATGATGCGCTCGGGCAGTGCGAGAAAGCGGGGATCCAGGGTTTCGAGCAGGGCGTTGAGGGCGTCGAGCTGGGCAGCAGGAGCCACGGGGGTATTGGTGACCTGCCCGTCGCCGCGCAAGGCATACGTATAATTGACCCCGCCGATTGATTTTGCGACGGCATCTGCCTGGTAGCGGTGCGCCAGGTAGAGCGGTACGAGCACGCTTTCCAGTGTGGACATAGGAGCGCCGACGGGGATATTTTTCTCTCCAAAGGTCGCCAGAGCCGTTTCGCGGACTTTGGCGATGCGGCGGAGTTCTTCGGCGGCATTTTTTCCATTGTCCCAAACGTGGGTGAACGGGTGGGCACCGTAGGAGGGGCGTCCGTCCTGGTCAGATAGGTAGAGCAGTCCCATCTTGATGCTCTCTGCCATGATTTTGCGCAATTCGGCGGCTTCGTCCACGCCTTCGGGGAAATCCTGGTAGCCGTAGATGATCATGCGCTTGTCCCACTCGCCAATGCCGGTGGCGTATGCTTTGGAATAGTCTATCTTGCCCTGCGCATCAAGGGTGAAGTAGGGGTGGGGGTAATCCATGACAGAGGCGCGGTCGTTATAGCTGGCAGCGAAGTTGTGGGCCAGTCCGAGCGTATGCCCCACTTCATGGGCGGAGAGTTGCCTCAGGCGGGCCAGTGCCATCTCTTTGAGGCGTGGGTCGGCGACGGTTCCGTTGGCGTAGGCTTCGACCAGACCCTGGGCGATGAGAAAGTCCTGCCGTACGCGCAGGGAGCCCAACAACACGTGTCCTTTGATAATCTCCCCGGTGCGCGGGTCGGATACAGAGCTGCCGTACGACCAGCCGCGGGTGGAACGGTGTACCCAGTTGATCATATTGTAGCGTACGTCCATAGGGTCGGCGCCTTCGGGGAGTACTTTTACCTGAAAGGCATTTTTATAGCCGGCGGCTTCAAAGGCCTGGTTCCACCAACTGGCCCCTTCTATGAGGGCGGATCGGATGGGTTCGGGCGCACCGCGGTCGAGGTAATACACGATAGGCTCTACCGCTTCGCTGAGCTTGGCCTTGGGGTCTTTTTTCTCCAGGCGGTGTCGCATGATGAAGCGCCGTACGAGTGGCTGGTCAATAGGGGTGGCGTAGTCGGCAAAACGCATGTCGTTGAAGCCGCTGCGGGGGTCGTAAGCCCTGGGCGAGTACTGGTTGTCAGGGAGTTCGATGAAGGAGTGGTGCATGCGGACCGTGACTGCGTCGGGAGTAGGGGTGACCGAGCGAACCCAGGCACCCTGCGGGTCCCCGCTGAACGTGATGGTCGCTTCAAATTCGCTGTTTTTGGGAAAGTTTTTGGTGTTTTCGAGATATACAGCAGAGCGCGATGCATCCACCTGGTAGTTGCCCTGGCGGGCGTTGCGCAGGCGCGCCGCTACTCCGTGAGCGTCGCGCAGCAGGAAGGGCGTAAAGTCAACCAATACTTTGCCTTCGCTTTCGGCCTCTGCTTTAAAGCCCCACAGAATGGAAGAGGCAAAGGCCTCCGCTACGGAGCGCCGTTCGTCGGGGTTGTCGCTCACGGCGCGGTAGTCGTAGTTGGGTTGGTGCAGCAGCACTTTGGGGCCGCTGCGCGTGAACTTGACAATGCGGTCGCTTCCGAGCTGGTTGCGGTCGAGCCCGATATCGTTGGAGCCTACGCCTGCCGTAAGGGAGTTGACATACAGGAACTCGCTTTCCCATTTGTCTATTTCAATCCAGAGTTTTCCCTCCTTATCGTCCCAATAGTAGTTGAAGTAGCCGGTGTAGGCTTTCATACTTTTGGTTTTATCGGCGATGGAGGGGAGCTGGGCGTCCAACCGGCCCAGAATGCACAGTACGAGGAGCGTTATGGCGCTGATTTGTTTCATAAAGCGGATGTTTTTTGGGAAAGATACTAAATTCGTGTACTTCTACTGAAAATTGCCCAATTTTGTGTCTGTAAGAAAGAAATCGCGTCCGACTAACTGTGAGGACAGGCCCTTTAGGGCAACTTTATTTCGTGAACCTGAAAATACTCCAAGGATGCGCGTACGGATATCATTCGCGGTACTTTTATCGGTGTTCTTTGCTTGTCAGCGCGAGAAGCCTGTTGATCCTGCATATCTGGCCGACTGGTCGGAATGGCACGCGGAGCGTGTGGCAGAGCTCAAGGCGCCCGATGGTTGGCTTGCACTGGCGGGCCTGTACTGGCTGAAAGAAGGGCCCAACACCTTTGGGTCTGCTCCGGAGAACGACGTTCGGTTTCCGGTCGTCGCTCCCGGGAAGATGGGCGCGTTTGTTTTGGAGGGCGATTCGGTGCGTATGCAGGTACTGCCGGGAACAAACGTACACGAAAAAGACAGCAGTGCGTCGGTCGTCGAAGCAGTGTTGAAGCTTTCGGGCGGGGTGCCCCCCGTCGTCTATTCCTGGGGTTCGCTCGACTGGGTGCTTCTGGAGCGCGGGGGTAAATACGGCATCCGCCTCTGGGATCGGAACAGCGTACAGATTGCAAAGATGGATTCTATCCCGCATTACCCATTGGATTTGGCCTGGAAAGTGGATGCTGTGCTGATGCCCGCTGATTCGGGCCGTACGGTACGGATGCAAAACGTACTGGGAATGGCCATCGAGCAGGCCTCCGCAGGTACATTGGAGTTTCAGATCGCGGGAAAAACCTTCCAATTAGAGGCATTGGAAGAGCCGGAAGGGTACTTTTTGATTTTTGCCGACGAAACTTCCGGGGAGGAAACCTACAGCGGGGGGCGCTATCTGTCGGCCCCCAAAGCGGATGCGGCAGGCAAAACGGTGATTGACTTTAACAAGGCGTACAATCCTCCCTGCGCGTTTACCAAGTATGCGACTTGTCTGCTCCCGCCAGCGGGAAACCGTCTGCCGCTCGCTATCCGGGCCGGGGAGCTGAATTACGGACATCATTAGATTTACCCACCGAACTGATCGAGGAGTTCTTTGAGGTCTCCGAGGGTATTGACTTCCCGGGCGGGTTTGTCTTTTCGCCATCGGTGCATCCGGGGGAAGCGCAGGGCGATTCCGCACTTGTGCCGGTTCGAGGCCTGAATGCCTTCGAAAGCGATTTCGAATACCAGTTCCGGCTTTACGCTGCGTACGGGGCCGAAGCGCTCTGTCGTATTTTTTCGGATCCAGGCATTGATTTCCTCAAATTCTGCATCCGTGAGGCCGGAGTAGGCTTTGGTGAAAGGGACCAGGCGCGTGCCGTCCTGTACGGCAAAGGTGAAGTCGGTGTAGAGGTTGGCCCTTCGCCCATGCCCCTGCTGGGCGTAAATCAGGACGGCGTCAATGGTCATGGCATCTACTTTCCACTTCCACCAATCGCCTTTGCGGCGGCCCGATCGGTAGTCGGAGTCCTTGCGCTTGAGCATGAGTCCTTCGCTGGCGTATTCGCGGGCGCGGGCGCGCTCCTGGCGCAAGTCGTCCCACTGGGAGAAGGGCACTTGTGCAGAGAGCTGCAGGATATCGCCGGCGGGATTGGAGGCCAAAAGCTGTTCGAGTAGGGCACGCCGTTCGTGGAGGGGCTGTTGGCGCAGGTCCTGGCCTTCGCATTCCAGAAGGTCGTATGCCCGCAGGATGACGGGAGCGTTTTGCAGGGCATTTTTAGTGAGCGTTTTTCGCCCGATGCGAGTCTGTAGTACCTGGAAGGGGAGTGTTTTCCCTTCTTTAAAGGGGAGTATTTCCCCGTCGAGCACTGTGCCGTCGGGCAGTTGTTGGGCCAACGGGTGCAGCTCGGGAAATTTTTCAGTCAACAATTCCTCACCGCGGGACCAGATGAACAATTGGCTTTCCCGCACGATGAGCTGCCCGCGGATGCCGTCCCATTTATATTCGGCCACCCATTCGGACGGATGTCCCAGTGCTTCGGGTTCCTGATCGAGGGGGTAGGCGAGGTAAAAGGGATAGGGCTTGGAGAGGTCGTCTTGCAGGCTGTTGGCCAGGATGAGTTCCTGAAAGCTGTGGGTTTCCGGGGTCCACTGGCCCATGAGGCGATGGGCGAGGATATTTTCTTCCTGGCCGGTGTATTTGGCCAGTGCTTTCACCAGAATTTGCTGGGAGACACCGATGCGAAAGCCACCGGTAATCAATTTGTTGAACAAAAAGCGCCCGTCCTGCGCGAGTTGGTCCCACGCGTCCAGAATGCGCGCTTTGCGCTCCGTTTCGCTATAATCAGCCAGGTCGCGCACGTATTCGATCCAGTAGCTCAGCGGGTGATCGGCTTGTTGGGCTGGGGCGGGGAGGAGCAGGGCAATGGTCTCTGCGAGGTCGCCGACGGTATGGTAGGAGTCCTCGAATAGCCACAGGGGGATGCCGGCCCGTTCGGCGGCCCATTCGCGCAGCGCAGTGGTGGTAACGCTGCGCCTGGGGCGTCGCTCGCTCAGCAGGGCGATGGCCCAGAGCTTATCTTTTTCCGGGGCTTCTCTAAGGTAGCGCGCCAGCGACTCGATTTTCTCGTTGATGCGGGTCGTCTGGTCCAGTTCATTGAAGAGATGTACAAATTGCAGCATACCTTATTCCTTTGCATCGGTTTCGGTGGTGTCTATGACCTCGCCTTCGAATTCCGTTTTTTCGGCCCTGGCCTCATAGCCCTGGCTCTCCAGCCAACGGCTGAAGATATCGGTGTAGCCGTGGGTGACCACGACGCGCTGTGCCCCGCTTTCCCGGATGGCCTGGTTCAGGGCGGGCCAGT
Source organism: uncultured Haliscomenobacter sp. (assembly GCA_964607915.1). Classification (GTDB taxonomy): domain Bacteria; phylum Bacteroidota; class Bacteroidia; order Chitinophagales; family Saprospiraceae; genus JADJPL01. Next base: position 22,020 of record CAZSMU010000015.1, read on the forward strand.
CGGCGTGGTCGCTCAAGATGAAGCCGCGGTCTGCATTTCGGCGGCGGCGGGCTCCCCGCAGCGCCATCCAACCGGAGGCTACGCCGAGGGATATCGATTTGAACTGGCGCATCCAGGCGCTGCCTACCGTGGCAGGAGGGGCAATGACCAAGCCCCCGGAATAGTTCTGGCGCTTCATGCCGGGCATTACCCGGCGGGTTGGAGGCAAGGCAATGCCTTGCGCGCGGATAATTTCGTTGATGTCCTCGACCGCCCCATGGGTGTACACCGGCCCAATGGACGTGTCCAACCCCTTGAGTATGCGCTGTGCCTTGCCAAGGGCATAGGCAGTGATGACGCTGACTTTATCCTGCGCCTGGTTATCCACCCACCATGCATTGATATCGGCAAATACGGCTTCCTGGGGCTTCCATTGGTACACGGGAAGGCCAAAGGTGGACTCCGTGACGAAGGTGTGGCAGCGCAGAGGCTCAAAAACCCCCGACAAGCCGTCGTCTTCTAATTTGTAATCGCCCGAAACAACCCAGACTTCTCCTTTGTATTCCACGCGAATCTGTGCGGACCCCACTACGTGCCCCGCCGGATGGAAGGAAAAACGAACGCCGTGGATGTTCAGGGGTTCACCGTACTCCAGGGTCTGTATGGAAACCGCTCCTATCCGGTGCCGGATGACCGGTTGCGCGTCGCGTGTGCAAAGGTAGTGCTGGTGCCCCCAGCGCGCATGGTCGGCGTGGCCGTGCGTGATCAGCGCGCGGGGCGCTGCCCGCCAGGGGTCAATGTACACGTCTGCCGGTGGGCAGTACATGCCGATATCGGTAAAGGTAAGAAGAGGCTGCTGCATACGCTGGTTTAGACGGGTGCTGAAAGATCAGCGGGTGAAATTTTTCCTCCTCGCTGACCCTCGCAACCAGTCTGTTGAACAAGTAAAAAAAGATTTTGGTTACTTTTACGTTCTGTTTTGTGTCGGAGTACGCAGTTTTTTGCAAAATTAGTGCCGTATAGCGCAAAAAACAGGGCAACAAATATGGCGATTCCTCCCTCGCCTGCGTTCGTACAGAATCGTATGTCATCTATCAACTGCCTACCTGGTATCATGAAGAAAAAAACCAATCGCCCTCTTGTGAGTATTCTTGTAGGGATACTCCTGCTCGGTTCTTATACGGCAGACGCCCAAATCGAGCAGGCCCTGGACTCGGCCCTGGCCCTTCGACTCGACAGCATCGCACGCCGGGAACTGGGGCGCCAGGATATCATCGGCATGTCGGTCGGCGTCGTTCAGCAGGGCAAAATCGCTTTCTTAAATGGCTATGGCTTCAGCGACTGGGAGAACCGGGTGCCGGTGAATCTGGAGTCGGAGTTCCGCTGGGCCTCTATGTCGAAATCGCTGACCTCTATCGCAGCGCTCAAGTTGAAGGAACAGGGCCTGCTGAACCTGGATACCGTGGCCAAGGCCTATGTGTCCAACTGGCCGGATTCGGCTATCCTCGTCCGCCATTTGCTGCAAAACCGCAGCGGAATAGGGCATTATAACGAAATGGACCAGTTCTATCCGGACTGGAAGAAAAAAATGGAGGCCTATCCACCCGATACGCTTGCCTGGAACGCTTCGGCCGCCGTTGAGCTGTTCCGAGGTGCGCCGCTGGTTTTCCGACCGGACTCTACGTATTTATATACGACCTTCGGGTTTGTACTGGCAGGTGCCGTAGTGGATGAAATAGGTCGTAATGCTCTGGGAATGGGTTATTTGGATATGGTGAATAACTATATCGTCCAGCCGCTGGGCTTGTATTCCCTGAGGCCCGATTACACGTTTGACGAAAACCCCCGCGAAGTCAAAGGCTACTACAGGAACTTCGCAGGGGATATCCGTTCGCGGCAGGACGACGATATCAGTTGGAAAATCCCGGGAGGTGGGTATGCATCCAATATCATTGACCTGACGAAGTACGTACAGGGCCTCATCCATCGAAAACTCGTTGCCCCGGAATCGTACCAAACGCTTTGGGAGCGCCAGCGCGACCGCGACTATGCCCTGGGCTTCGAGGTGAAAGGGGAGGGCGCGGAATTGTTCGTCGCCCATACGGGAAGCCAGAACAAGACGCGCACTATTTTTGCCTGCTACCCCAACCTGGGCCTCGGGGTGGCCGTCATGTGCAATACCGAATGGGCAAACCCCCGGGAAGTAGCGGAACGTATGCTCGAAGCACTGCGCCGTTCGGGAGAAGCTCCTCCCGCCGCTACGGGACAAGGGAAATAACAGTGCCCGATACACACGCTCTAAGAAACACCGTACTTTTGAAAAACACCTAATGCACTATTACATGGATAACCGGAGAAATTTTCTGCAGCGTTCTGCCCTGGCTGCCCTGGCTACAGGTTTCGGGCTTTTAACCCCTAAAAAAAGCGGGGCTACAGGGGTGGCCCGAAAAAAGCACAACCCGAACTCCCGAAAAGGGGGGCCGGTTACGATTGCCACCTGGGACAATCGGGTGGCCACAGCGGCTGCCTGGGAAGTACTCAAAAACAATGGCTATGCCCTCGACGCCGTCGAACAGGGCGCCTGGATTCCGGAAGCTGATCCGAACGATACGTCCGTAGGCTATGGGGGCTTCCCCGACCGCGATGGCCATGTCACCCTGGATGCCTGTATCATGAACGAGCATTCCGATGCGGGTAGCGTCACCTTTTTACAACATATTTTACACCCCGTATCGGTGGCGCGCCGCGTCATGGAAAAAACGCCCCACGTGATGTTGAGCGGGGAGGGTGCCTTGCAATTCGCTCTCTCGGAAGGGTTCCAAAAGCAAAACCTGCTTACGGAAGAAGCCCGCCAGGCCTGGGAACGATGGAAAACGGATACGAACTATACACCGCCTACCCACGACACCATCGGTATCCTGGCTCTCGATGCACAGGGCAGGCTCTGCGGGGCCTGTACGACCAGTGGATGGGCGTTCAAAATGCATGGCCGCATCGGCGACTCCCCCATCATCGGGGCCGGTTTGTACGTGGACAATGAAATCGGCGCCGCAACCGCAACCGGTCAGGGGGAGCTCATGCTGAAAACACTCAGCTCTTTCCTCATCGTCGAACTCATGGGCCGGGGTGCTACCCCGCAGGAAGCATGCGAAGAAGCCGTAGCGCGCATCGCCCGCAAGTTTCCCAAACAAATCGAAAATGGCGGAATCCAGGTCGGCGTCCTGGCACTTGGAAAAGATGGGCACCACGGAGCGTTCGGATTGCGCACCAATTATTCCTACGCCATTTACCAACAGGGCGAGAACAAAAGCTATCCGGCAGAATTCCTGCTGCGGGAGTGATAACCTCGCCGTAAAGGGGATCTCCAGGAGTCAAAAAGACCCTTTCTCCCGTAGCGTATTTTTATTTTATGACCAGGCTCTACGCCTGCAGGAAGCAGCAACCTTTTAAAATATCCTATATGTCCAAATTCCATGCCCTGCTGGTAGGTGTCAATACCTACAAAAACCCCCGGATTCGCCCCCTCAACGGATGTGTGAGCGATGTCGAACGCCTGGGCAACTACCTCAAGTCCAGCCTGAAGGACCGTTTGTCGCTGAAAACCTTGCTGAACGAGCAGGCTTCCAGGATGGCGGTCGTGAACGCTTTTGAAGAGCATCTCGGCAAGGCCGCTCCGGGCGATACCGCCTTGTTCTATTTTTCGGGGCACGGCTGCCTCGAGGAGGTGCCACCCGCCCTGCTGCGCCATAACAACGGTCGCCCGGGGATCGAAGCGCTGTGCTGCTACGATGCGATGGCAGATGGTGCCCCTACATTGGCAGATAAAGAACTGCGCTATCTCATCCGCCGCTTGTTTGAAAAAACAAAGGCCCGCATCGTGCTGATGACCGATTCCTGCCACTCGGGGGGCGTCACGCGCAATGTAGCAGACGGAACCCAGCGCATGGCGGTGATGGAAGGGGCCGCAAGCCGACTTTCCGTTCTGGCTCCGAAGCGCAAATGGGGGGATTTTATTTTTTCCAAAGAAATCAGCGAAACGGATATGAGCAGCGCAGCGGCCCTGGAAGATGTGTTGCCGCAAGGGCTTCACGTGCATCTGGCAGCCTGCGCTTCCCGCCAGTCGGCATGGGAGATGGACGGGAAAGGTATCTTTACGTCCGGCGTGCTCGAGGTACTTCAAAACAGCGCCGGAGCAGTGAGTTTTCACGACCTGCACAGCCGGCTCCTGTTCCAGGTGCGCCAACGCTTCGATCAATCGCCGGAATTGTATGTCGTCAACCCATCCCTTAGCAGTACGGCGGACACCGATGCACTCCGCTACGAAACCTTCCTGCGCGGAGGCGCGTCCGCAGCGCAAGCCGTCGCCGGGGTACACTGGGATGCTACAAACCGCAGGTGGATTCTCGACAAGGGAGCCATCCACGGTATCCCGGCAGCATCGGCTGCGGGCAAACTGGAAGTGACCTTGCTCGATGCCCAATCGGGCAAAAAAGTGGCGACGGGAAAAATCACCGCAGTACAGCCGGCCGAAAGCCTTCTGTCGGTCAGCAGTGCAAACCTCCAGGATAGCGCTGCATACTTCCAGGCAGCGATCAAAGGTTTGTATATGCAAACGCTCAATGTCTGGCTGCACGGCCAGGAAAAAGGGGTCGCGGCAGTGAAAAAACTGTGGGAAAAAGAACCCCAACTGTTCAAAGAGCGCAACGTGCAGTTTGTGGAGGATCGCAGCATAGCAAATTACCAGCTTCTGGCTTCCGCCAACCACTTCCTCATCGCGCCGATGTGGGAACCCTCCGATCCTGAAAAAGCGCGGCCGGTCTGCGCCCAGACCACCGGCCTGCTCGAAAGCGACGTCCGTAAGGTGGCAATCCAGTTGGGCGCAATCGCACACTGGCATTTTGTGCAGCGCCTGCAGAACCCCGCGCCTTCCGCCAACTGGAACCTGGCGCGCAGCATCCGCTTTGCCGTGGAATACCAGACGGGCTTCGCCGTGAAAAATCCACAGGGCCGCTTCGACTTTACTTTTCAAGGAGTGCCGCAGGTATTCGACTGCGACGTGCCGGGCGATGCAAACGTGCAGGAGGCTATCCCGCGCCCTGTATTGCGGATAGAAATGCCCCGACCGGAGGTCAAAGAGCAACTCCCCATCGTGAAAATCCGCGCGAGGATAGCGCGGGTCGATCCGGGTCAGAGCAGCTCCTACTGGGACAAAGCCATAAAGACGCTGGGCTTGAAAACGACCAAAAGCAGTAAAATTGCGCATAAGCCGCTGCATGTGGGTATGCTGTACCTGAGCCAGTTGTATGGGGTAGCCACTAAAATCGAAGGAGACGTGGCCGTGCTGGAAGCACCGGGTGAAGAAGTGCCCGGCTTTGGCCAAAACGGGGCGGTGTTCAAAGTAGAGGACTTCATCCGCGATTTCAACTGGACGGAAGAGACGTTCTTCCTGAAACTGGTCATCAGTACGACGCCTTTTGGCCTGGCCAACCTGAGCCAGTCCGGCCTGGAACCCCCGGTCGCCGTGCGCACCCGGTCTTCTAAAGCCGCGTCCAAAGGGGAACTCGGGCTCGAACCCGAAACCGTTTCCCCCGAGCAACCCGACTGGCTGTCGAAAATGGTCGAAATCCGATTGCTGCGCAACCCTTGATCGTCGTATTTTTTCCGTATTTTTTCTCATAAACAAATCAAACCAAATATGAAAAAAATAATGCTTGCGCTGCTCGTGACCCTCTACATCGGAAGGGCTCTCGCAGATGAAGGGATGTGGTTGCCCATGCTGTTGGGCGAACAGGTGTACAAGGAAATGGTCAGAAAAGGCCTGAAGCTGAAGCCGGAACAACTGTACAGTATGAACCAGGCTTCTATCAAAGATGCTATCGTCATCTTTGGCGGAGGGTGTACCGGCGAAATCGTCAGCGCCCAGGGACTGCTGTTTACCAACCACCACTGCGGCTACGGAGCCATCGCCTCCGCTTCCAGTGTCGAAAACAACTACCTGCGGGATGGCTTCTGGGCCGCCGACAAAAGCCAGGAGATAAACTCCAAAGGCCTTTCAGTGCGTTTCCTGAGCCGCATTGACGACGTCACCGCCCGCGTGGAGGAAGCCCTCGGCAATGCCACAGGCGCCGACAAGGCTCGCAAAATGAACGAAGCAGCCCAGAAAATCGCATCGGAAGCCACCGGGGGGGATGAGTTCAAGGCAGCGGTTGTAGTGCCCATTTTCCGCGGCCGCCAATACCTGCTCTACGTCTATGACGTGTACAAAGATGTGCGCCTCGTAGGCACGCCCCCTGAAAGCGTGGGTAAGTTTGGTGGAGATACTGATAACTGGGAATGGCCCCGCCATACCGGTGATTTTTCCGTGTTCCGCGTCTATATGTCCAAGGATGGTCGCCCGGCCAACTACAGTGCGGACAATGTTCCGCTCAAGCCCAGGCACTTCCTGCCGGTGAGCATCAAAGGCTTTGCCGATGGCGACTACGCCATGATTTTTGGCTATCCCGGGAGCACAAACCGCTACGAAACGTCGTATGGTGTGAAACTGAGCACGGATATCAACAACCCGACCTTGGTCAAGCTGCGCGATATGCGCCTCAAATACATGTTTGAGGAAATGAAAAAAGACCCCGCCATCAAACTGCAACTGGCCTCCGAGTACGCCAGCGTGGCCAACTACTGGAAGTTTTATGACGGCGAGACGAAACAACTCCTCAAGTACGATATCTACGGACAGAAAAAGAAGACAGAAGATGCTTTTACCGCCTGGGCCAAAGGCAAACCGCAATACGAGAATGTCATGGCGGATTTTGCCAAAGCCTATGACGCGTGGCGGCCGTATGCCATGCATCGCCAGTATTTCTCCGAAGGCATTATGGGCTGTCGCCTAATCCAGGCTTCGGGAGGGCTTCTGCAGCTCGAAGCGGCCCTCCTGCGCCAGGACAACGCCCAGGATCCCCTCAAAAGGGCTGTCGAAGCCGTGGACGCAGCCCGGAAGCGCTACCGCGAAAACTACAACCTCAAAGCCGACCAGCAAATCCTGGCCAGCGTATTGCTCATGTTCCTCAACGATATCGAACCGGCACAGCACCCGGAAGGGTTCTACTCCGCTCTGTTCCGCCAATACAGCAGCCTGGACAAGAGTCCCTTCAGTGCAGTAGCAGAGGACGTATTTGAAAACAGTATGATGCTCGATAACGAAAAATGGGCCGCCTTCAAGGAGAAACCTTCCCTGGACGTACTTAAAAAAGACCCGGCGTTCTTTGTTGCCAGTGCTTTTATCAAAAACTACCAGGGTATGGTCGTGCCCAAATTCAACGAGTTCGCCGCTAAAAACGAAGAGCTGGGCCGCAAGTACATGGATGGCCTCTTCGAAATGGACCCCTTGAAAATGAAGGCAACCTACCCGGATGCCAACTTCACCATGCGGGTCTCCTACGGCAATGTACAAAGCTATAAGCCTAAAGATGCCGTCACCTATGGCTATGTGACGACTATGTCGGGCATACTTTCCAAGTACAAGCCCGGTGACTACGAGTTCGACTTACCTCAAAAACTGATCGAACTGGCCAAAGCTAGGGACTATGGCCGTTACGCGGACCTCGTGCACAAAGACCTCGTCGTGGGCTTTATCACCAACAACGATATCACCGGCGGCAACTCGGGCTCACCGGTCATCAACGCCAAAGGCGAACTCATCGGACTGGCTTTCGACGGCAACTACGAAGCCCTTAGCCATAAACTCGCCTTCGACAAAGACATGATTCGCACCATCAACGTGGACGTGCGCTATGTGCTCTGGTGCATCGAAAAACTCGGCGGTGCCAAACACATCGTGGACGAGCTGAAACTGGTAGAATAAACGCCCGCAACGGTGTAGCGACGCGACTCAGGGCGCTACCGCTACCGCTCGTTTCGTGGTCCTTTTTCCATTGACATCTATCGAGATGAAATAGACTTGTCGGCCGGCGCGCAGGTGGGGAACCCAGATGACCTCCTGCTCGCCGGCCTGCTGTTGCTCCTGCTCGACAGGGCGCGCCAGCTCGCGTCCCTGCGCGTCGCTTATGCGGATGCTTACGCGGGCCTCTTTTTCCAGGCGGTACGCAATGTGCAGCTCTTCATCAAAAGGATTGGGGAAAATGCGGACTCCGCGAAGAATCCCGCGCTCGGCTTCGCGCAACGCCGTGTGCAGGTCGGGGGTGGCAGGCGCACTTTCCACCGAGTTGGCGCTGACGGCGGTGATGGCATACCAGAAAGGCTTCTCTCCGACGGCGTCCGGGTCGGTATAGGTGGGCTCTGCGACGATGGCCAGGAGATGTTCCGGGTTTTGCATTGCTGCCGTCCAGTTGGGGCGGGCGTCGGAGGCGACGCGGTACACGGCAAAGAAGCGCGGCAGTGGCTGTTCGCCGCCGGCAGGAGGCTGCAGCCACTGTAGCTGGCGCGCACTGCCGGAGGGCAGCACCTGCGCGTTGATGGGCGTGGCGGGAGCCTGCATATTCTTCCAGGGCATGATGGGCGTGAGGGCAGGGTAGCGGTATAAATCGGAGCGCAGGCTGTCGGCCAGGCCCTGGGTGCCGGTAGCAGTGAGGTTGGCCGCCCGGAACAAGAGGTTGCCGCCGATCTGGTTCTCGCGCAGGAACCGGATTTGACGCGGCAGCTCGTTTGGCCGGTACAGCGACGCGGCAGCTGTCATGGAGGGTTCTGCCTTGTAAGCTGCCAGTCCGGGATAGAGGTGGCGCCCGTTGAGCTGCTCTTTCCACCACAGGGAGAGCCGGGCAAAATCCTGTCCGCCCCCAAACGCCCAATAGAGCTGAGGCGACAGGTAATCAATCCAGCGCTCCTGCAGCCAGCGCACTCCGTTGCCATACGTCACACTGGCGCCGGACAGCCCGGTAATGCCGCTGGGCACCCCACTGCGCCAGATGCCAAAGGGGCTGACCCCGTATTTCAACCAGGGCTTGATTTTGAGCGCTGCCGCACCCATCTCCTGCACAAACCGGTTGATGTTGTCTTCGCGCCAGGCATCGAGCGTCATGCCGTTCCCATAGGCGGCGTAGGTGGCCTGATCCTCTGTTTTGATGCCTTCGTAGGGGTAGAAATAATCGTCGTAGTGCAGCCCGTCTATGTCGTAACGCGAAACCATATCGCTGAGCATGCCAACCAGGTATTGCCGCGCTTCGGGAATACCTGGGTTGAGGAGCAACACGTTCTGCACCGGCAGCATCCATTCCGGGCGTTTCACCGATAGGTGGTTCAACGCCTTGGGATAGGTCGAACTGATGCTCCGAATGACCCGATAGGGGTTTATCCAGGCATGTAGCTCCATGCCGCGCTTATGGGCTTCTTCGACGGCAAAGGCGAGCGGGTCCCAGAGAGGGGCAGGCGGAAGGCCCTGCGTGCCGGTCAGGTAATACGACCAGGGCTCGATGGTGGATGTGTACATCGCATCGCTCTCCGAGCGCACCTGAAAAAAAACGGCGTTGATCCCCGAAGCTTTCAAGCGGTCGAACATGGCCCGCAAGGCCGCCTGCTGCGCCTGGGGCGAGGCCCCCCGCACCGGCCAGTCGAGGTTGATGACCGTGGCAACCCATATGCCCCGCATTTCGTGCTTGGGGGCCGGAGACTGCGCACGGGCTGCCGGGCAAGCCCACAACAGCAGATACAGCACGCAAAGGAAAGAAAGGCGCAGCATACGCGATAGATTTTTAGCAAGGTGCAGACAAGACGGGCTTGTTGCCCGGGGCAGCAGCGTTAGGGAATGGCTCTTTTTCTCCCCTCGCCGACACCCCGCCACTACAAGCTTGTCGTCAACCCAAAAGTAACTTTTTTTCCGGATAAGAGGGGCGCGGGGCGGGCTATAGACATAACGGCCTTTCCAGCAGCGATGAGGATTTTACATTATCCCCAAATATTTTAAATGCGATACCTCTGGGCTATACTCCCACAAAAAGCCTTCGCGTGGAAAGAAAATGACTTTTTTTTCCCTCCTCTCTAACCCCGCGTAACAAGTCTAGTGTATATTTATTGGATAATAGAGTAGATATCGTAGAACAAATCATAGGAGCACCACCGGATGTAAAACCTTTCCTTGAGAGCGAATTCGAAAAAATACTCACCGATATAAGGAAATTGGAGGCTACCTACAGCAACTTATCTTACGAAACACGCGAAGGACGATATGAGATGATAATTAAAAAATTAGAGGCAATCCGTCAGGGTTTTTGAAAATGGGATAGTCTCCGTAAAACGTCACATTGGTTACATACACGGGACGAACTGTACCGGGTTTCGCATCACAACCTAACCATACCTTATGCACCCATCCACTGTACCTCCCCCCCGCCGCACCTGGTGGAAAGAGGCCGTCGTATATCAAATCTATCCGCGCAGCTTCAAAGACAGCAATGGCGATGGGATAGGCGACTTGAAGGGCATTATCTCCAAATTGGACTATATCGGTAGCCTGGGTATTGACGTGGTCTGGCTCAACCCGGTGTACGAATCGCCCAACGACGACAACGGCTACGATATCAGCGATTATCGCAATATCATGAAAGACTTCGGTACCATGGACGATTTCGACGCCCTGCTCCACGGCTTGCACGAGCGGGGTATCCGGCTCGTGATGGACCTGGTGGTCAACCACAGCAGTGATGAACACGAGTGGTTCCGGCAGTCAAAGAGCTCCCGCGACAACCCCTATCGGGACTTTTACCACTGGTGGCCCGCCGAAAAAGGGACGCCGCCGCACCGGTGGAGCATTTTCGACGTGGACGCCAACGCCTGGGAATACGACCCCGCAACCGATGCCTACTACCTGCACTATTTTTCCAAAAAACAACCCGACCTAAACTGGGAAAACCCCCAACTGCGCCGCGAAATCTACGATATGATGGATTTCTGGTTCAAAAAAGGCATTGATGGCTTCCGCATGGATGTAATCTCCGTGATTTCCAAAGACGCTTCGTTCCCAGCGGTCTCAGAGACCGAAATTGCAGAAAAATACCATGGGAGCTGGCCGGAATTTTACGCCAAAGGTCCTAAGGTACACACCTGGCTCCAGGAAATGCGCCGGGAAGTGTTGGATAAATACGATATCATGACGGTCGCAGAAGGCTGGGGCGTCGTCGCAGAAGACGTGTTGAAATACGTGGACGCCGAGCGCGGGGAACTGGATATGCTCTATCACTTCGAGGCCATGGAACAATGGCATCTTCCTGACGACGGAGCTCCGCACGACCCCAGGTTCGACCTTCTCCGCTTCAAGGAAATCCATACGCGATGGGACCGCATGTTTGCAGAAAAAGGCTGGGGAACCGTCTATCTGGGCAACCACGACCAGGCGCGTATGCTGAGCCGCTGGGGCAACGATGACCCGGCCTACCGGGTGCGTTCGTCCAAAATGTTGACTACGTTCATCCTCACCATGCGGGGCACCCCCTACTACCTGGCCGGCGACGAACTGGGCATGGCGAGCATCCAATTCGACCACATCGAAGACTATCGGGACATCTATACCCTCAATACCTACAAAAGATTATCGTCCCAAAGCGCCGAAGCCGCCGCTGCATACCTCGAAGCTCAAAAAATCTATGGCCGCGACAACAGCCGAACGCCTTTTCAATGGGATGGGAGCACAAATGCCGGCTTTAGCACCGGCACGCCCTGGATAAAAATCAACCCGGATTTCGTATCCGTAAACGCAGAGCGCGCAGATCAAGACCCCACGTCCACCTTGCACTACTTCCGCGACCTGATCCGCCTGCGCAAGGCAGAACCGACCCTGATCTATGGCGCCTACGAGCTGTTGGACGAAGACAACCCACAGGTGTATGCCTACACGCGTTCGCTGGGGGATGAGGTCTTCTTGATCTTGCTCAATTTCTCCTCCCGCGACGCCCAGGTGGACGCAGGCAACCTGAACCTGGATACCGCAAAGCGTATAATGGGGAACTACGCAGAGGAAAATCCGACCCGAACATCGCTGAGACCTTGCGAGGCCGTAATTTATCGTTTGTAAAAAAAATATAATTCATGAAAAAAGCACTCCTCTTTGCCCTTGCCTTTTCCGGAACCGTCCAACTGAGCGCCTGGTGGGACCCGGGGCACTTCGTGACGGCTATGATCGCCTACCTCAACCTGGAAGAGCCCGCCCGCAAAAAAGTAGATGAACTGGCGCGCTCCGTAAAACGCGATTATCCGCAAGTCAACCATTTTATCGCCCTGGGCCCCTGGCCCGACGATCTCAAAGCGGATGGCGTGCGCGCCTACGACACCTGGCACTACACCAATATCCCGAGTAACCCCGATGGGATAAAACTGCCCGATATGCCGGAAGTGGATATCATCTGGGCCATCAACGAATCGAACTACGTGCTGAAAAACAACCGGGTCAAAGATGCGGAAAAAGGCCGCTTCCTGGGCTTCCTGGTCCATTTCGTCAGCGACCTGCACCAGCCTTTGCACAGCACGTCCGTTTTTACGAACGAGCAGCCCGGCGGAAACCGGGGCGGCAACGGCTTCCCCCTGAAAAGCAGCACCTGGAACAACCTGCACGCCCTGTGGGACGATGGCTGTGGCTTCCTCAGCACCTACAACGACATCCGACCCTATGGGAAAGCCAAAGAACCGCTCAGCGACGCCCAGCTGGAACGCCTGAAAGCCCTCGCCGTACAGTTGATGCAGGAACACCCGGAAAGCTCTCTTCCCAATGCGGGCGTTCTGGACCCCGACTTCTGGGCCCTGGAAAGCCATAAACTGGCCATGGAATTCGGTTACCGCGGCGTGAAAGGCAAAGACGACAAAGGCCGCGACCTCTACCTCAAACCCGGAGAGGAACCGACGGATTTCTACCTCACCCAGGGACAATCGGTCGTACGACGTCAGCTCGCCCTGAGCGGATACCGATTAGCGCACATGCTGAATGCCCTTTTCGGCGCGTAGTACAGGTATATTAACAGGCTGTTGGGCGAAATAATCTTCTTTTTTCCTGCCCTTTTTTACTTTTATGGGAATAAAATCCATTAAAGTATGAACAGGAAAATACTTTTCTTCTGCCTTCTTACGGCCTTGCCCTTTGTACTGGATGCCCAGGCACTGGATACGAAGTGGTTCAAAGCCATCAAACCGCGGAATATCGGCCCTGCCGGTATGAGCGGACGCGTCACCGCTATTGACGTGGATCTGAGCAACCCCGATATCATCTACGCAGGTACCGCTTCGGGTGGGGTCTGGAAATCCACCAGCGGCGGCGTCAAGTGGGAACCTATCTTCGACGACCAGCCCGTGCAGTCTATCGGCGCCATCGCCATCAACCAGAACAACCCCAGCGATATCTGGGTCGGGACGGGCGAAGGAAACCCGCGCAACTCCCAAAATACAGGCGCCGGTATCTACCGCAGCCTCGATGGCGGCAAGACGTGGAAGTACATGGGCCTGAAAGAAACCCAGACCATCCACCGCATCGTCGTGAGCCGCGACAACCCCGACGTGGTCTTCGCAGGGGCCCAGGGCGCTCCCTTCGGCCCCAACCCGGAACGCGGAATCTACCGCACCAAAGACGGGGGCAAAACCTGGGATAAAATCCTCTACACCAACGATCGCGCAGGCTGCGCAGACCTGGTCGTGGACCCCTCCAACCCGAAAAAACTGATCGCCGCCCTCTGGGAGTACGGCCGCCAGCCCTGGTTCTTTACCTCCGGAGGCCCCGGATCGGGTATCTACGTGACCCACGACGGCGGCGATACCTGGGTGAAACGCACGGAAAAAGACGGATTGCCCGCCGGAAACCTGGGCCGCACCGGCCTCGCCATCGCGCGCTCCAAACCCAATGTGGTCTATGCCCTCGTAGAAGCCAAAGAAAATGGCTTGTACCGCTCCAACGACGGCGGGGCAACCTGGTCGCAGGTGAGCAAAGGGGACGAGGTGAGCAACCGCCCGTTCTACTACCACGAAATTTATGTGGACCCCAAAAACGAGAACCGCGTCTATAACCTCTACTCCATGGTGTCCAAAAGCGAAGACGGGGGCAAATCCTTCCAAATCCTGCTGCCTTACTCCGGTGTCCATCCCGACCACCACGCCTGGTGGATACACCCGGACAACCCCAACTTCATGATAGACGGCAACGACGGCGGCCTTAACATTACCCGCGACGGCGGCGTCAACTGGGTGTTTGCAGACAATATCCCCGTAGGCCAGTTCTATCACGTCAATTTTGATATGGATATCCCCTACAACGTGGCAGGCGGCCTCCAGGACAACGGCTCTTTCGTGGGCCCGGGCAACGTCTGGCAGCAAGGGGGCATCCAAAACAGCCACTGGCAGGAAGTGTATTTCGGCGACGGCTTCGACGTGTCGTTCCGCCCCGACAACAACCGCTACGTCTATGCTATGTCCCAGGGTGGCAACCTCGGACTGGTGGACCGCGAAACGGGTAAAACGACTTTTATCCGCCCTACCCACCCCGCTAACGTCGAACTGCGCTTCAACTGGAACGCAGCGTTCGCGCAAGACCCGCACAACGCCTGCGGTATATACTACGGCAGCCAGTTCCTGCACTACAGCAAAGATTGCGGCCAAAGCTGGGAAATCCTCTCCCCGGACCTCACCACCAACGATACTTCCCGACAGCGCAAGGATACCGGCGGCCTGACCTACGACGTGACCTCGGCCGAAAACAATACCACCATCCTCGCCATCGGCCCCAGCCCGGTAGATGCCAAAGTGATCTGGGTCGGCACCGACGACGGCAACCTCCAACTGACCCGCGACGGCGGAAAAACCTGGACGAACCTGCTCTCCAAACTCAGCGGCGTGAAACCGGGAAGCTGGGTGCCCTTCATCGCCGTCTCCGAAAAAAATGCAGGCGAAGCGTTCGTCGTAGTGAACGATTATCGCCGCAACGACCATCGCCCCATGGTGTACCACACCACCGACTACGGCCAGACTTTCACGCGGATCGCTGATGAAACCAAAGTCCAGGGCTACGCCCTCTCCATCGCACAGGACCCGGAAGCCCCCGGCCACCTCTGGCTGGGTACCGACAATGGCCTCTTCTTCTCTATTGACGGCGGTAAAAACTGGAATAAGTGGATGAACGGCTATCCTTCCGTCCCGACCAGCGACCTCAAAATCCATCCGCGCGACCAGGACCTGGTCATCGGTACCTTCGGACGCGCCCTCTGGATTTTCGACGATATCCGCCCCTTCCGCGAAATGGCGCGCACCGAGGGCAAAGTCCTGGAGCAGGCCCTCGTGGTATTCCCCGCCCCGGACGCATACCTCGCCGAGTATAAGTCCTTCCTGGGCTATCACTTCCCGGCCATGGGCCGCTTCGAAGGCGAAACCAAATCGGCCGATGCCATCGTAACCGTGTGGAACAAACCCGATACGTACAGCGCACCGATGACTAAGCCGGCAACCGTGGCCCCGGCCCCGGAAAAGGGCAAGAAAGCAACGCCCGCCCCGGCCCCGGCTGCCGAAAGCAAACCCGCCGCCCCGGCCAAGCGCCCGGAACGGGCCAAGGTCATCGTGCTCGGCGAAAAAGGCGATACGGTCCGGGTCTTCAGCACCAAATTAGACACCGGCCTGACCCGCATCACCTGGGGCCTGGAACGAAATGGCTTCGCCGGATTAGGGGGCGGAGGCCGACAGCAGGAACGCCGCCCGGACGCAGATGTCCCGCCGGGACCTTCCGTACTGCCCGGTACCTATACCCTGATCGTACAATACGGAGATCACAAGGATTCCACCCGGGTGAGCGTCAAGCCCGACCCGCGCCTCAAAGTGTCTATGGCCGATTTACAGGCCCGTGAAGCTGTGTATGCAGATATGGAAAAAATCAGCAAGTCGGCAGCCGCCGGAGTGGAACGCCTGCGCGATGCCTCCAATACCATCAAACGCGTGGACGCCGCACTGGGCGCCGCCCCGGAAGCCGACAAACAAGCCATCGCCAAACTCGGCAAGGCTATGCAGGACAGCATAACCCAAATCGAGAAGTCTATCTTTGGCGAAGGAGGCTCCAAAGTAGCCCCCTATCCGGGCGAACCCCTGCAGCGCTCCATCGGCGCCGCCCAACAGTACCTGCGCGCCCTGGACGGCCCCGCCAACCAGGCCGTGACCCGTACCCTGGAACGCGCACGGACCCATACCGCCCGGGTACTCGATGCAATCAACGCGTTCATGGAAAAAGACTTCGCAGCGTACAAGGCAAAAGTGGAGGCCCTCCAGTTTTCCCTATTCAAAGCCGCCGAACCACTCAAAATGAAGAATTAACACCGACTGGATGCGAAGGGGATCAGCGGGGAGTCCATAACCATTGGTTTGGCCCGCGCTGATCTCCCTCGCAATGGGCCTGAAGCATCAAGCGTATAAAAAATCCAACCCCGCTTATTATCCACCGTTTTTTTTTATATTTATCCCGTATTTTCAGCATCCTTTCTCCCTCGCCATGCCCCCGAGTAGCTGAAAACGAATGCGCAGCACAAAAATGACTGCGGATTTTCACCTTGAAAACCAAAACGCCTATGGATCAGGAAACCTACCTGTCGGAACGGGTGGACGGCCAAATCAAATGGCTGAGCGATAAGTCCTCCTTCAACCAAAAGCGCTACAAACTGCTTCGGGTGCTGCAGTTGCTCTGCTCAGCGCTCATCCCGTTTTTAGTGGCAACGATATCGGACAATACCGAACCGCTGAAGTGGATAGCCGCTACCCTCGGGGTGATGGTGACCATCGCAGAGGGCCTGCAGGCTCTGTACAAATACCAGGAGCTGTGGCTGCAGTACCGCGGTACCTCCGAAGCACTGAAACGGGAAAAAATGCTGTTCCTGGCTGGGGCCGGTCGCTACGAACAACTGGACAACGCCTTCACAGCGTTCGTGGCAGAGGTGGAAAATATCCTGTCCAGCGAGAACAACCAGTGGAAAGCGTATATGAGAGAGGTGGAAAAACCGGGCAAGCCCACCTGACAGCGCCCCCGCCGTTGACTCCCCACCCAAAATCAGACTTGTTGCGAGGATCCCCCGCGCAGCAAGTCTATTATCCAGGTTTACTTTCTCCCCCTGCCAACACCCCGCACGATGGAATACGACGTTTTTATCAGCTACGCGCACTTCGATAACGAAACGCACGGAAACTGGATTCACGAGTTCGAGGATCGCCTGGCGCGCGATTACCGCGCACGCACCGGGCAAACCCTGAAGGTCTTCCTCGACAAAGACGGCCTCAACACCGGGCATGTGCTCTCGGACCGCCTGAAGCAGGCCATGGACAACTCGGCGCTGCTCCTGCCCATCCTCTCTCCGGTATATCTGTCCAGCCCCTGGTGCCGCAAGGAGTTTTTGTACTTCATGGAGCGCACAGGGGACGGCCTCATCGTGGAGGGCAACAGCCGCATCGTGCCGGTGCGGCTCATGCCCTACGATGCGTTTCAGAGCAAAACGGCGGCGGAAAAACAGGAAGCAGAGCAACTCACCGGCTTTTTGGGGGAAAAGGAAATCCTCTATGCGGATTTTTACCGCGGCCCACTGCCCGTCTCCGCAACGGACCCGGCTTTTAATGAAAAAATTGCGGGACTGTCCGACGATGTGTTCAAGACGCTGGGCCTGCTGCGCAAACGGGAAGAAACGGCACAGATACCCCCGCAGGGCAAGGGGCCGGGCCTGTTCCTGGGCTATGCGTACGGGGAGGCGAAAAAACTGCGCGACCAGTTGGCAAAGGAATTGCAACAGTACCGCAAATACGACAAACTGAGCGCCCGCCTCCTGCCCGAGGATACTCCTGACGCTCCCGACCCCCGCTCCTTGCCGGAAAAGGAGCTCGGGAGCTTCCTCCGGAGCCAGTTGGCCGCTTCGGATATGGCGGTTTTTTTCTACGACGACGTGGAAGGGGCAAAGCCCGCCGATAACCCGCGCGCGCCCATTGCCCATCTCCAATACCGGCTCGCTCTGGAAATGGCCGACGAACGAAAGGATTTCCACATTTTTTACGTCGCCCAAATCAGCGAGGATGGCGCAGCCTCCCAACGGGATTTTGTGGAAAAAATAGACGCAGAAGCCAAAACAAACCCCCGGGTGCTGCCCCTGCCGGCCTTCGAGCTGAAGGCGGTGCGGGACTTCCTCCTGGAGTACCTCCAAAAGCCGCCCTCGCCTCCACCCTCACCGGCGGGAGCCCACCCCCGGGTGTTCTACGTGCACCATTCCCACGACAAAGACGATAAGGTGTGGGCGCGTATTGACGACCTGATGTACAACAACCGCTTCGAGGTGTTCAAGTCGGTGTTCCCCGAAGACGACCCGCTCGTAGATGCCGATAAGGTGACGCGCGACTTCTGGCTCCTGAGCCAAAAAGCCCTGGTGCTGCTGCGCAACGGTACCCCGACCTGGTGCAATGCGCAGAAAATCGGCCTGATCAAAACGGCCTCGGAGAAAAAATCGCCCTACGGTATGGCCATCTGCGTGGCCGAACCCGATGTGGCCGCGCGCATCCGCGAGGTGCGCAGCCACGATTTCAAGGTCATAGATTGCGCACAGCCGGGCTTTGAGCAGGAAATCCTCACCTTCCTAAACGAGTCCTATGCCTGAGCCCCTGCACTTCCAGATAGACGAATACTACCTCGACCTGCAACAAAAGGGACAGGCGATGGAGATCATAGATGAAGAGGAAACCCGCCGCAACCCCTTCCCGGGCCTGCGGCCTTTCCGAACGTCCGAGGCACACCTGTTCTTCGGGCGCGAAGGGCAGTCGGACGAGCTGATAGAGCGCCTCATGCGCACCCGCTTCCTCGGCGTACTGGGCAACTCCGGCAGCGGCAAGTCCTCGCTGGTGCGGGCCGGGCTGATTCCCGCCCTGCACGCAGGGCGCAGGCAACAGCAGGTGAGCGACTGGAAAATCGTGATTTGCCGCCCGGGCAACAGCCCCGTCCTGAACCTCGCCGCCGCCCTCGCCGGGGCCAAACTCAACGATACCCGCCGCGCCAACGTCGAGCCGGAGGTGCGCCGCCTGCTGCCGCTTCTGCAGGAGAGCTCCTTCGGACTGCTCGAAGCGGAGGAGGGCAAAGGCCCCCGCGACAAGACTCTCCTCATCGTGGACCAGTTTGAGGAACTGTTCCGCTTCAGCAAAGAAATACCGCCCGGCGATGCAGCCCATTTCGTGGACCTCCTGCTCAACGCCGTCGGACAGGAGGGGGCCCGGATCTATGTGGTGATTACCATGCGCTCGGAGTTCCTGGGCGAATGTGTGCGCTACCGCGGCCTGCCGGAAATCATCAACTCGGGCCAGTACCTCGTGCCGCGGCTCAGCGGGGAAAACGTGCGCCGCGCCGTGACAGGGCCCCTCGCCGTGGTCCGCGCCCCGGTGGACCCCGCCTTCGCCAACCGCATCGTGCGGGAAGTGGGCGACAACATGGACCAGCTCCCCCTGATGCAGCACGCCCTGATGCGCAGCTACCAATACTGGCAGGCTAACGGCAGCCTGCAACCCATCGGCCACGCGGAATACGAAGCAGTAGGCGCCATGCGCCAGGCCATGGGCCACCACGCCGACGAAGTGTACGAGAATCTGGATGAGAAAGGACGCCAAATCGCCCGCCTCCTCTTTCAGCGCCTCACCGACCTCGGCGCCGGCGAGCAAGGGGGGCGCCGCCCAACCCTCCTGGCCGAAATCTACGGCCTCTGTGAAGCGGTGCCCGCCACCCGCCCCGAAGTGGACGCCGTCATAGAGCGCTTCCGCGATATCCAGGCCTCCTTCCTCATGCCGCCCCCCGGCGTAGCCCTGCAAGAGGACAATATGCTCGATATCTCCCACGAAAGCCTCCTCCGCAACTGGACCCGGCTCGGGGACTGGGCAGCAGCCGAAACCGAAGCCGCCCGTCTCTACCAACGCCTCGAACAGGGCCGCAGAGAAGCAGAAACCGAAGACGGCAGCCTGCCCCCCAAAATCATCCAGGAACTCGACGAGTGGTTCGCACAATCCAGCGTCAACGGCTTTTGGGCCGCCCGATACCACCCCGGCGTCGAACCCGCCCACGACTGGGCCCAGCATAGCGAACGGTTCCAACGCAACCGGGACTTCTTTGTGCAGGCAAAGACCACTGAAGAAGCGCAAAAACGCGCCCGCGACATCGAAATCGCAGAAAAAGCCCGGGAAAAACAACGCAAAAAATACCGGACCATCCTGATAGCCCTCGCCGTCGGAGCCGCCCTGCTGGGTTTTTCTCTGGCCGCCCTGGCATACAGGGAATCGCAAGTGGCCAAGCAGGAAAAAGATAAGGCGCAAAAGAGCGCTAAAGAAGCCCGCATCGCCCGGGACAGCGCCACGGCACAAAAAGCGGTGGCCGAAGCACAGCGGCTCATCGCAGATTCGAGCGCTGCCGTGGCGCGTGTACAAAAGGGCATAGCGGAGCAGAAGTCGCGAGAGGCAGAGGCCAACCTGGTCCGTGCGAAGAGGGAGGAGAAGCGCGCCCTGTCGGCATTGACCCAGGTGAAAGAGGAAAAAGAAGCGACGGAGGCACAGCGCAGGATAGCGGAGGATAACTACCGCCTTGCACAGGAAAAGACGCGAGAGGCAGAGGCGAGCGCAGTCGAGGCGCGAGAGGCGCTGGCGGCGACGCGAGTAGCTCTCAAGGAGGTCGTACGCCTTACGCTGGCAGAAGTGGATCGCCTGGTCTATCAACTGGAGTACGACGAGGCGCACCATAAAATGCGCAGCATCCAGGGGCTGGGGGTCTCGCAGGAGGAAGTGGGCAGTGCCTTGCTGGAGTTTGCATTCTGGTACGGGGAGACAGGGGATTTGGAGAAGGCGCGGGGTATTCTGGACACGGTGTACGGGTTGTTGGGCCGCCGCCTGGATGCGGGGGATATAAAAGACCGGGTTGGTCTTCGGGCGGCATTGCGCGTGTTGGACGGTGAGCGGACTTCTTTTTTGGAATCGCGCTACTAT
>CAZSMU010000016.1:0-42098 GCA_964607915.1 uncultured Haliscomenobacter sp.
ATACCTTTTCGAAGGTCTTCGCCAGGGTATAAGCTACCTGCCCATTGCCCGTACCACAATCCCAGGCGGCCTGTTTGTGGGGAACCAGCGCGTTCAGGTAGTCGAAAAGCTCCGATGGATATGCGGGCCTGTATTTGGCGTATTGATCCGAGTGAGCGGAGAAACGGTCTTTCAAGATTTTAGGTTTAAAAGGGTCAACTTTTGCAGCAGCCGGAATTACTCCTCTTCTCCGCGAAGTTGTTTTTCCAAATACACTGAACCCGGCTTTTTACACCACTACCCGATCCCAGGATTGTCCTGCTGATAGTTTGCCCTCTTTGTAGAGTGAGGCGAGTTTAGAAGGCGTGATATCGTACACGTCTTTCAGCACCCGCGGCAGGTAAATGGTGCCACGGTCAATGATATTCAGCTCTCTGATCAGTTCCTTTTCCCGTTCGCGGTCGTTTTTAGACACCTCGGCATTGGTGACATCCACGTAGCGGGACAGGATTCTCAGGATATCTTTTTTTCCCTCAAAATCACTTGGATTCAGGATTTCCGATACCTTTTCCGGCCGGGAAAAAATCGTTGCCGTTTCCTTGATTTTGCCCCGGTACAGCTTGCTTTCCAGGATTTTGTGCGTCGGGCTGTGATCGCGAACCCCCCCGTCAAACAGCAGATACTTTTTGTATCCACTGCTCTCCCCTTCGAAGTCGGTCAATTCGCCCTCAAAATAATAGCCCGGAGTGAAAATCGGCAGGGAGGCCGACGCATTGACGAACTCCAGGAAATGCTGGTACGTCACTTTCTTCAGGTTAAAATAGAAGCGCTTCCCAGAGTAGAAATCCACCGTGCCGACGATGCAGACCGGAATCGAGTCGGTGTGGACATACACCGCAAAGTCTTTCTCGGTGATGACGCTGCCCAGGGTCTTTTTCAGGTTCTCCTGCTCACCCAAAGAGCGCTCGCCGGCTATAATTTTCAAGAGGGCGTTCGCTTCCTTGATGCTACCGTCCGCCTTCACCGGGGCCTTGTTGAAAAACTGCTCCTGCCTCAGGTGCAACACGAATTCCTTGATCCGTTCGCGGAAGGAAGCGTCGTGCAGGGACATAGCCAAGGGCACCGACAGGAGGGCCCCTGCTGAAATACCGGAAATGATATCCGGGCGATATCCTTTTTCAAAGAGAATCGTCTCGGCAGCACCAAATAGACCTGAAATCTTAGTGCCGCCTCCTGAAATACCTAAGTGCTTCATTGGGAATGATTTGAGTTTAGCAGATGGGTTGCGAGGAATCTACGAGGAGGGAAAAAACTCTTTTTACTCTTTGAGATTTCCCTCGCAACCCGTCTGGCTGCGGGCGATGGTACCCGCACGCACTCAAATGTAAAAAAAATGTAGGTTTGCAGTGGGGTCTCCTTCATTTTTTTTGGTGCGCTCTATTTAGATGATCTACCCCTTTCTCATCAATACCCGTCTGATTTTTTGCCGGTGGGCGGCTCCATATCCACGTCGCCTGGGCCTGCGACGCGGAACTCGACGCGGCGGTTCATGAAGCTTGCGTTTACCGGAACCAGACTCTCGTTTGATCCTTTCCACTGAACTACCAGGCGGTTGCGCTCGATGTTGTGGTTTTTCGTCAGGTGGTCTATTACCGCCTGGGCGCGGTTAAAGGAGAGCAGGTTGTTGTACGCTTCCGAGCCCGTGGCATCCGCGAAGCCCGTCACGACGAGGCGCAGGTTGAGGTTGGCACGCAAGGTGCGCGCCACGCTGGCCAGGTTGCCATAGTCGGTATATTTGACCGTTGCATTGTCGGTGCCGAAGTGGATCATAGGCAGGAACCACTCCGCTGATGAATTGCGCGTATCGTTTAGGGTGGCATTATTTTGCTGCAAGGCCTCGTCAATCAGTTCGCGCACGCGGTCTTCGGTCACGCCGCCCGGACGGGTTTTAGGGTTGGTGACAACCCCTTCCTCGTTCACCTCTTCCCCTTCTGCTGGGGTGTAGAACGGCTCGCGGTCTTTGTAATCCGGCACTCCGTCGCGGTCGGAATCCAGGGTGCGGCCCTTGGTATCTACAATAGCACCCGGTGGGGTATTCAACTCCTGATCCAGGGCGTCGAGTACGCCGTCCTGGTCGGAGTCGGTGAGGTTTTGCTCTGTGCGACTCTTGAGATCCTCGATATCGTTGAGTACCGACTCGATGGGGTTTACCCAGTACAGCGGTTCGCTCTGCGAAGCCGGGTTCCCGATATTGAAGTTGAACGTCAGATTGGTAACGGATAAAATATCTCGGAAGGAGGATTTTTGCGTGGAAAATTTGTCCAGATTGATGCCGTCCACCAGGTCGGCCATGCCGCCGAACACCATGAAGGCCTGTTCTTCGAGGCCGATGTTCATGCGCTCACTGACGCGGAAAGACAAGCCGGCGCCGACGACGACATGGGTTGCGAACTTACTTTCATACTTCTGTTTGCGAGCGTATTCTGCAGTGAACTCCCCATCGAAGACATTCCCGCCTACCCCGGCCATGGCATACAGGTTCACCGGCCGCACCGACTTATTCCAGTTCATACTGTTCAGCGAAATCACTCCAAGCAAACTGCCGGACATCCAGTTGGCGTTGAACTCGCGGAGAGAAACCCCCGGATCATCCGCTCCTTTCAATTCACCGTAGATGAAATCCCCACGCAAGGAGAACACATAGTCCAATGCTTTGCGGAAATGGAGGCCAACGGCATAGGACGGCAGAGGCTTTACGTCGCCCCCCATGTAGGTGAAGCCCCCGTTGAGGCCGACTTCGAACATACTTTTTGGAGTGGGCAGGGACGGCTTAGCAGCAGCACTCTCCTCCCCGGTATCCGCCGGGGCTGGTTTCTCTTTTTGGGCGAAGGCGGGCTGCACGCAGGCAAAAAGACAGATAAAGCAACCTAAGAAGAATTGTTTGATCATAACAACGGTGTTTGTGTGGTTTATGGGATCAACACGGGCCTTTTACACAGGCTGACACACGGTAAAAAAATTAAATACCCTCAAATATACGCTATTTTTAATGTTTGACAAAAAAACTCGCTTCCTCAACGGCCATATACCACAAATCCCCTGCCGTTCTTACATCAAAATGGGCGGTTTTACCGAAATTATCGCTATATTGCGTCCCTATGGCGCGCTCGGCGTTGTCCCGCCGGGTTACAGACTTCTTCCATTATGTTAGAGCACTGGTTAAGCCCGGTCAACCCCGGGCAAATAGTAGAGGCAGAACTGCAGCCCTGGCAACTGGGCGCGCGCGTCCGCCTGCACACAGAATCCGGACTGCCCGGCCTGCGAGGGGTTCGCATTGCCCTCATCGGCGTAGGTACAGCGGATGCCGACGCTGCGAGGAAAGCATTATACCCCATGGCCTTCCCCTTCGAAGGGCTAAAGATAGCCGACCTGGGCAATATCCGCAACAACAACCTGTCGTTCATCATCCCTACCCTCGTAGAGCTGTTGCACAGCAAGATAGTACCAGTGCTACTCGGCAACGACCTCTACTTCGGGCTGTCGCTCTTCAAAGCGGCCAGACAGGTGCTCGAAAACATCAACCTCGTGGTGGTGGACGAAAAAATACGCTTTCACCCCGGCAAGCAGAAAGACTCCAGCTCTGTACTCCATGAAGTGCTTGACGACCCCGAGCATCCGCTCTTCCATCTCGGGGTAATAGGCTTTCAGGGGCATTTCACCGCCCCCGACACCTTGCGCGAAATGGAACGCCGCTGCTTCGACCTCGTCCGCCTGGGCTATGCCCGAGCCAACCTTGCAGAAACCGAACCCGTCATCCGGGACGCCGACCTGCTCTGGTTCCACACCGCAGCCTTAAAGCAGTCGGAAGCACCGGCACAGGCCACCCCCTCGCCTAGTGGTTTCGCCATCGAGGAGGCTTGCCAACTGTGCCGGTACGCCGGTATGAGCGACAAGCTCAAGGCGTTTGGCCTCTTCGGCTTTCGGGCAGAGTATGACCAACGGCAGCTCGGCGCACAGGCCACCGCCCAGATGATCTGGTATTTCCTGGATGGTTTCCATGGCCGCCGCAACGATTTCCCCGCCTCGCTCGACGGACTCGTGGAATACATCGTGGAACTGAAACCACACGACTACACCCTCACGTTCTGGAAAAGCCAAAAGACAGGGCGCTGGTGGATACAGGTTCCCGTCGAGACCTCGCACAAAATCCAGCGGCACCGGCTCATCCCCTGTTCCTACAACGACTATAAATCCGCCTGCCAGGATGAATTACCGGAGCGGCTCATCCAGGCGTTCAAGCGCTTTGGCTAAGCACGTGTTACAGCACTTTCTCCAACTGCATCCCCCGCGACCCCTTCAGCAGGAAGTGCGTACCTTCCCAGGGTTGGGCCTTGAACCACTCCCGCAGCGCAGATACATTCGGGAAGTGGCGCAGCCCAAGGGCTTCGGCGGTGGCATGGAAGTCCGCCCCCACCAATACGACCTCTTCAAAGCCGAGTTCGCAGGCAAGGCGGCCTATCCGCGCGTGTTCTTCTGCAGCAGCCTCCCCTAATTCAAACATAGCCCCCAAAATAGCTACTTTGGGATGCTGCGGCAGTGCCGCAAAGTTGCGTAGCGCCGCCTCCATACTCGAAGGGTTGGCGTTATAGGCATCTAAAATCATCGTATTGCTGCCCAGCGACAGGATCTGGGAGCGGTTCATGCCCGGTATATAGGCCTCAATGGCCGCCTTGATTTTTTGCGCCGGCACCTTGAAGTACTGCCCCAATGCGATAGCCGTTGTAAGGTTGCCCACGTTGTAGCGCCCAATCAGATGCGAATGGATTTCCAGCAACTGCCCCGTTTCATCTGCCATAGCCAGGTGTACAAAGGGTTGCACTTCCAGGAGTTTGATGCCTATCGGGTATGCACCGGCAGCGGGCGCCTCCGACAGCCCGTATAAAACCCGCTTGGGCGCGGTATCCGACAGCTCCCTCAAAAAAGGCTCTTCGACATTCACGAATATCGTCCCCTTGCGGCCTTCGAGATAGCGATAGAGTTCCGACTTGCCCTTTTTGACACCTTCTATGCCGCCAAAGCCCTCGAGGTGTGCTTTGCCGATATTCGTAATCACACCGTGCGTCGGCTCTGCGATTTGGCAGAGGAATGCGATTTCCCCTTGCGCATTGGCACCCATTTCGATGACGGCTACTTCTGTATGGTCGGGCATGGCGAGCAGGGTCAGGGCAACGCCGATGTGGTTGTTTAGGTTCCCCCGGGTAAAGTGGGTGGGATAATGCACAGACAGCACCGCGCTCAGCAACTCTTTGGTCGTCGTTTTCCCATTGCTGCCCGTCACCGCGATGACGGGGATATTGAACTTGCGCCGGTGAAAGCGGGCCAATTGTTGCAGCGTGTTGAGCACGTCCTCCACCAGGATCCGGTTGCTGCCGGGCACGAGGGCTTCCGGCTCGTCCACAATGGCATAGGCGGCGCCGGCCTCGAGGGCCTGGCCCGCAAAGTGGTTCCCGTTGAAGCGATCCCCTTTGAGGGCAAAAAACAGGCTGCCCGGTTCGACGTGGCGGGAGTCGGTGCTTATTTTTCCGCTCTGCTGGTACAATTCGTAGAGTTCGTTGATTTCCATAATCGCCGGTTATTTTATCAGACTTGGCTTACCACAATGCGCAGGCCCCGCTATCTGATTCAGGACTAGGAAACGCTGAAAGAGATGGCGGGGCCTGCGTGGGATTCCCCTTTGGGGGATGAAGGCTATCGGACTGGTTGCCGGGGAGATTACACGGGCTAAAATTGCCTTTTTTCCCTCGTAACAAGTCTATTACTTGAAACGTCGATCCACCCGCTTGTTTTTCACGTTGAACACATTCCCGCTGGGCTGCTCATTGGAGGTGGGGCTGCCCATACGGGTCATGGCGCAACGGAAGCCAATGGTGCGGTCGGCTTCGGTTTCGTCTTTGAAGCGGCGGGCACCGGGGGAGAGCCAGTAGGCGCGGTCGGCCCAGGAGCCTCCTTTGTACACCCGCGATTTATCGCTGATGAGCGAGTGTTGTTCGTCGTACAGTATACCCGAATCCGAATCGCCGTCCTGGTAGCCGATCAATTCGCCTTTGCGGATATTGCTGCGGTTCTCCAGTTCCTTTGCCGTCAGCAGGCGGTATTTGATACGGCCGAGGGAGTCCTTTTGGACTTCGCCGTTGGCGTCTTTCACCGGCACCTTGAAACCATCGCCGCGATAGGGGTTCAAATCCTGGTTCTCGGCATCGCGCAGGGTCGCGGCGGTCAGCGGGCGGTAGGCATCGAGCACCCATTCGCTCACGTTACCCGCCATATTGTACAGGCCGAAGTCATTCGGCATATAGGAGCGCACTTCGCCGGGGATATGGGCATTGTCGTTGAGTTTGCCCGCAATACCCATGTAGTCGCCCTTACCTTTTTTGAAGTTGGCCATGATGGCGCCCTGGTTTTTATCGCGCACCTGATAGCGGACAGAATTGCCGTTCCAGGGGTAGTTGCGGCGGTCGGTGTACAACTCGTCCTGGTCGGAGGATTGGTTGCCGCGCAGGGCCAGGGCAGCGTACTCCCACTCCGCTTCTGTAGGCAGGCGGTACTCTGGAAGGAGGATACCATCTTCGAAGCGCACGGAGCGTTCTTCGCCAGTGCTGACATCCTTCAGGCCGCGGCGCACATCGGGAGCGTATTTGCCAGCTAAGTAAGCATCCGTGTTAAAATTCTCTTCCCCTTTCTGTTCAGGATTGGGATTGATGATGCCTTTTTGAATCAGGATCATTTCATTGACCCTGTCCGTACGCCATTTGGCATAGTCGTTGGCCTGCAGCCAGTTTACGCCGACCACGGGGTAATTGTCGTAGGAGGGGTGGGTAAAATACGATTTCACGAACGGATCGTTGTAGGCCAGTTCTTCGAGCCATACCAGGGAGTCGGGGCGTGCTTTCTCCACCACTTCCAAATCGGTCCCGGCGAACATCCGGGAGAGCCAGTACACATATTCCCGGTAAGCCAGGTTAGAGACTTCCGTTTCGTCCATATAAAAAGAGGAGACGGTCACCCGGCGGGGGATGTTGTTCCATTCGGACATCACGTCTTCCTGGGTGTATCCCATGGTGAAGGTACCGCCCTCCACCAGTACGAGGTTGGGGCCGGTAGCCTGGCCTTCGTAGTCCAGTTTTTCGAAACCGCCCCAGTCTTTATCGTTGTAATTCCAACCTGTCGTGGCAGAGGTTTCCTTGCTCTTGCAGGAAGTTAACAGCGCGGCTGTCATCAGGGAATAAGCGCCAAACTTCAAAAACTTCTTCATTCTTGTTAGAAGGTTTTATTAGAAATGTCCTTTTTGGTTTTTGAGCATCCCTGCGAACGGGATGTCCCGTTGTGCGCATAGTTATGCCATACTATGCCCAAAACGAAGCGGCTGCAAAATTAGTATTTTCCGGGGGTTAATATCCTGCAAAACGCGCTTTTTTCGATGACGCAGTGGGGCCGGCCTATTTGAGTTTTTTTAATAAAAAAAAGGTTATCAACTTTTTAGGTCTGTTGGAAGGCGGGATTAGCGAAACATATTAAAACAATTATTGAGTTGAGCTGACTTTTTGCGGCGACGTGCGGGCTGTCCCTCGGCGAAGTTGAGGCCCAGCGATACTTCGTGTGCGCCGCCAGTGCGCGCCAGTCCCAGGGCAGACAGCGTTGCGTCGTAGCTGTATCCAAAGCGGAAGACGCCCTGGCGGACCCCGATAAGGGCGATGGCGGCATCGGGGTTGCCTCCGCTGTGGCGATACCAAAGCCCCCCAAAGAGGAGGTGGTAGCCGAGGTATGCCCCGGCGTTAATCTGCATAAACCCGGCCTGGCGAACAATCTGGATATTGGGGGAAACGACAGCGGGATACCTCAGATGGTCGCCCTCTGCAAACCCGATATCCCAGCCCGCGTGAAGCGATACGCGCATAGGGCGGCCCAGCCGGAGGTTGTCTTTAGATTCCAGGAAATTCTCGTCCGGGCGGTTGAGGTGGCGCAAGGCGATGCCCACATAGCCCTTGCTGTTGTGCAGTACCAGCCCTGTACCGAGGTCGGGAGCCAGGCGCTGCAGGCCGCTCGGCCGGTTCTCCTCGCTCGGGGCCACCCCGCCACCGGGGAGGGTAGCCCCGGTATAGGGATTGAGCTGGTCGCCAAAGACGAGCCGGTCCCAGTCCACCCGCGTCTGTAAAACACCGCCTTCCATACCGAATTTTGCAAAGAAATCGTCTCCTAATTGCACGGAATAGCTATATACTGCGTGCAGGGTCAGCGTGCGATAGATGCCGTTCCCCGCATCATCTGCCAGAACCGATATTCCGAAACCGCTGTTTAGGCTGTTGAGGGCCTGTTCAAAGCCCAGGGCATACGTGCTGTACGCATTGGGCCAGGAAGGCCACTGGTTGCGGTAGTTCAGCGAGATGCGCGGTGCCTCTGCAACCCCTGCCATAGCCGGGTTCAACTGGAGCGGCGATGCATAGAACTGGCTGAACAGAGGGTCCTGAGCCAGGATATGCCCCAGGTAGGAAAGGAAAAATACAAGTAAAAAGACTGGTCTTGAAGGCATACGGTTACTTTTCAAGGCGCAACGGGATAAACTGCCCCGCCGAATATCGGATTTTTTTTTGAAAGTCGGCTTATTTTTGCAGGGCTCGACCGGGAGCATTGTAAAAAGGCCCCCGCGCAACAAGTCTATTCCTTCATAACGTGTATCTTTTTTAAAAAAGAGGCCTGCGGTGGCGAAAAAATCACTGGAAGCCCTCGGCCCATGCCGAAAGTATGTTTGCCCAAGCTATCTTTGGAGTTTGGTAAATCCTGTTCAGCCCATGCGTACGACTCATCTTTTGACCTTTTTGTTGTGTGTATCCCTGTCTCCACTATGGGCCGTTGAACCGCTGCGCCTTTCCGGTACGCTGGAGTGGTTCTCTGTGCCACAGCGCATCCGCTCGGAAAACGGAGTCCAGTCCTGGTGGTCGTTCAAGGGTGCCCTGCACGACGATGCCATGCCCCTGACCCCCCTGGTAGTCCGCGATTTTCCCGTGCAAGGGGGCGGTACGCTACAGGTGCGGGTACTGGACTTACGCACCGAGGCCCTGCCGGGCACCTGGCCGGCCTCTGTGCCCCTTCCCCCGGATCGCCTCTCGTACAACGCCCTTGTCGAGAAGGACCGACAAAGCTATTTTGGGAAGATCAGTTTTGCCCCCTTCCTGCTCGTCCAGGGCAACGTGCATCGGGTACTCGAATACAGCCTCGAAGCCACCTGGACCCCGCAGCCCGAAGCGCAGGCCCGCTCCGGCGAGTTTGCCAGCGAATCTGCACTGCGCAACGGGACAATTTACAAAATTTCTGTGGCGCAGGAAGGCATGCACAAAATATCCTACGAATTTTTGAAAAACGAACTAAAAATAGATATCGATCGCATAGATCCCCGCCAAATCGCCTTGTGGGGCAATTCCGGGGGCATGCTACCCGAACCAGTGGGAGCTCCCAAGCCCGACGACCTCGTGGAAATCCCGGTATTTATAGCAGGCGAGAGCGACGGCCGCTTCGATTCCGGCGATTACCTGCTCTTCTACGCCGAAGGCCCGGACAAGTGGACCTACCAAGCGGGTACGGGGCGTTTTTCCATGGAAAAAAACATCTACAGCCAGCAGCAGTTTTACTTCCTTAAAATCGGGAGCGGAACAGGCCAACGGGTAGCAGAGCAGGCCAACCTCGCCACGGCGACGTACGCCTCGAAGGGGTTCGATGATTTTGCCCGATTGGAAACCGACAAAATAAATCTGTTGCACCAGTGGGTCAAGTCGAAGGGCTCCGGTAAGCGCTGGTACGGAGATCAAATCCGAAACGTCCGCGAGTATAAGTACGATAAGTTCTTCAACTTTCCCAACCTCATCGCGGAAAGCCCGGTACTCGTGCGGGCGGAAATGGCGCTGCGCGCACTCCAAACCTCGCGCTTCACCCTTAGCCTGAACGGCACGACGCTCACTTCCGGCCTCGCAGAGCGCGTGGTCGAGCTCGAGGGCGAGCTCGACAACATACGCGACTACGCCAAGAACGCCCTGCTGGAAGGCAGCCTCAACCTCAACAGCGATGCCGTAGAAGCCATCATCCGCTACGCTCCCCCCGGTGGCCCCAACGACGGCAGTGAAGGATGGGTGGACTACATCGAGCTGCAAGCGCGCCGCCGACTGGTGTTCACAGGCGACCAGATGGCATTCCGGGATATCGAGACCCTGGGACAGCCCACCAGCGCGTTTGAACTCAACGGCGCCACTGCCGATATTGCCGTGTGGGACATAAGCCATCCCCTGCGGCCCATGGCGCAGGCCACAGAGCGCAGCCCTCAGCAAATCCGCTTCCGGACAGCCAGCGAGACGCTGCGGCAGTTCGTGGCGTTCAACCCTGCCAAAGCGCTGTACACGCCCAAGGCAGTCGGCAAAGTCGAAAACCAGAACCTGCACGGCATCTCCCGCGCCGACCTCCTGCTCATCTATCCGGCCTCTATGGCAGCACAGGCCGCCCAGTTAGCCGCACACCGCAGGAAGCACAGCGGGCTGGTCGTCGAGGCCGTCGAGGTGCAACAAATCTATAATGAATTTTCTTCCGGAAAGAAAGACCCCAGCGCCATCCGCAACTTTGCCCGCATGGTGTATCTGCGCGACCCCGGGTTTCAATACCTGCTGCTGTTTGGAGATGGCTCTTTTGACGCCCGCGATATTTACGGCTTCGGCGGCGACCACATCCCGACCTGGCAGAACGAATCTTTCAACCCTCTGTTTGCCTTCCCCGCCGACGATTATTTCGCGCTCCTCGAGCCGGTGGCGGGCAGCGACCCTCTCTCCGGCCGCCTGCAAGTCGGCGTAGGGCGCCTGCCCGTCAATACCCCGGAAGAAGCCTCCGGGGTCGTCGCCAAGATCATCCACTACGACACCGCCCCGGCGACGCTTTCCGACTGGCGCAACCGGATGCTCGTCGTCGGCGATGACGAAGACGGGATGCAACACACCCGGGATGCCAATATCATCGCAGACGATATACAAACGGCCTTCCCTGCGCTCAACCTCGAAAAAGTATTCGTGGACGCCTACCCGCAAACTGCCACCAGCGGGGGGAACCGCGTACCTGGCGTCACCGAGGCCATCAACGAAGCTATCTTCAAAGGAGCCCTCATCGTCACTTACCTCGGACACGGAGGGCCAAACGGGTGGGCCCAGGAGCGCATCCTGACGATCCCCGATATCCTCAACTGGAAAAACCTCGACCGGCAAACCCTCTTCCTGACCGCCACCTGCTCGTTTACCAATTATGACGACCCGACCTTCAGCTCGGCCGGGGAAGAGGCCTTCCTCAACCCGCAGGGCGGTGCCATGGCCCTCATGACCACCACCCGCGCCGTGTTTGCCAACCAAAATGCCGTCCTTACGGAAAAGTCCCTGGCTGCGCTGTTCAGCCGCCAAAACGACCGATACCCAGCCCTGGGAGAAGCCATGCGGCAAGCCAAAAACAGCTCTTCCAGCATCGGCATCACCACCAATTCGCGAAAGTTCAGCCTCATCGGAGACCCCTCCCAGCAACTGGCCATCCCCCGCTACCAAATACGGACCACTGCCATAGACAGCATGCCCGTCAGCGGGCAGACCGATACCCTGCGCGCCCTCCAACGCGTGGAAGTACAGGGCGAAGTCACCGATTTCAACGGGCGCGTGCTCGAAGACTTCAACGGGGTGCTCTACCCTACTGTTTTTGACAAAAGTATCCAGACCGCCACCCTGGGCCAGGATGCCGGAAGCTATGCCTATCCCTATCAAATCCAGAAAAATGCGCTCTTCCGCGGGCGATCTTCCATCCGCAAGGGCCAGTTCCGCTTCACCTTCATCGTGCCAAAAGACATCAACTACGCCTTTGGCAACGGCAAAATCAGCTATTTCGCCGCCCATGCATCCACGCAGACCGATGCCGCAGGGCATTACGAGCAGTTCGTCATCGGAGGCAACAGCCCCGCGCAAGTCAGCGACCGCACAGGGCCTGTCGTCGAAGTGTTCATGAACAACTTCGACTTCATCCCCGGCAGCATCACCGAACCCAACCCCCTCCTGCTGGTACGCTTGAGCGACGACAACGGCATCAACGTCGTAGGCAACAGCATAGGGCACGACCTGGAAGCCGTCCTCGACGAACAAACTCAAAACTCCATCGTGCTCAACGACTTCTTTACCGCCGCCCTCGACGACTACCGCAAGGGGGAAGCCCGCTATCCCCTCGCGAACCTGTCGGAAGGTACCCACCGCATCCGCGTAAAAGCTTGGGACATCGCCAACAACGCCTCGGAAGGCTATACGGAATTCATCGTCGCCAGCTCCGAAGGCATCGCCCTGCAACAGGTACTCAACTATCCTAACCCCTTTACGGACTACACCTGCTTTCAGTTCGACCATAATTTCGCCAACCAGCCTATCGAAGCCCTGATCCAAATCTACACGATATCCGGACGGCTCGTCAAAACCATCTCACAATCCCTCTTTTCCGATGGTTCGCTGCGCCGGGACGACTGTATCCCCTGGGATGGACGCGATGACTACGGCGACCGATTAGCCCGCGGCGTGTACCTCTACAAGGTCAAAATCCGCACCACCCTGCCCGGCGCCCAAAGCATCGAAGGCGAAAGCACATTCGAAAAATTGGTACTGTTAAAATAAGTACCGTTTTTTTTCGTAAAAGAGAGGATTTGGCACAGAAAGTGCATTCAATAAACTTGTTGCGAGGGGAATCTTCGAGGGGGCCAAAAAAGCCCTTTCTTTGTCCGCATCGGTCTTTTTGGGTCTCACAGCACGCTTAGACTCCCTCAAAAAGCCTCCGTGCAGGCAAAACGACTCTTTTCCCTCTGCTGCCCCCGCAATATGTTAAAATAAATACAGATGATACTTTCTGGGCTTTTTATATTTGTAAAAAATTTATAATCTAAGTAAAGGACCAATGAAGAAAGGATTACGCTACATACTAGTATGCTCCGCCTTGTGGGCAGCGGCATTGCCCGCCTGGGCACAGTGTACGCTGGGACAGGACGGAAAGTACTACAACCTCGACGGTACGCCCTGTACCAATACGGTGGTGACCGCCGTTCCTTTCCTGCGCATCGTCGCCGACGCCCGCTCGGGTGCCATGGGAGATGCGGGGATCGCCCTTTCCCCGGATGCCAACGCCATGCACTTCAACGCTTCCAAACTCGCCTTTTCCAGCGAGCAGATGGGCGTATCAGCCACGTACACCCCCTGGCTGCGCGCACTGGGCCTCAGCGATGTCTATTTAGCCTATCTCACCGGCTTCTACAAACTCGACCAAAACCAGGCCATAGGAGTTGGGCTGCGCTATTTTTCCCTCGGCAGTATCCAGTTCACCGACCCCAACGGACAGCCCCTCAACACAGGCCGCCCCAGGGAATACGAAATTGCAGCCGCCTACTCGCGCAAACTCGCCGATAACCTCTCCGCTGCCGTCAGTGCCAAATTCATCTACTCCAACCTCGCCGCCGGGCAGATTGTAAACGGGGAAACCATAGAGCCGGGCATTGCCGGCGCCGCCGACTTTTCCATGACCTACAATACTCCCATTGATTTGCGGCAGGGCGAGTCGGAACTGACCATCGGCCTCGCGCTGACGAATATAGGCTCCAAAATCACCTACACCAACAACCGCTTCCGCGACTTCCTCCCCGCCAACTTCGGCCTGGGAGCTGCCTGGACCCTCAATCTCGACGACTACAACAAAGTCACCTTCACCTCGGATATCAACAAACTCCTCGTGCCGACGCCCTGCCAGGGCAAAGACTGCGATGGAAACGGCGATGGAAACCCCGACTACAAGGATATCTCCCCCATCAATGCCATCTTTTCTTCCTGGAACGACGCCCCCGAAGGTTTCAGCGAGGAGCTGCGCGAAATCATGTACTCCGTCGGCGCAGAGTACTGGTACAGCGACCAGTTTGCCGTACGCACCGGCTTTTTTAACGAACACCGCCAGAAGGGCAACCGCAAATTCTTCACCGTTGGCCTGGGCCTCA
Organism: uncultured Haliscomenobacter sp.; assembly: GCA_964607915.1. Taxonomy (GTDB): domain Bacteria; phylum Bacteroidota; class Bacteroidia; order Chitinophagales; family Saprospiraceae; genus JADJPL01. Next base: position 14,060 of record CAZSMU010000016.1, read on the forward strand.
AATACAATATCTTCGGACTCAACTTTTCTTACCTCGTCCCGACCACCAACCAACGGAATCCACTCGACAATACCCTCCGGTTCTCCCTGCTCTTTGACTTTGCCGCGCTGAGCGGACAATAACCAATTAAAAAGGGGCGGTGAAAACACCGCCCCTTTTTAATTGACTTGTTGCGCGGGGTCAGCGAGAGGGGAAAAAAGAGTCATTTTTGTCCATGCGAAGGCTTTTTGAGGGAGTATAGCTCTGCTATATGACCGAAAAAAGGCAAGCATGGGCGAGAAAGGGCCTTTTTGACCCCTCGAGGATTCCCCGCGCAAAAAATCTAATTGGCCGCAGGCCGATAAGCCGGATTCTGTCGGCCCCCACCAGGGGGGCGCCCTGTCATTTATCTAGCCCCGGCCTCGCGACCGGGGTCCATCTGCCTACCCCCCCCAACTTTCCCCTTAGGGAAAACAAGGCGCGCAACCCTGCTCTTTTGGAGTTGGGGTGTACATGGCATTTCAACCCACAAGGTTTATCCCCACCCCGCATTGCTGCGGGGCAGCGTGCGCTCTTACCGCACGTTTTCACCTTTACCCGGAACGACCCGGGAAGTCTCGTTTCTGTGACACTATCTGTACCCGGCGCGAGGCCGGGCCCCATCCGTTAGATGGTGTGGCGCGCTGCGTTGTCCGGACTTTCCTCATGCCGGCGACCGAGGTCGCCAGCCCGCGACAGGGTAGCCTGCGGCAGGACAAAGGTATGTAATTTTATGGCGCGCTGCAAGGGGTCTGTATCCCGAAGATGGCCACAAAACCACTTATCCTATTCAAATTACAGATTATGTTTGTACTTTCGCATATTGTATAATTTATATATGATTGCGTTATCCATCTTGCGCACCGTCTGGCGGGCTTTTTTCCCCTTGTGGGCATGGGCGGCACTTGCCGGGATGCTCTGGGGGCTTCGTGCGTATGTACTTGGACAGCACACCGCTTTTGGGCTCGAGGCATTGCTTGGGTCAGTCCCCTCCGCCTGGGGGTTGCTGCTGCTCATCGGTACGGCAAGCATCGCTTTGTACCTGCTGTCTGAAACGCTGCTGCGCACTTTCCGCACAACGGTATCCCTGACTTATACAAAGCTGATCCTCTTTGGGCTTTTCGCCTGTTCTGCTTTTTTGCCCGGCCTTGCCCGTGGGTTGGGGGTTGAAGCCCCTCCCCTTGCCCTGCTCGCGTTTTCTTATCTCCTACTCTTCGACCTTTTTCTCGATTACCGCAGCAACAGCCTTACCTGGACAGTGGTATGGACACTCTTTTTTGCTGGGACGGCTACTGCCTTTACGCATACCTTTCAACTAGAGAAAGAAGCCGCGCTCCTGCGCAGCAGCGCCGGGGAAGCTATCCGCCTGCAACGCGTCCCGTCCGACGATCCTGGCAGTACCCGCGTCTATCGTCGCATTCTGTCTGAATCGGCAGCCTGGGCCAGCAGCAGCCCCCTTCGGTTGGCTCTGTACAAGCCCGACCAGGGCATAGAATCCTTCGGCGAAGGGCCCGGCATACCCTGGAACCGGCTGCAGAACTTGTTGCAAAAAAGAAAAGGCACGCCCGCCTCCTCCCTGAAGGCTGAATATTCCGGCATGTACAATGGGCGAATTGCCTACTATGCTCTTCTGCCCTCGGGCATGCGCGTATATGCCGACCGTTCGTTGCCCGGATACCCCCAACTGCTTCCCAATTTTGCCCTTTTCTTTATCAGCATACTCCTGCTCAGCGCGCTGCTCGCGTGGACGTACAAGCGCTGGCGCTGGCCGGCCCCGGGTCTTTCCCTGCCGTTCAACTGGAATGTTCAGTTCAGAGGAAAGGTGCAGCGGATGGCCCTCGGCATTGCCATAGGCACCTTCTCCCTTTTCATCCTGATTGCCATTCCGTTTTTTCGCCAATACTCCATCCAGGACGCGGAAAACCGAATTCTACGGCAGGCTGGCAGGGCGCGAGATGAACTGGGCCGACAACCGGTAGTCGCCGATAGCAAGGCCGCCGACAGCCTCCTGCTCCGGATTGCACGGCAGTTCGATCTCGACCTGGACCTCTACGATGAAAAAGGGTACCTCCTCGCCTCTTCCGGAAGGGACATCTACCAGGCGAAGCTGCGGGCGGTAAGGCTTCCCGACGCTGTTGCAAAGCAACTCAAGGCCAGCAAAGCTCCTTATGTACTCCAAAACGAATACCTGCGGGGCCTCCCGGTACAAGTTTTATACCTGCCCGTTTCCAGGGCACCCTTGGAAAAGGCACCCTTTTTAAGCATCCCCTTTCAACATCCCTCCGAACGGCTGTCGGAAGGGCTGAAAAATTTTTTGGGTGCCATGCTCATGGTTTCTATTTTCCTGCTCCTGCTTTCCGTCAGTGCAGCAATCTGGATAGCCAACCAACTCACGGAGCCCCTGGCAAATATCAGCGAGAACCTGCGCAGCTTCCGCATCGGAGAAAACCGACCCTTAACCTGGGAGAACGAAGAAGATGAAATCGGGGAACTCGTGCGGGCATACAATGCCGCCATCGAGCAAGTTGACGCCAGCGCGCGTCAATTACGGCAAAGCGAGCGGGAAAAAGCCTGGCGGGAAATGGCCAGACAGGTGGCCCATGAGATAAAAAACCCACTCACGCCGATGAAGCTCAGCATACAGTATCTGCTCCACGCCTACCAACGAGAGCCGGAACGCATCGGCACCCTGCTGCCCGACGCCGCGGCTACCCTTTCCGAACAAGTGGACGGACTGGCGCGCATCGCCACCGAATTCTCCAACTTCGCCCAGATGCCGCAGGCGGAAAACCAGCCCGTACCCCTTGCCGAGGCTCTGTTGGTCTCCGTAGAGCTTTTTCGACAGGGCCAGAATACCTTGCACGTGGAACTACCCGAAGAGGAAATATGGGTCTTCGCCGATCGCCGCTTACTGGTGCGCGTGTTCAACAACCTGCTCCAAAACGCCTTCCAGGCCATCCCCCCGGAGCGGATACCCGACATACAAGTACAGCTCGACACCGTCGGCCCTACGGCCCGCATCCGCTTCCGCGACAACGGGACGGGCATTCCGGAGGCCATTCAGGAAAGCGTTTTTTACCCCAATTTCACCACCAAATCCTCCGGTATGGGGCTGGGGTTGGCGATATGCCGCAACATCATCCTACAGGCAGGCGGGAGCATATATTTTCGGACTATTGAAAATCAGGGAACTGAATTTTTCATAGAACTCCCATTGCACCAGGTAACATATCCAATCGGCTAAAAAACCTATTTTCGCAATCTTTGTTGTAATCTCTCTGATATCAGATGTATACGCTTACGCCTGTCACACAAAAACAGAAAGGTTTGAAAATAGGAATTATCGGCGCCGGCATAGGGGGGCTGGCCACTGCCGCCCGCCTCGCTGCCCGCGGATTTGAAGTTGAAGTCTTTGAAGCCAACGCCTATCCCGGGGGCAAGCTCTCGCAATTCACCCTGGGCGGGTACCGCTTTGACGCTGGGCCCTCTTTGTTTACCATGCCCCGGTACGTCGAAGAAATATTTGAGGCAGCAGGCGAACGAGTGGAGTCGCATTTTCAATACGAGCGCCTGGACACCCTTTGCAACTATTTCTGGGACGACGGGGTGCGCCTGTCAGCACCTGCCGATAAGGCCCGCTTCGCCCTGCAGGTCGAGCAAACCTTTCAAGTCCCTGCCCGGCAAGTACTGCGCCTCCTGGACGATAGTGCGTACAAATACGAGCTCACCGGGCGGATATTTCTCGAAAAATCCCTGCACCTGCCTGAAACCTGGCTTTCCTGGAAAGTAGCCAAAGCCATGCTCCAAATCCCGGCGCTGGATCTCTTCCGCTCTATGAATGCGGTCAACGAGCGCTACCTCCAGCACCCCAGGATGGTGCAGTTATTCAACCGCTACGCCACGTACAACGGCTCCAGCCCTTATAGAACGCCGGGGCTGCTCACCATTATCCCCCATTTTGAATACCATATCGGCGCCTTTTATCCCCGAGGCGGCATGTATGCCATAAGTACCAGTATCTTCGAGTTGGCCAGGCGCAAAGGAGCCACCTTCCATTTCAACAGCCCTGTGACGCGCATAGAGGTAAAAAACGGACGTGCGACCGGGCTGGAAGTAAACGGAACGCACCGCCCCTTCGATGCCATTGTGAGCAATATGGACATCTTTTTTACCTACAGCAAACTGCTCCCGGATCAGCCCAGGCCCGAGCGGACTCTGCGGCAGGAGAAATCTACGTCTGCCCTCATTTTCTACTGGGGCGTAAAGCGCCCGTTCCCCGAACTAGATATGCACAATATCTTTTTCAGCGGCGACTACCGCCACGAGTTCGCGTGTATGTCCCGCGGGGAAGTCGGCGATGATCCTACCGTTTACGTCAATATCACTTCAAAATACACCCCTGGAGACGCCCCTGACGGATGTGAGAACTGGTTTGTCATGATCAATGTGCCCTACAACTCCGGTCAGGACTGGGATTCGATCATTGCGCGGTGCCGACGCAATGCCATTGCAAAGCTGAGCCGTGCCCTCAACGTGGATTTAGGTACTTTAATCGAATGTGAGGACATCCTGGATCCGCGGACCATCGAGAGCAGGACCTCTTCGCACCTTGGTGCGCTCTACGGGACCAGTTCAAACAACCGGATGGCTGCTTTCCTGCGGCACCCCAATTTCTCCTCCCGCATCCGGGACCTGTATTTCTGTGGAGGCAGCGCCCATCCCGGGGGCGGGATTCCCCTGTGCCTGCTGTCGGCCAGATTGACCGATTCCTTCATCGCCAGAAAGTACCCGGCCTCATGAACTCCTTTATCAAAGCTGTCCTGCAGACCCCTGAAAGGAAAGCCATCGCTGTTTTAGCCCTCTTGTACACCGTAGGCGTAGCGGGCGTCCTGCTGCCGATACACCCTGAGTTTATGCGGCTCACGCCCCTCAACCTGCTTGTTTCCACGGGTATCCTGCTCTGGTTTCAGCCCGGACAGGGCCGCAGGCTCTACCTTTTCGTGGTCCTTTGCTATTTGAGCGGCTTTCTTGCCGAGCTGTACGGCATACAGACCGGTCGCTTATTTGGGCATTATGCGTACGGGGAAGTGTTGGGTCCCAAACTCTGGGGCACCCCTTTGATGATTGGCATAAACTGGGTCCTGGTGACCCTTTCGGCGGCGGCGTTTGTCCACTTGCTCGCCCCTGGGACTCCGGCCGGACTACAGGCATTGCTATCTGCCCTGGCCATGGTAATGCTCGATGTACTCATAGAACCCGATGCCATGCAGTACGGCATGTGGTCCTGGGAGAACAATCAAGTGCCCCTCAAGAACTACTTTGGCTGGTTTGCCGTATCTTTGCCTCTACAAATACTCTTTGCCCTTTGGGTACGGAACAGCAAAAACATTGTGGCGGCCGCATTGTTTATGCTTCAAGTTTTGTTTTTTCTCTTCATTTGACGCATCAACTTTCGATCCATGTCTTATGTGATTTACACCTGCATCGTTCTCCTGACCATCCTCGGGATGGAATTCGTGGCCTGGCTCGCGCATAAGTACCTTATGCACGGATGGTTATGGTCATGGCACGAAGACCACCACAAGCCCCACCATGAAAAACATGGCTTTTTTGAACGAAACGACCTTTTTTTCCTGGTATTTGCCATCCCCAGCGCCCTGTCGTATATCATAGGACTTTCCACACCACAGTTTTGGCTTCTCTTCGTAGGGATTGGCATTTCGATTTACGGGTTGATCTATTTCCTGATCCACGACGTATATATCCACCGCCGCTTCAAGTGGTTCCGGCAGTTGGATTCGACCTATTCCAGGGCTATCCTGCGGGCACATGGTGCCCATCACTCCAAGACGGGAAAAGAAGACGGCGTCAGTTTCGGCCTGCTCATCGTACACCCCCGATATTTCGGCAAACGGAAAGACTGGGCGGCAGAGCAATAGAATCCAGAAAAAACATACTCCCTTGGCTGCACCGAACCAAAAATTGATCTCCAACCTGGGGCAGGCATTCCGGACTGACTTACCCGACCTCGGGTCAATGGATGAATACCTGGACTGGATGATTCCCAAGATTCGTCCCCGCAGTGAAGATCTTCACGAAGAAGAGCACTTCACAGGCAGGGCGTGGATGGAATTTCGCGATACCGACAAGTTTCACGACAGCGTCCTTCACTTCTTTAATCCCGGGGGCGAGTACCTCATATCGGTGAACGGCGATGTATCAGCTGGCCACTGGCGCATCCTGGAGCAGCCTAACAAATTTCTTTTAGAGCACAAGGAGCGCGACTCTGAGGCTGAGCTTTTTGATTTGGCGTATATGGACCGGAGCTTCTTTATTCTGAAAAAGCACGGAGATCACCTGCACAGCAATCGCGCTAAGTATTTTGTATTGGCACACGAACCCTTAGCCAAGCGCCTGGAGTGGATAGATTTGATGGAATTGATGTACGACACCTACCGCAGCAACAACCAGGTTTACCTGTTTGTTGCTGCGGTAGTGCTGTTGAGTATTGTTCTGATCCTGCTGTTATCTTTTTCCTAGTGCTTCCAGCATGGTCACCCCTATCCGGGCCGGGGATTGCACGACATGGAGGCCGCAAGCGTCCATGATGCGCATTTTCGCCTCTGCCGTATCGTCGGCGCCACCGATAATAGCCCCTGCGTGGCCCATTTTCCGGCCTTTCGGGGCTGTCTGGCCTGCGATGAACCCGACCACTGGTTTGGTGCCGAACGCCTGGATGTAGTGAGCTGCTTCTGCCTCCATGCCGCCCCCGATTTCGCCAATCATGATAATCCCCTCTGTTTCAGGGTCATTCATCAATAGCTCGACTGCTTCTTTGGTAGAAGTTCCCACGATGGGGTCGCCACCAATCCCGATGCAGGTAGATTGTCCCAAGCCTGCGCGGGTGATTTGATCTACGGCTTCATACGTAAGCGTGCCCGAGCGGGAAACGATGCCGATTGTACCTTTGCGGTGGATGAAGCCCGGCATAATGCCGCATTTTGCTTCTTCCGGCGTAATCACGCCGGGGCAGTTGGGTCCGATCAGGCGGCAGTTGCGGCCCTGGAGATAGGCTTTCGCTTTGACCATATCCTGGACGGGGATGCCTTCCGTGATACAGATAATAACTTTGATACCGGCGTCGGCCGCTTCCATAATGGCGTCGGCTGCAAAAAACGGAGGCACAAAAATGACGGACGTGTCTGCCCCTGCTTGCTCAACGGCATGTTGGACCGTATTGAAAACCGGGCAATCCAGGTGCGTAGTACCTCCTTTTCCCGGGGTTACCCCTCCCACTACATTAGTGCCGTATTCCAGCATTTGCGTGGCGTGGAACGTACCCTCTTTACCTGTGAACCCCTGTACAATGACGCGGGAGAACTTATTGACGAGAACTGACATGACGGAAAGTAGATATGGTTCTTATGATAATTACAACAGCATCGAAGGGAAGAAGGCGTGTCTGGTTCACTTACTGCGAGGAAATCCTTGAGGAGTCAAAAGAGACTTTTTATCCCGCTGACCCTTTGCATAAGGTCTAATCATTTTCTTCGATAATAAAGACGTCTTCCCCCTGTTTTTTCATGTAATAGCGTTCGCGAGCGAATCTTTCCCCGTTTGTTTCCAGGTTTTGCCGGTCGCGTTCCGCTTGTTCGATTTTTTCAAAGTAGTAGGCTTTTTCCTGTTCCAGCTTATTGACGGTGCGTTGCAGACGCCACTGGGTGACGAAGTCGTGTTTATCTATCAGCAGCATCCAAAAGGCGAAGAACACGAGGACGAGGGCATAGCGGTTGCGCAGTGGGCGCGGTGCCAGTTCCAGCAGTGGTTGAAAAAGCCTGTTCATACGCTATGAGGGTTTTCCCCAAAGTTACGCTTTTTTGCGAAAGATGCCCCAACCCGGGTAAAACGCCGCTTCGTCGAGTTCTTCTTCGATGCGCAGCAGTTGGTTGTACTTAGCGATCCGGTCGGAGCGCGAGAGCGAGCCCGTTTTGATTTGGCCGGTATTCAGGGCTACAGCGAGGTCGGCGATGGTCGTATCTTCCGTTTCGCCCGAGCGATGGCTCATCACGGACGAATAGCTGTTGCGCGTAGCCAGTTGAACCGCTTCGATGGTCTCCGTGAGTGTACCGATCTGATTGACTTTTACCAGGATGGAGTTTGCTGCATTGCGTTCAATCCCCTTTTGTAAACGCTTGGTATTCGTCACGAAGAAGTCGTCGCCGACCAGCTGGATTTTGCTGCCGAGTGTTTTGGTCAGTTCGATCCAACCGTCCCAGTCGTCTTCGGCCAGGCCATCTTCGATAGAGTAGATGGGATATTTCTGTGTCCACTCCTTCCAGAAGTTGACCATTTCGGACGGCGTCAGTTTTGCGCCATTTGACTTTTTAAAATGATATACCCCTTCCTCTTCCAGGAAGAATTCTGAAGATGCAGCGTCCATAGCGAGCACGATATCTTCACCTGGGCGGTAGCCAGCCACTTCGATAGCCTGCAATACCGTTTCCACTGCCTCCTCATTGGATTTGATGTTGGGGGCAAAGCCGCCCTCATCTCCTACATTTGTGGAATACCCTTTCTTTTTCAGGACACTTTTCAGGTGGTGGAACACCTCGGCACCCATACGCAGGCCCTCTGAAAACGTTTCCGCACCGACCGGCATAATCATGAATTCCTGAAAATCAATACTATTATCTGCATGAGAGCCCCCATTCAGGATGTTCATCATAGGTACGGGCAAGGTAGAAGCGTGTACCCCGCCGAGGTAGCGGTAAAGGGGGAGGCCGGCCTCTTCGGCGGCGGCCTTAGCTACGGCGAGGGAAACCCCGAGTATGGCATTAGCCCCCAGCTTAGACTTATTTTCTGTGCCGTCCAGCTCGATCATAAGGCGGTCAATAGCGACCTGGTCGAACACGTCCGTATCGATCAACTCATCGGCAATTTCCTCGATCACATTATCTACTGCGCGCAGGACGCCCTTTCCCAGGTACTGAGACGCGTCGCCGTCGCGCAGTTCCACCGCTTCGTGTTTTCCGGTAGAAGCACCGGAGGGCACGGCTGCGCGGCCAAAAGCGCCTTCTTCCGTAATGACTTCGACCTCTACAGTCGGGTTGCCCCTCGAGTCGAGGATTTGCCTTGCATGAACATCTATGATTGAACTCATGGCAGTCGGGATATTTTTGGTTTAAAAAATTATTGCATGGATTGTACAAACTCATCGAACAAGTAGCGCGCGTCGTGCGGTCCGGGGGAAGCCTCCGGGTGGTACTGGACGGAAAAAGCAGTTTGGTGTTTCATCCGGATACCTTCGATAGAGCCGTCATTGAGGTTTACGTGGGTGATCTCCAGGCGGTCGGCATTGGCCTTCACGCCTTCCGGGTCAATGCCAAACCCGTGGTTTTGGCTGGTGATTTCACAATGGCCGGTGCGTATGTTTTTCACGGGGTGGTTGATTCCGCGGTGGCCATGGTGCATTTTGAACGTAGGGATATCCAGGGCGAGGGCCAGCAACTGGTGGCCGAGGCAGATTCCGAACAACGGTTTTTTCTCGGCCAGGATAGCTTTAGCGGTTTGGACAGCGTAATCCATAGCGGCCGGGTCGCCGGGGCCATTGGACAAGAAGTAGCCGTGCGGGGAGAAAGCTCGTAGTTCCTCGTGCGGCGTTTTTGCGGGAAAGACCTGTACGAAGCAACCCCGCTCGACCAGGCAATCCAGGATATTTTGTTTGATTCCAAAATCCAGGGCGGCTACGCGCAGTGGGGCCGAGGGATCTCCCGCCGTATAGGCACGGGGCGTGCTCACCTGCGAGGCCAGCTCCAGCCCTGCCATTTGGGGGGCATTTTGCAACTGCTCACGCAGGGCCTCCAGGTCGGTGCAATCAGAAGAGATGATGGCGTTCATCGCCCCTTTGCTGCGGATATGGCGAACGATGGCCCGCGTATCTATATCGGAGATTCCGACCAGACCTTCCTGCTCGAAATATTCCTGGATGGAAGAATCGGCTTGGGGCCGAGAGTATGGCACGGTGAAATTTTTGCAGATCAGGCCGGCGATTTTGATGGAAGCCGACTCCGTCTCGCTGCGTTTAGCCCCATAATTTCCGATATGGACGTTGGTAGCCACCAGGAGTTGTCCGAAGTAAGAAGGGTCGGTAAAGATTTCCTGATAGCCGGTCATGCCGGTATTGAAGCAAATTTCCCCGGTGGTGGTTCCGATTTTACCGGCAGCTTTGCCGTGGAACACTGTTCCGTCTTCCAGGAGGAGGACTGCAGGGGGTTGTGTGGAGTGTGCAGTATGAGGCATTGCCAAAGTGCTTGTTGATGTCTCAGAGGATGTGTTTGGGCAAAACGCGGTATGTCAATCCGCAAATTGCGGCGCCAAGATAGCAAAAAAATGGAAAAAGATGTACCCGCCACGACAAGGTAAAAAGCAAAAAGGCAATTCCCTTGAAGCGGGGAACTGCCTTTTTGCTCTGCGGAACATGGTATGCTATTTAGTCGTTGCTATCCGATGAATCCCCGCTGTCGGAATCCGAAGCGTTTTCATCAGAGGCCTTCTTTGATTCTGTGGCTGTATCTACAGGAGTGGCTGCTGCGCTCGTTTCAGCAGCTGCCTTTGCCTTTCCACCCCGGCGGCCGCGGCGTTTTGAAGCGGCGGATTTGGAGGAAGAATCCCCTGACTGATAGACTGCATTGAAATCCACCAGCTCGATCATAGCGATTTCAGCGGCATCTCCTTTACGGAAGCCGAGCTTTATGACGCGTGCATAGCCCCCGGGGCGCTCGCCCACTTTGTCGCGGACTGTGCCGAAGAGTTCCTTGATAGCCTCTTTGTTTTGGAGGTAGCTGAACACCACCCGGCGGTTATGGGTCGTATCGTTTTTGGATTTTGTGATCAGCGGTTCGATGAACTTGCGCAGTTCGCGGGCCTTGGCCAGTGTGGTAGTGATTGACTTGTGCTCAATCAACGCGATAGCTAAGTTGCGCAGGAGCGCGTGGCGGTGGGCAGATTTGCGGCCCAAGGCATTCACTTTGTTTCCGTGCCTCATTGTATTTTTTAAAAAATTTACTTCGCAACACCGAACAGCAAGGGATATCGAGATGGCTTCCCGAGGTTCCGGTTATTGCACAGGTGAACAAAAAAGGGGGGAGCGAAGAGCCATGTTTCGCTACCGGGTTATTCTTCGTCCAGTTTGTATTTTGCCAGGTCCATCCCGAAGGTCAGGCCCTTTTCCTGGAGCAATTCTTCTATTTCGACCAGCGATTTCTTACCGAAGTTGCGGAATTTGAGCAATTCGTGGGTATCGTACTGCACCAGTTCGGCGAGCGTATTGATTTTAGCTGCTTTGAGGCAGTTGTATGCGCGCACGGACAAGTCGAGGTCTTCGAGGGAGGTCTTGAGCAGTTTGCGCATGTGGAGGATATGCTCATCCACAATATTATCTTCCCTGCTGGCGGCATCGTCGAAGGTGATATTCTCATCCGTAATCAACATCAAGTGTTGGATGAGGATTCGGGAGGCCTCTTTGATAGCATCTTCCGGGTGGATAGTACCATCTGTTTTGACCTCTATGGTGAGTTTTTCGTAATCTGTACGTTGGCCCACGCGGGTGTTCTCCAGTTTATAGGAGACGTTTTTGATAGGCGTATAGATTGCGTCTACCGGAATGACCCCTATAGGAGCATCTTTAGGCAGGTTTTCATCTGCCGGCACGTACCCTCTACCCTTCGTGATGGTGAGTTCCACTTCGAGGTTGACGAAGGGCTCCATCGTACAGAGGTGAAGATCCGGGTTCATAACTTTGAAGACGTTGGTATGCGCTTCGATATCTTTCGCTACGAACTTGTTTTTACCACTGACGGTAAAGTAGATTTTATCTACCACACTTTCGTCATCGGAGATTATTTTCTTGAGGCGTACCTGTTTGAGGTTGAGAATAATCTCCACCACGTCTTCGACTACGCCGGGGATGGTTGCGAACTCGTGTTCTACGCCGGCGATGCGCACCGCGGAGATAGCATAGCCCTCTAATGAAGAGAGGAGCACCCTCCGGAGCGAGTTTCCGATCGTTTGGCCGAAGCCTGGTTCGAGCGGTTTGAATTCGAAAAGCCCTTCAAAATTGTTAGACTTCTGCATTACAATTTTATCGGGCTTCTGGAAATTGAGTATACTCATAATTGATCTGGAATACTTTAAGAAAAGCCAGTGCGCGGAGGCCTGAAATCCAAAACGCATTTTGACAGCAGGAATACTTCCTGCTGTCAAAACGGTGGTTCTTACTTCGAATATAATTCGACGATAAGCTGTTCGTTGATTTTCTCTGGTATCTGTTCGCGGGTTGGATATTCCAGGAACTTACCTTCCATTTTATCCGGGTTGAACTCCAGCCACGCGTATCGGCGTCCGTCGTTTTTTGCACTGACGCTGTTGCGTACCACTTCCAATCCCTGGGACTTCCCGCGGACGCTGATGGCGTCACCGGGGCGCAGGGAGTACGAAGGGATGTTGGTGAGTACTCCGTTTACGACGATATGCTTGTGCGTGACGAGCTGGCGGGCAGCGTCGCGCGTTGGGGCGATGCCCAGGCGGTACACTACGTTATCCAGGCGGGCTTCCAGGAGCTGGAGCAGCACTTCGCCGGTTACCCCGTGCTTGCTGGTAGCGCGTTCGAACGTTTTGCGGAACTGGCGTTCCAGGACGCCATACGTATATTTTGCCTTCTGCTTTTCCGTCAGCTGGACGGCATAGTCAGAGCGCTGCTTGCGCTTGCGGGTCATACCATGCTGACCCGGAGGGAATTTTCGGCGTTCGAATGAGCGGTCGTTCCCATAGATAGCTTCCCCGAAGGTTCTCGCTTTTTTCGTCTTTGGACCTGTATATCTTGCCATTGGACCTGATTTCTTTTACCTGGATTAAACTCTTCTGCGCTTGGGAGGGCGGCAACCGTTGTGAGGGACTGGCGTCACGTCTTTGATGCGGAGGACCCGTATGCCGGATGCGTCTATCGCACGGATAGCGGCTTCCCTGCCGGAGCCCGGCCCTTTGACAAAAACTTCGGCGGTGCGCATACCGGCCTCATAAGCTACCTTTGCGGCATCATTTGCGGCAACCTGTGCAGCGTAGGGGGTGTTCTTTTTAGAACCGCGGAAGCCGGCTTTGCCTGCGGAGGCCCAGGAGATGACCTGGCCCTGTTTGTTGGTCAGCGACACAATGATATTATTGAACGTAGCCTGTACGTAAACGAAGCCTTCCGACTCGACTTTTACATTGCGTTTTTTGACTTTTTTAGTTGACTTTGCCATTACTTTCTATTATGGTGGTGCACCGCAGATAGGTGCCTCTATGAATGATTACTTCGTAGCCTTCTTCTTGTTGGCTACCGTCTTACGCTTTCCTTTGCGCGTACGGGCGTTGGTACGGGTACGCTGGCCGCGCAGGGGCAGGCCTTTTCGGTGGCGCAGGCCTCTGTAGCAGGCGATATCCATCAGGCGCTTGATGTTGAGGGACACCTCTGTGCGCAGTTCGCCCTCTGTCTTGAAGTCCGTGGTGATGATGCGGGATATTTCCCGGACGTTGTCATCGGTCCAGGCTTCCACTTTTACGCTCTCATCAATCCCTGCCGCTTCCAGGATGCGCTTGGCGGAGGAGCGACCAATGCCGAAGATATAGGTTAGACCGATTACTCCGCGCTTGTTTCTTGGCAAATCAATACCGGCAATACGTGCCATTTTCCGTTGCTTTTTTAGTTCAGATTACCCTTGGCGCTGTTTCAACTTAGGGTTTTTCTTGTTGATGATATAGACCTTCCCTTTTCTACGTACGATTTTACAGTCTGCCGATCGCTTCTTTACAGATGCCCTGACTTTCATTGATCCTTGTTTTGGATTTCCTCTAATTTATTTATACCGATAGATGATTCGCCCACGGGAAAGGTCATAAGGGGACATTTCCACGGACACTTTGTCACCCGGCAGAATGCGTATGTAGTTCATGCGCATTTTGCCTGAAATAGTCGCAATAATTTGATGATCATTTTCCAGACGGACACGGAACATGGCGTTGGAAAGCGCTTCTTCGATAATTCCGTCCTGTTTGATCAAATTCTTTTTGCCCATAATACTATTTTCGGAGTGCAAAGATAAGAAAGTTCAATAAATATATCCTAATGTGCAAAACTTTCTTATTTCGCACGCCTAAAATGCTGCCAACGAGATTTTTAAAGGGGTCAGTGCTTTATTTTGGTTTACGGCCGCTTCTATATAAGAGTGGTCGGACAAAATATCTGCCTTGGTTTTACCTACTGCGACGCTATGTTCATAGTGCGCAGACGGGGATTTGTCCTTGGTGACGACGGTCCAGCCATCGCGCAGTGTTTTTACTTCCCGGCTTCCCAGATTGACCATAGGCTCTATGGCGATGGTGAGGCCCTCCTGGAGTTTCATACCGGAGCCTCGTTTGCCATAGTTTGCCACTTCCGGTTTTTCGTGGAGCTGGCGTCCGATTCCATGCCCTACCAAATCCCTTACAATCCCGTAGCCGTATTTCTTCTCCACATACTCTTGTATGGCGAAGCCGATATCCCCAACACGGTTTCCCGACACAGCCTGTTCGATTCCGAGGTAGAGCGATTGGTAAGTAACATCGCACAGTGAATAGACCTCTGGACTGACCTGACCTACCATGAACGTATAGGCGGCATCTCCGTGAAATCCATTCCAAAAAACCCCACAATCCACTGACACGACATCTCCCTCCTCGATTATCTTATCTTTGGAAGGTATCCCATGCACTACCTGTTCGTTTACAGAGATGCACAGGGATGCTGGGTAGCCTCGGTATCCCTTGAACGAGGGCGTAGCGCCCGGATGGCTCAGGATGAACTCTTCGGCTGCCCTGTCGAGTTCCCAGGTACAGAGCCCCGGGCGTAAAATCGAACCGACGTGCGCGAGCGTTTTACACACCAGGTGAGCACTTGCGCGAATCAGTTCGATTTCATCCGGAGTTTTATAGTAAATCATAGTTTACTTCATGCGCCTGTTCTTACACAAGCGGAGTGATTACATATTCGCCCCGATACCCTGGAAGCGTCCGCTGCCGGAGCGTCCTTGTATCCTGCCCGATTTGACGAGGCCCTCGTAGTGGCGCGTCAGCAGTTGGCTTTCGATTTGCTGGAGCGTATCCAGGATAACCCCCACCAGAATCAGGAGGCTCGTCCCCCCGAAGAAGATGGCGAAGCCACTATTGACTCCAAAGAGGCTTACGAATGCCGGCATGATAGCGATGAGGCCGAGGAAGATAGAACCCGGTAGAGTTACGCGGGTCGTTACGGCATCTATGTATTCTGCGGTTGCCTGTCCGGGCTTGACACCGGGTATAAACGCATTCTGGCGCTTGAGATGCTCTGCATACGTCTGAGGGTTAACCACGAGGGCCGTATAGACGTACGTGAACACGACGATGAGCAGGAAGTAGATTACATTATACGGGAGCGACGTGAAGTCGTTCAGGGCGCGCAGTATCGGGTTGGCCGTCACCCCACTATCGCGGGTAACAAATTGGGCAACCGTAGCCGGGAGGAACATCAACGCCTGAGCGAAGATGATAGGCATTACCCCTGCTGCGTTCAATTTGAGCGGCATATAATCCCGTGCACCTGCCTGGGGGACTACCCCTGCGTCGCGGCCCACCATCCGTTTTGCGAACTGGATAGGGATGCGGCGCACAGCCTGTACGATCATGATAGTAGCCATGATGATTACGAACAGTATGGCCATTTCCAGTACAAAGAGGAGCAATTTGTTGTTTTCCAACTGCGACTGGAATTCGAAGATGAACGCACCCGGGAGGGAGGCGATGATACCCACCATAATCAGGAGGGATACCCCGTTGCCGATACCCTTATCGGTGATTCGCTCGCCGAGCCACATGGCGAACACAGTACCTGCTGCCAGGATGATGATGTTTGAGAACCAGAATACGCCCGAAGGTATTTCGGGGTTGACGGCACCTGCGGTGGTCAGGTAGGTCAGATACCCACCGCTCTGTACCAGCGTTATCGCTACGGTGAGGAGGCGCGTGATCTGGTTCAGCTTCTTCCGTCCGGATTCCCCCTCCTTCTGTTGCAGGCGCTGGAAATAAGGCACTGCAAAGCCGAGCAGCTGAATGATGATGGAAGACGTAATGTAGGGCATGATACCCAGGGCAAAGATAGAAGCCTGGTTGAATGCCCCACCGGTGAACGTGTTGATGAGGCCCACGAGATCAGTGGGAGCCCCTGAGCTCTGCTGTTGTTGCAGGCGGTCGGGTATGATACCGGGCAGCACCACGTAGGAGCCGATCCGATATACGGCAATCAGGGCAAAGGAGAAGAGGAGTCTGAACCTCAAGTCCTTGATGCTCCAGATATTGCGGAGAGTGGTAATCAACTTTTTCATGCGCCCGGATTAAACGAGTTGAACAGAGCCACCAAGATTCTCGATTGTTGCCTTGGCGGAAGCGGAGATACCATGTACGCTGATATTGACTTTTGCGCTGAGTTCGCCGCGACCGAGCACTTTGACCTTATCGAGGCGGCGTGCGAAGCGGATTTTGCGCAGGAGAGCCATATCAATCGTATCCACCTGATACTTCTCGACCATTGCCTGGATTTGTTCCAGGTTGAGGGGGACGTAGTGGATTTTATTCAGACTTTTGAAGCCGATTTTGGGGAGGCGCATTTGCAGCGGCATCTGTCCACCCTCGAAGTTCCGCTTCAGTTTATCGCCAGAGCGGGCTTTTGCCCCTTTGTGGCCACGAGTAGCCGTACCGCCATGGCCGGAGCCCTGGCCGCGGGCGATGCGTTTTCTTTTCTTGATAGCGCCGGGCGCCGGTTTGAGCGTATGCAGTTGCATGATTCGTTCGTTTTGCCGATGAGAAAAAGGCATGATCGCAGAAGGGGGGTACTTAGCCGGCCACTTCTTCTACGGTAATCAGATGCTTTACCTTATCAATCATCCCCTTGATTTGGGGGGTAGCTTCTTTGACCACGCTGTGGTTGATGCGGCGCAGCCCGAGGGCTTTAACCGTATCTTTTTGGCGCTGGGAGCGGTCTATGATGCTTCGGACCTGGGTAATTTTGACCTTGGCCATTTTGAGTCCACTTTGAGAGTTAACAATACGATGCGATCAGGTTTAGATTACCCGTTGTACACTTTATCTACGGAGATATTGCGTTGGCGGGCCACTTCGTGCGGCTCGCGCAACAGCGAGAGCGCGTAGATAGTAGCTTTCACCACGTTGTGCGGGTTGGAAGAGCCCTGAGACTTTGCCAACACGTTGTGGATACCGGCGATTTCCAGCACAGCGCGCATGGCCCCGCCTGCGATTACGCCGGTACCATCGGAGGCCGGTTTAATCAGTACGTTGCCTGATTTGAACTTGGCCTTGATGGAGTGAGGGATAGTACCTTTTGCGATGGGCACTTTGACCAGATTCTTCTTAGCGTCATCCACTGCCTTAGCGATAGCTTCAGATACGTCGCGGGCTTTGCCGAGGCCATGGCCTACTGTTCCGTTGCCGTCGCCCACTACCACGATAGCGGCGAAGCTGAAGGTACGACCGCCCTTGGTGACTTTGGCTACCCGGTTGAGCTGTACCAGTTTTTCCTTGAGTTCGGTCTCGGCGGGTTTGACGCGGTTGCTATTTCTGTTGTCCATTTTTCAGGTCTCTTGAGATGATTAAAATTTGAGTCCGCCTTCCCGGGCGCCGTCGGCGAGTGCTTTGACCCGGCCGTGGTACAAGTAACCACCGCGGTCGAAGACTACGTTTGAGACATTGGCTTCCAGGCATCTCGAAGCGATGAGTTTGCCCACCTCTGCTGCCTGTTGGGACTTGTTGAGCTCTTTGGATATGGAAGATTCCAGGGATGAGGCTGCGGCGAGCGTATGGCCGGAGATATCGTCTATGATTTGTGCATAGATAGACTTATTGCTTCTGAAGACGTTCAGTCGCGGTCTTTCAGCCGTACCTTTGATCCTTTTGCGGATGCGCAGGTGTATCCGGTTTCTTTTGTTTTCTTTTGTCCTTTTCATTATTTTGAACTTATGGCCTTAGTGAGAAGCCGGGTAGCCAAACCCAAGACCCATTTTAGCACATCCTTTATCAGGCGAACCTTATTTTTTACCTTTTCCACCCGTTTTGCCCACTTTGCGGCGGATGCTTTCCCCGAAGAAGCGGATACCTTTTCCTTTGTACGGTTCCGGTTTACGGAAGGCGCGGATTTTAGCGGCCACTTCCCCCAGGAGTTGTTTGTCGTTGCATTCCAGGTAGATCATGGGGTTAGAGCCCTTATCCTGGCGTGCTTCCACTTTCACTTCTTTGGGGAGCATAAAGATGATGGGGTGAGAGTATCCCAGGGTGAGTTCCAGGATTTGGCCGGTTGCTGCGGCGCGGTAGCCGACGCCGACCAGTTCCATTTGCTTTTTGAAGCCTGCGTTGACCCCTTCGACCATATTGTTCAGCAGTGCGCGGGAGAGGCCGTGCAGGGAGCGGTGGCGCTTTTGGTCTGTCGGGCGCGTGACGGTGAGCTCTCCATTTTCTATTTCTATGGAAAGGTCTGGGTTTATCTGCTGACGAAGTTCTCCTTTGGGTCCTTTCACCGTCACCAAATTGCCCTTGCTTACGTTGATATCAACGCCTTTGGGGATTGCTATGGGAGCTTTTCCTACTCTTGACATGGTATATGTATTTTGGAGCGGTTCCGTGAATTAATAAATATAGCAGAGCAATTCGCCCCCTACATTCAGGGAACGCGCCTTTTTATCGGTCATCAAGCCTTTGGAAGTAGAGATGATAGCGGTACCGAGGCCACTGATGATCCGGGGCAGTTCGGTAGATTTCGCATATTTGCGAAGGCCTGGCGTACTGATACGGCCCAGTTCCCGGATGACTGGCCTTTTAGATACCGGGTCGTATTTCAGGGCGATGCGAATGACATCCTGGCCCCCTTTGCCTGCTTTTTCCTCAATTTTGTACTTCAGGATGTAGCCCTGTTCGTAGAGGATTTCAGTGATGGAGACTTTGAGTCTGGAGGAGGGGATATCCACGATGCGGTGCCCTGCCATCTGCGCATTCCGTATGCGCGTCAGATAATCTGCGATTGGGTCTGTGACTGCCATTATAGTCGAAGTTTCGCTGAGTGGTTTTCCTTTTGAGGGAACCTTTTCAACGGTTAGGAAAATGCTTTACCAGCTTGATTTTGTGATACCGGGGATTTTGCCATCCAGGGCCATTTCCCGGAATTTAACGCGGCACAGGCCGAAGTAGCGCATATAGCCTTTGGGCCTTCCCGTCAACTGGCAGCGGTTGTGCAAGCGTATAGGGTTGGAGTTGCGCGGGAGCGTATCCAGCTCGTCGTAGCGGCCCTCCTCTTTTAGTTGTTTGCGCAAGGCTGCGTATTTAGCGACGAGGCGTGCTTTTTTCTTTTCCCGTGCGATGATAGATTTCTTTGCCATGGTGCGATCCTTAGTTTTTCTGATTTTTAAACGGCAGGCCCATACCTTTGAGCAGGGCGAGCGCTTCTGCATCGGTGCGCGCAGTAGTTACGAAAGTGATATCCAGGCCGGTGATTTTGCTCACTTTATCGATATCGATTTCCGGGAAGATGATGTGTTCCGTTATCCCTACGGAGTAGTTACCACGGCCATCGAAGCTTTTATCGCTGATGCCGCGGAAGTCGCGTACGCGGGGCAGGGCGACGGTAATCAGGCGGTCCAGGAATTCGTACATGCGCTCGTTGCGCAGCGTCACGCGGGCACCGATGGGCATACCTTCGCGCAATTTGAAGTTGGAGATCGATTGGCGCGCTTTGGTGATTACTGCCTTTTGGCCTGCTATGATGGACATTTCATCTATGGCCACGTCGACCAGCTTTTTGTCCTGGGTAGCAGCACCGACCCCTTGGTTCAGGCAAATTTTCACCAGGCGGGGCACTTCCATAATGGATTTGTACTGGAACTGCTCTTGCAGGGCTGGGAGTACTTCCTCCCTATATTTTTTCTTAAGTCTTGGTACGTAGCTCATTATTTAAGGATTTCACCAGATTTTTTAGAATAGCGCACGATTTTTCCATCTGCGTTCTCTTTACGGCCTACGCGGGTGGGTTCCCCTGTTTTAGGATCTACCACCATCAGGTTAGAGATGTGGATGGGGGCGAGTTTTTCCTGGATGCCGCCTGCGTCGTTTTGCGTCTGCTTGACGTGTTTTTTCATCACGTTCACCTGATTGACGAGGGCGCGGTTTGAATCCGGGAAGACTTCCAGGACTTCGTGTACTGCGCTGCGGTCTTTATAAGCACCGGCTATGACCACCACCCGATCGCCCTTTTTTACTTTGAGCTTGGGGGTGAATCGTTTTGCGGTATTGTTATGACTTTTCTTGGTAGCCATGGTTTACAGATTATGCGACCCGGTACGAATCAGGTCGGGATTGAATGCAAGCAATTACAACACTTCGGGAGCCAGGGAGACGATACGCATATAATCGCGTTCGCGCAATTCGCGGGCAACGGGGCCGAAGATACGGGTTCCGCGCGGTTCGTCCTGGTTGTTCAGCAATACGCAGGCGTTGTCGTCGAAACGGATATAGGAGCCGTCTTTGCGACGGATTTCCTTTTTTGTGCGGACGACGACTGCCTTGGACACGGAGCCTTTCTTGAGCCCGCCGGGAGTTGCATCTTTAACGGCGACGACGATTTTGTCGCCGATGGATGCGTAGCGGCGGTGAGAGCCGCCCAGTACACGTATGCACAAGACTTCTTTGGCGCCGCTATTATCAGCTACTTTTAATCTACTTTCCTGTTGGATCATGACAAAATGGTTTTAGAGGGCCAGCGCGATACCGTGATGGTCGGGCGGCCGTAAATCCAATAAATTTATTTCGCTCTTTCGATAATCTCGACCACGCGCCAGCGCTTGAGTTTGCTCAAGGGGCGGGTTTCCATGATGCGCACCAGATCACCGATATTGCAATCGTTGTTTTCATCGTGCGCCATGAACTTCTTGGTCTTTTTAACGAACTTGCCGTAGATCGGGTGCATCAGTTTGCGTTCGACCGAGATAGAGACGGTCTTTTCCATTTTATTGCTGGATACTACCCCGACTCTTGTTTTTCTTAGATTTCTTTCCATGGTATTGAACTTTGGAGGCCATGAGGGGACGGTGCGCTGGAGCTTGTCCCGATTCGGCGCGATTATTTCCCTTGACGTCTCCTCGAACGCATTTTGCTGCGGTTAGACAATTCTTCTGCGGACATTGCGGCCACCTGACGGCGGCGGACTTCCGTTTTCAAGCGTGCGACATCGCGACGGACTTCCCGGATCCGCATGGGGTCTTCCAGTCCCTTGATCGCATGGTCGAAGCGCAGTTTCACCAGGCTTGCCTCCGTGTGTTCGAGTTCCGCAGCCAGGTCGCTGTCGGAATACGTTTGGAGCTCCTCGAATTTTTTAGTTGCCATGACGTTTGTAGTTAAATGTATTGCTATCAGCGCCGGATTGGGGTACCCATTGGGAGCCTAATATCCGGAGCGTTTGGAAAATGATTGCATTAGCCTGCGTAGTCGGGGCGGAGAACCACCGTAGTCAGCAGAGGAAGCTTTTGGGCGGCCAAGCGAAGTGCCTCAGTAGCCACTTCGAGTGGAACGCCGTCCAGTTCGAACATGATACGCCCCGGCTTGACCTGAGCTACCCAATGGTCAACAGCGCCTTTACCCTTACCCATTCGCACTTCCTGTGGCTTTTTGGTGATTGGCTTATCCGGGAAAATGCGAATCCAGACCTTTCCTTCCCGCTTCATGTGTCGCGTCATGGCGATACGGGCGGATTCGATTTGGCGGTTGGTAATCCGTCCACCTGTGGTTGCCTTCAGGCCGAAACTACCAAATGCCACGGTACCGCCTTTGTACGCGATCCCTTTGATGCGTCCTTTCTGCTGTTTGCGGTATTTGGTTCTTTTAGGCTGTAACATTTTATTTCGTATTTAGCAGAATTTCAAAATTATGAGCAAGCTGTGCCGGTTTTCAAAAAAGTCTGGCAAAGGTACGCTAATTTCCGTAAAAGTTTAGCGTCTGCGGTCGTTTCTTCTCCCGCCGCGTTCGCCGCCACGTTCGCCGCCGCGTTCGTTGCGGTCGCCGCCTCTGCGCTGCCTTCCGCCGCCGCCACCGCGTTCGTTGCGATCGTTGCGCTCACCGCCCGGCTTGCCGAGATCGCGCTTAGGAGCTGCGAGCATCGGGGAGAGGTCTCGTTTGCCGAGTACTTCACCTTTGCATATCCACACTTTAATCCCGATTTTTCCATACACCGTTTGTGCCTCCTTGAGGGAGTAGTCGATATCTGCGCGGAATGTGTGCAGGGGGGTACGGCCCTCCTTGTACTCTTCTGTGCGGGACATTTCAGCACCGTTGAGGCGGCCCGATATCCGCACCTTGATACCTTCGGCACCGGCGCGCATAGTGGACTGGATAGCCATTTTGATTGCACGGCGGTAGTTGATACGCGCTTCGAGCTGTTTGGCGATGGATTCCGCTACGATAGCGCCATCCAGTTCCGGCTTACGGATTTCCATGATGTTGATTTGGACATCTTTGCCCGTCAACTTTTTCAATTCTTCGCGGATGCGGTCCACTTCCTGGCCGCCCTTACCGATGATGATACCGGGGCGCGACGTATTGATAGTCACCGTTACCCTTTTCAGGTTGCGCTCGATGAAGATGCGCGCTATGCCTCCCTTGGCGATACGCGCCATGAGGTAATTCCGGATTTTCTCATCTTCGACCACTTTCTGGCCATACTCTTTTCCTCCGAACCAGTTGGATTCCCATCCGCGGATGATACCCAGGCGGTTGCCTATCGGATTTGTTTTTTGTCCCATGTTTTTATGGTACTATTGAGTTGATGTGCTGAATTAATCGTTTTCCGACAGTTCCACGGATTGGGCTTCCTGGGTTTCTCCCTCGAGGGGAACGCCATTAGCCACTACGATGGTGACGTGATTGGAGCGCTTGCGGATGCGGTGGGCGCGGCCGTGGGGTGCCGGGCGGAACCGGCGCATAATGGAGCCGCCGTCTACGAAGGCTGTTTTGATGTACACTTCATAGTCATCGGCCCGTTCTCCGACTTTGTATTCCCAGTTTGCGGTGGCACTGCGCACCAGCTTATCCATCCATACGGCTGCTTCCTTTTTGGTGAAGCGCAGGATAGCGAGGGCTTCGTCCACCCGTTTGCCGCGGATAATATCCACGACCAGGCGCATTTTGCGCGCGGACATGGGAACACTTTTCAATTTAGCTACTGCTTCCATTTCTATTTTATTTCAGCCCAGGGGCGCATCCGGCAGGCGAAGAGGCAGCAGCCGGGGCGGGGTGTGGGCGACGCTTAGCAATTATTTCTTACGGTTACCGGAGTGGCCTCTGAAGTTGCGGGTTGGGGAGAATTCCCCCAGTTTATGTCCCACCATGTTTTCGGTAACAAACACGGGCACGAACGTTTTCCCATTATGCACGGCGATAGTTTCGCCCACCATGTCGGGTACGATCATAGAAGAGCGCGACCAGGTCTTGATTACAGACTTGCGGTTGGACTCTTTCGACTTCAGGACCTTTTCCATCAGTTTGTAGAATACGTAAGGTCCTTTTTTAATTGATCTTGCCATTGGATCGTTTATTTTCTGCTACGGGGTGCGTCACGCCCGCTGTTGAAGTTTATTACTAATTCTTGCTCTTGCGCTTGGAGATAATGAGGCGGGACGAGTTTTTGCGCGGGTTGCGCGTCTTCTGTCCTTTTGCCATGATGCCCGTGCGCGAGCGCGGGTGGCCGCCGGAAGCACGGCCTTCGCCACCGCCCATCGGGTGATCGACCGGGTTCATAGCTACGCCGCGTACGCGGGGTCTGCGGCCTGTCCAGCGCTTACGGCCGGCCTTGCCGAATACCTGGAGTGCGTGGTCGGCATTGGAAGTAGTGCCGATGGTTGCCTTGCACGTAAGCAGTACACGGCGCACCTCACCGGAGGGCAGTTTTACCACTGCGTATCGGTCTTCGCGGCCCATGAGGGTGCCGAAGGTACCTGCGCTACGAGCGAGGGAGGCACCACGGCCGGGCTGCATTTCGATAGCGTGTATGGGGGAGCCCAGCGGCACTTCGCGCAGGAACAACGTGTTGCCCACGTTGGGTGATGCGCCGGCGCCCGACAGGATTTCCGCTCCTACTTTCAGTCCGTTGGGAGCGATGATATAGCGCTTTTCGCCGTCTGCATATTCCACCAGTGCGATATAGGCAGTGCGGTTAGGGTCGTATTCGATAGATTTCACGGTAGCGGGGACGCCATCTTTATCCCTTTTGAAATCGATGATGCGATAGCGGCGTTTGTGGCCACCCCCAATGTGGCGCATAGTCATCCGACCGGAGCTGTTGCGGCCGCCCGTTCTCTTGAGCGGGGCGAGCAGGCTTTTTTCCGGGGTATCGGTTGTCAACTCGGAGAACCCACTTCCTACGCGGTAGCGTGTACCCGGGGTTATCGGATTAAATTTTTTGATAGACATCGTATGGTCGTTTTGTTGTTCATCGCCGCGGGGATTAACCATACTATGTGCCCCGGACCCGAACTCAGTTAAAAAAAATTGCTCTTATCAGATGCCGGCGTAGAAATCTATTTCCTCACCTGCCGACAATGTCACGTAAGCCTTTTTGTAGGCGGGCTTACGTCCGCGGATTACTCCGGACTTGGTGTTCCTGCTTTTGGTTTTAGCAGGTACGATCATCGTGTTGACCGACTCGACCGACACATTGAACATGGACTCGACCGCTTTTTTAATTTCGATCTTGTTTGCCTTTTTGTGCACCATGAAGCAATACTTGTGCAGTTTTTCGGACAGTTTCTCCGATTTTTCGGTGACCAACGGTTTGATCAATATCGTTTTATGTGCCATAGCTGCTCTATTTCAGCGTCTTTAGGGACATGTAGGCCCTTTTATTCGAAAGATTGTTTTAGCTTTTCCACTGCTCCCTCGGCGATGACCAGTTTATGGGCATGGAGGATCGTATAGACATTGAGGTCCTGGGCGCGCACTACGCTGGCGTTAGGCAGGTTGCGGCTGGAGAGATAGACCTCCTTCTCGAAGTCGGCGGTCACGACCACTGACTTTTGAGCATCCAGTTGGAGGTTTTTCAGGACGGAGAGGTAATTTTTGGTGCGTGGTGCCTCGAAGGAGAAATCTTCGACGACGAGGATGGAGCCGGACTGTGCTTTAGCGCTGAGGGCGGACTTGCGTGCCAGGCGTTTTACCTTTCTGTTGAGTTTGAGGTCGTAGTTTCTGGGACGGGGGCCGAAGACCCGTGCGCCGCCGTAGTAGAGCGGGTTATTGATATCCCCTTTGCGGGATCCACCCGTACCTTTCTGCTTGTGGAGTTTGCGCGTCGAGCCCGACATTTCGGAGCGCTCTTTTGCTTTGTGGGTTCCCTGGCGCTGGGCGGCTAGATACGCCTTGACCGACAGATAGAGGGTATGGTTATTCGGTTCTATGCCGAAAACATCCTCGGGGAGTTCTATTTCCCGACCTGTCTTTTCACCTTTGATATTAAGAACTTCAACTTTCATCACATATTGGTTTGAACTGCCAAAGGCTGGTCAACAATTACTTTTTCTTCTCGAGGATTACGAAGGCCCCGTTGTGGCCCGGTACTGCCCCTTTCACCAGGATTAGGTTCTGCTCCGGGAATACTTTGAGCACGCGCAGGTTTTTGATTTTCACCCGTTCGTTGCCCATACGGCCGCCGAGGCGTTTTCCTTTGAATACCTTGGAGGGGAAAGAGGAGGCGCCCATAGAACCCGGTGCGCGCATCCGGTTGTGCTGGCCGTGGGTTGAGCCTCCGACCCCACTGAAACCGTGGCGGCGGACGACCCCCTGGAAGCCTTTGCCTTTCGTTGCGCCGATGGCATGGACCATATCCCCTTCGGCGAACACCTCATCTACGGCGATGACTTCGCCGAGTGATTTGGATACGGCGTTGAAGTCGCGCATTTCCACGAGGCGGCGTTTTGGAGCGGAGCCGGCCTTTGTAAAGTGCCCCATCATTGACTGGGTAGTATTCTTTTCTTTTGCATCGCCGTAGGCAATCTGGAGGGCGGTATATCCGTCTGTCTCCTCCGTTTTGACCTGGGTGACCACGCAAGGTCCTGCTTCGATAACGGTGCAGGCTACGTTACGACCAGACTTGTCGTAGATGCTGGTCATACCGATTTTTTTACCGATCAATCCGTTCATCTGTCCTTATATTTTGAGCCTTGGGTGAGGCCAATCCTGGAGGGGACTGGCCTCACTCGGCTATATCTGTTCAAAAATGGCACCGCGGGTGGCGGACCGGGAAAATTGAGCCTAATAAAATGCTTACGTCAACTTGACCTGAATATCCACGCCGCTCGGAAGTTCCAGTTTAGACAGAGCGTCCACGGTCTTTTGAGTAGGCGTATAGATTTCGATCAGACGCTTGTGCGTACGGAGTTGGAACTGTTCCCGCGCTTTCTTATTGACGTGCGGTGAACGGAGCACGGTGAAGATTTTTTTCTCCGTAGGCAGGGGGATGGGCCCTGTGACGACGGCCCCGCTGCTGCGCACCGTTTTAACAATTTTCTCCGTAGATTTATCGACCAGGTTGTGGTCATAAGAACGGAGTTTGATTCTAATTTTCTGGTTCATGTCAGAATGCCATTTGTGGTTCTGAATTCAATTATTTTCCTTTTGCTTTCTCCATTACCTCTTTAGCGACACCGGAGGGCGCTTCGTTGTAGTGGGAAAACTCCATAGACGAGCTTGCGCGGCCGGACGTGATGGTACGCAACTGGGTCACATACCCGAACATTTCGGCGAGCGGTACTTCTGCCTGGATGGTGATGGCGCCCCCTGCGCGCGGTTCCTGGCCTTTGGGAAGGCCTCTGCGGCGGTTGAGGTCACCAATTACGGCACCCACATATTCATCCGGTGTAACGACTTCGAGTTTCATGATCGGTTCGAGGATGACCGGCTTGGCCTTGGGGGCTGCAGCGCGGAAACCATCTTTGGCGCACAATTCGAAGGCTACCGGCTTGGAGTCCACGGCGTGCATACCACCGTCATATACGCGCACTTTCATGCTGTCTATGCCATAGCCTGCGAGGACACCGTTATCCATCATGGCTTTGAAGCCGTCTTGGATGGGCTTCATGTAGTTTTTGTCAATCGCACCGCCCACGATACCCCAGACGAACTGGAGTTTGGTCTTGCCATTTTTGAAATCTTCGCTTTCCAGGAATTCCGGATCGGCAGGGCCGAGTTCGAATTCCATATCGGCGAAGAGACCCGAGCCGCCCGTTTGTTTTTTCAGGCGTTCGCGATGAGTGACCGTAGCCGTGAGGGCTTCTTTGTAGTTCACCTGGGGGGCACCCTGGTTACATTCTACCTTGAACTCCCGGCGCAGGCGATCCACGATGATTTCGAGGTGGAGTTCGCCCATACCGCTGATGACGGTTTGGTTGGTATCCTCATCGAAGCGTACGCGGAACGTAGGATCCTCTTCTGCCAGTTTGGCCAGGGCCATACCCAGCTTGTCTATTTCCTTTTGCGACTTCGGTTCTACTGCGATGGCGATGACCGGATCCGGGAAGACCATGCTTTCCAGTACGATCGGCTTATTGACATCGCAGAGCGTATCACCGGTACGGATATCCTTGAAGCCTACAGCGGCGGCGATATCGCCTGCTTCTACCCGGTCGATTGGGTTCTGCTTGTTGGCGTGCATCTGATAGAGGCGCGAGATGCGCTCTTTGCTATCCGAGCGGGTATTCAACACATAAGAACCTGCATCCAGGGCGCCCGAGTACACCCGCATGAAAGCGAGGCGGCCTACGAACGGGTCGGTAGCGATTTTGAATGCCAGGGCTGCGAAAGGCTCTTTCACGTCCGGGCGACGGAACTCTTCCTCATCGGTGTCGGGGTTGATACCTTTGACCGCATCTACGTCCAC
>CAZSMU010000017.1:0-40391 GCA_964607915.1 uncultured Haliscomenobacter sp.
CAGCTAGCGCGAATAGTAGAATTCGCCTCATCAAAAAATTTATTTAAGGTCGTAATAAAATCGAACTAATAAGAATGCAGTGTGCATAAGTATCCTCTGCACTCTTTTGTCGGTACGAAAATCAGCAAAAGAAGTGCGCTATGAGCATTGAAAGGAAAATTTGGTCGTTTTGCTCAATATTTGGTCGTTTATCAGGTTAGTTATCCATGACGGCATAGGACAAATTAAGTTTATCTTCATCAACACAGCTACGTATTATTTATATGTAGGGCCGGATTATACCGCGACTCTTCTGAGCAGGGACTCAAATACGGCATATCCATCTTTATTGCCCAGAATCGCTTCGGAAGCACGCTCCGGGTGCGGCATCATACCAAACACGTTGCGTTGCCGGTTGCAAATACCGGCGATATTTGCCAGGGAGCCATTCGGGTTTGCTTCGGAGACCAGCTCTCCCTGTTCGTTACAGTAGGTGAAGAGTATCTGGTCGTGGTCTTCCAGGTCACGGAGCGTCCCCTCATCCGTAAAATAGCGGCCTTCAGCGTGTGCGATAGGGATTTTAAGTGCTTTCGCAGAGGAGAGGGCATTGGTGACCCCCGAGTTAGTGGTCATAGGGCGTATATGTACATTTTTGCATATAAATTGCTCGCCCTCGTTCCGCAGCAGCACGCCGGGCAACAAACCGGCCTCACAGAGGATTTGAAAACCGTTACATATCCCAAACACGAGACCGCCACGGGCAGCGAAATTGGCTACGGACTGCATGATAGGCGAAAAACGTGCGATAGCTCCTGCGCGCAGATAATCGCCAAAGGAAAACCCTCCAGGCAGGACGATGCAATCGCCCAGCCCAAAGCCAGTCAGATCCGGATCTTTATGCCAGAGGCGAACGGTCTCCTGTCCGAGTACAGTACCCAGGACATGTATCATATCGTCGTCGCAATTAGAACCGGGAAAGACAACCACTCCAAATTTCATATCCTTTTAGTATTGGGTAGCGGTTACGAACTATCGCTCGTCCGCCAAATTATGTGACGATGAACTTATACGGATGACTTGGGCACAGTTTTATACATTCACCTGCAAGGTACGGATACATCCGGATATATCAGACTTATTGCGCAGGGGATTATCGAGGGGTTAGAATGACTCTTTTTTTCTCTCCTCGCTGACCCCGTGCAATAAGTCTGTTCAAAACACGAGCCACTGGGCAGCGAAAGCACCGCTGAACAATATAAAGTGGAGCAACTCTGCCCAGTTAGCCTTCAAATGAAAGAACCACATAGCACTGAGATAAGCCAATGGCATCGCGATGACAAGCACATGGCCTATAGCGAGATTTTTTGGTAGGGGCAGTGTCGCTACCGAAACGAGAAGCATCCAAAACCAAAAAGAAATGCGCTTTTGCTCCTGCATAGTGCGTTTGCGGAAGAACGAGTTGGCCTGCCACAGCACGACCAGCAACAATACCGCCCAGGGAATAAGGAAAGCGGAGGAAAAATCGGATGGCACCAAATGAGAAACCCCATACGCGCGGAGTCCCTGGAGTTGTGTAAACTCCTGCCAGTGACCTGTCAGATACGCAATGCCGCCTGCCAGATAGAACACCACCAAGACCCCGGCGACGAGTACCACACGCTCCCTGAACTGGAATCCCCTCACCACATTTAAAGCCGCAAAAGTCAGAAGTATAAAAGCTATATATGCCGGGCAGAACAGAGCGGCGAGGGCAAGAAAAAAACCGATGTTGAAAATATCTCCCGTCACTTCCCCTTTTCTCAATAAGTTCATCGCCTGGAATAGGGAGAAGAACAAAAACAGATTGGCAAAGTGGAGAGGGGAAAGTATGGAAAAACCGGGGCAGTAGGCGGTGAACAATAGAAAGAAGACCCCTGGAAAGAGATGGGCCTCCCGATCTAACCTATATCGTAACTCCATGAAGTTCAGAAGAAAAGCCTGAGTAATGAGCAAAAACAGCCCAAGGGCATAAAGCAGCCATGGCTCGGAGGGTACTACCCGCTGTAGCAACGCATACAAGATTCCACCCTCCTTCACATCCATCTGCACGGGGCGGTGGCGAAACCACGCGCCCGCATGAATGGCTACTGCATAAAGCAACAGCAGCAGGGAAGTTATCCATTGGTTAGACCTGAAAATCGCGAGCACAACGGCGGTATTATTGGTTAGAGCCCGAAAGCAGCTTTGACTTTATCCACATAATCGAGTTTTTCCCAAGTAAACATTTCCACTTCTTTTCGCATATAGGTGCCTGACCCATCGCGCAATTCCACCAGCTTGAGGTAGGGCTGACGCCCCATGTGGCCATAAGCTGCCGTATCAGAGTACATAGGGTTCCGCAATTTGAGGCGATTTTCGATGGCGTAGGGCCTCATATCAAAAATGGCATATACTTTAGCTGCGATTTCCCCATCGCTCAATCCCACTTTAGCGGTATTATAGGTGTTGATGTATATGTTGGTGGGCTGTGCCACGCCAATAGCATAGGAAACCTGGACGAGCACTTCGTCGCAAAGGCCTGCCGCTACCAGGTTTTTGGCAATATGGCGAGTGGCGTACGCAGCGGAACGATCCACTTTTGAAGGATCTTTACCGGAAAAAGCCCCGCCGCCGTGCGCTCCTTTGCCGCCGTAGGTGTCCACGATGATTTTGCGGCCTGTAAGGCCCGTATCCCCATGAGGCCCCCCGATCACGAATTTCCCTGTTGGGTTGATGTGGTATTTTATCGTATCGTCAAATAAGGCGGCGATATCCGGGCGCAATTTGGAGGTAAGGCGGGGAATGAGGATTTGCACGACG
This sequence comes from uncultured Haliscomenobacter sp., assembly GCA_964607915.1. Lineage (GTDB taxonomy): Bacteria > Bacteroidota > Bacteroidia > Chitinophagales > Saprospiraceae > JADJPL01. Next base: position 2,818 of record CAZSMU010000017.1, read on the forward strand.
TCTTGTCGGATACGGCTCAGCATCTGCTCATCGCCGCCAAAATCGTCGTGTTGCGTAGAAACCACAATAGTATCGATCCGCACGGGTTTATGGTCGTCGGAGTATTCAATAGTGACCTGCGATTTGGCATCTGGCCGCAGGTAGGGCATTAAATCGGCATGGTGCTTTCTGATGTCGGCCAGCTCCCACAGGATTTGGTGGGCTAAATCGAGGGCCAGGGGCATATAGTTATCGGTTTCGTTCGTGGCATACCCGAACATCATACCCTGGTCACCAGCCCCCTGATCTTCGGGGTTGGCGCGTTCTACTCCCTGGTTTATGTCCGGCGACTGCTCGTGTATCGCAGAGAGGATACCGCAGGAATTGGCCTCGAACATATACTCCGACTTGGTGTAGCCGATGCGGCGTATCACATCGCGGGCAATTTGCTGTACATCGAGGTAAACTTTGGATTTGACCTCTCCCGCCAGAACTACCTGGCCGGTAGTGACCAACGTTTCGCAGGCCACCTTGGAATTTGCGTCAAAAGCCAGGAAGTGATCTACGAGAGCATCAGAGATCTGGTCTGCAATCTTATCGGGATGGCCTTCGGAAACGGATTCGGAGGTAAACAGGTAAGCCATAAAGCAGGGATTTTTCAGTTACAAGATTTATTTTATTTCGCACTCCAGCATTTTGCGTGTACCGTCGGTCAGGTATAGGTAGCCTTCCAGCAGGTCGCCAATTTTTACGGGACCGACTCCGGCGGGTGTTCCTGTATAGATCAGGTCGCCCACCTGCAGTTTAAAAAAGCGCGATACAAATACTATGATTTCGCTAAAGGAGAACAGCATATCCCTGGTATTCCCAGATTGGACTTGTTCGCCGTTTTTTCTCAGTTCGAAGCAAATATCCGGAAAATCCGGGAATTCTTCTAATGGGATAAAATGGCTAAGGGCGGCTGAACCGTCAAACCCCTTCGCAAGTTCCCAGGGCAAGCCTTTGGCCTTGAGGGCTTTCTGGAGGTCTCGGGCAGTAAAATCGATTCCGAAGCCAATAGCGGAGATATAGCCCAGAGCAAACTCAGGCTGCACATGGCGGCCATTTTTTCCGATTTGCAGCACTACCTCTGCTTCGTAGTGTATATCGGAAGAAAACTCCGGCAGGTACAATGGCTTATTGCCGACCAGTAGGGCTGTTGGCGGTTTCATGAACACGATGGGGTCTTCCGGGATAGCGTTGTTCAGTTCGCGGGCATGCTCGGAATAGTTGCGGCCTATACAAATGATATTCATGCTATCAGGATTTGATGTTCATAAGACCGGCGAGTTCTTTGACCTCCCGTAGGGTTTCCTTGGCGCGGGCGCGAATGGTTTCCGAGGCACCCCTGATTTGCTCTTTAACTTCTTTTTTATGCACGTCAAGGGCTTCCCGGCGAGTGCGGGCACGGGTGCTGATTTCGACCAGACCATCTGCCACCGCATCTTTCAGGGCGACGTATTTCAGGGTTCCTTGTTGATAATCGGCATAAAGGGAGTTCCAGGCGTCCAGGTTGCCACATGCTTTCAGCAGTTCGAACAAGTTGCGTACGCCGGCGCTCATTTCACCTTCCGGCGTATCGCCCGTATCGGTAACTGCCGAACGCACCTGCTTACGGATGCGGTTTTCATCTGCAAAGACACTGATATAATGCTTTTCACCAGCGCTTTTGCTCATTTTACGGGTAGGCTCTGCGGTGGACATCACCTTGGGCAAATCTGTATAGACGGGTTTGGGCAGCACGAAGTACGGTTTGCCCACCTGGTTGTTAAAGCGCATGGCGATATTGCGGGTCAGTTCCAGGTGTTGATCTTGATCCTTGCCCACCGGCACGAAATCCGCCCGGTAAATCAGGATATCTGCTGCCATCAAGACTGGATAATCGAGCAGGCCTGCGGAGATAAACATCTCCTCTTTATCATCGGCCAGTTGGCTGGTCTTGTCTTTGAACTGGGTCATGCGGGTCAGTTGCCCGTAAGAAGCAAAGCAGTTGAATATCCAGCTCAACTCGGCATGTTCCGGTATGAGGGATTGAATGAACAGATTTTCGGGTTCAATACCAGTAGCCATGAGATTGAAAATCAGATCCCAGGTATTGTCCCTAAGAGTTTTGGGATTATACGGCATGGTCATGGCATGATAGTCCACAACCCCGTAGAAACAGCGGTATGTCTGTTGGAGATCCACCCAGTTTTTCACCGCACCGAAGTAATTGCCGAAGTGCATATCACCAGTCGGTTGGATGCAGGACAGAATCGTTTTTTTTGGCTCCATGGTTTGAGCAGCTGATTTTATGGGTACGCGCTGGGAGCGCCGTCAAAAATAACACGTAAAGCCCCGCACCTGTACAGATGGGGGGCTTTAACCAATTAAACGCCTCGAAAGGATAGACTTGTTGCGGGGGGCAGCCAAGAGGGAAAAAGCGTCATTTTTGGCCCACATGAAGGCCCTTTGAGGGAGTATAGCTGAGCTATATGACCGAAAAAAGGCACAGTGTGGTCCAAAAATAGCTTTTTTGAACCCGCGATGATTCCCCTCGCAGCAAATCTAATAGATATTAGACCTCTTCCGATGCTTTGACCAGCATCTTACCCCGATAGAACAGGTTTCCTTCCGCATCTTTGTAAGCGCGGTGGCGGAGGTGACGTTCACCGGTCGTCTGGCAGGTATCTACGTTTGGCGCACTGATTTTGAAGTGGGTACGCCGCTTGTGCTTTCTTTGTTTGGATCCTCTACTCTTGGGATGTGCCATTGTTCTGAATATTTGACCGGCAAACCACGAGAGGTGGCTTTTCGTCGGTCGTAGTTATAAATTAGTGCTCGTCTTTCCAGTTTTTCAGTTCTTTCCACGCGGGGTTATCCGAGGGATTCCCTGTATTGTCGGTCTCCTGTTGCTTTTCCAAAAAATTCAGCATTTCGCGATCGCATACCGGTGGATTTTCCGATTCACAATCATATACCCGTACCATCGGAACCGCCAGGACTATGTATTCGTACGCGAACTGGGCCACATTCAGTTCCTCGGCTTCCGGATGGATGTACAAGACATCCGCGTCGTCCGTTTCTTCTTCCTCGCTGTATTTTACCACCAACCTTTGAAGCCCTTCGACTGGAAGGTTGATTTCAGCCAGACAACGGTCGCATTCCGTACGGACAGTACCGGAAAAATCAAATTCCAGGACCATGAGGGAGGGACGCTTGTCCAGTACAAGATCCATCTCGATTTGTCCGTCAGAAAACGGCACCCCTTCAAAACAAGAGAAGAACTCTTGATTTATGTCAAATCGGAACTCGTGCACCCCGTCGCGGAGACCCTGAATGGGAAGCGAGAAAGGGACCAATGCATTCATGGCAAAGAACGTTTTTTCAAAATCGAACGCAAAAATAAGGGAATGTTTTGGAAAACCCTACTATCTGTTCCGCGAATTTTATCAGACTTGTACGGATGTGGCGGCGAGAAGGGTAAAAAGCTGTTTTTTATGCCTATTACGGGCCCAAAAGGGCCTTTTTATCCCTTCGATGATTCCCCTCGCAACAAGTCTTATATATAACGCATACAAAACTGTACTTTTACCGCCTGCGTTTCGTTTTGAGAACAGATTCGGCCGTGGAATTATGAGAAAAAAAATATCCCTGCGACTGGACGGGGCCCGCCACCTTCGGATAGTACCTATCCTTTGCTTTTTCTTCGTACAAGGAGTATCCGCACAGACCCTCCTCATGCCTGGCGATGTGGCCCTACTGTCCGTCAGTACCCAACACCGATCATGCGGCCCCAATGGCAGCGACGACCAGATCAGCCTGGTATGTTTTCGGGATATTGCGCCGGGTACAGCCATTGATTTCACGGACAACGGCTGGGAAAGGCTGGTAAAGGGGCGCTGGGGCAACTCGGAAGGGTTCGTAACGGCAGTCCGGACAGGCTCTGTTCTGCCGGCTGGGACTATCATAACCTTTATGTTCAACCCGTCCAGCGGCCAACCCTATCAGGCGACCGCTCCTGATTCCAACTGGAGATTCACGCAGCGAACCCCTAATGGGCTTAGCTTGGATACGGGAGGTGAGCAATTGTTTTTATTGTCCGGTGGCTCCTGGAATAACAACGGCACGAGCCCTTTTTTCCAACACGATGCGACGTACACCGGGGGTAGAATCCTGTTGGGAATCAACACTGCGAGTATTTGGGCCTCCTTTGCCGACCGCGCTGAAGCCTCCGGATTGCCATCTGGCCTTGCCTCCTGTAATCGGGTAGATGCCCCGGCCACCTCTGATTTTTTAGCCTACACGGGTTTATTGACCCCTGCAACTCCGCAAGAGTGGGTTTCCCGGGTTCAAAACACCGGTAACTGGAAAAATTTCAGCCGCTGCGGCGATATGCCGGTACTTCCCAGGGCTGTATCTATCCTGGATTCCAACATTGGCGTACAGTGCAGCACATGCAATTCCTGTGCGCCCTATACCGAAATGCTCCGCTTTTCCCTACCTTTAGCCGGGGCTCCCTTCCGTGCGGTGTTGAGCGACGGGCGAGACACCCTATATTTCGACCAGCTTAGAAATGGAGATACCCGCGCGTACGAGGTCGGCATCTCCTCCACCCTGCGCCTTTTATACCTGACGAATGCACAGGGATGTACCTTTTTTTCCAACCTGGGGGATTCAGTAGCCCTGCGCATCACCCCCGCACAAGCTCCCGGCCCTATCCCTTCCGTCAAGGTATGTGGAGTGGGGAATACGGCCCTATTTAACCTGAGCGCCCAGGATAGCATGTTGACCCGGGGCCTCGTCGGTTTTCGTGTCAACTGGTACCGCGACAGCATATTAAAAAACCCCATCAGCCAGCCTGTGCAGTTCAGCAGCCCTCCCACGAGTGTCTATGCGTTGGTCAGCAATGGCATCTGTGCCATCGGGCCTCTTCGCGTCGAGCTCGAAATAGTAGGGTACCCCGGGGCCACACTTCCCCTGGGAGGTCGGTTATGCGCAGGAGAGCCCTGTCTGCCCATGCCTTTTGTGTTCAAAGGCAAGGCCCCTTTTCAGCTGAGTTACACCATTAGCCTACCCGGCCGGCCAGACAGCTCCGGAACCCGCGTATTTCCGGCTGAACAGGGTCTCTGGACGATATGCCCGGACAGCCTGGGGGTAAGCAGCGGTGATATCTTGTTCAAGTACAAGACCCTCACCGATGGAAACAACTGCCAAACGGATGTGGACAAACAAATCTCGGTGGTGCGCCGGGGAATGCATGGCGTACGCTATGTGCGCCCTGTTTTATGCCCGGGACAGAATTTTATTTTTCAGGGGAATACATACGATGCGGCCAACCTCACCGACACTCTCGTACAGGCCAATGCGACCAGCACTGGATGCGATAGCCTGATCATCATACAACTCATGTACACGGACAGCCTGTACGCTTCCCTATCCGGAAGCTACCAGGTTTGTACCGGAGAGGCGTTGCGCCTGACCTGGAACCTTCGGGGAGGGGAACAATTCAACATCATCTATCAGGAAGGCGAGCCGCAGCAAGGCGTCGTCAATAGGGAACTCAAGGGAGTTCGCAATGGGGATGTATGGGAGTTGTTCCCCAAGCAAAGCGTACCCATTTACATCCTGAGCGTTCAAGCCGTAGAGAGTGGCTGTTCCTACCGTCCTGGAATCCGCATACCCGTCCAGGTCAACGACCTGAGCGTCTCGGCAAGGCCAGTGGCGCGCTTTGGGGGGACCTCTGTCAGTTGTGCCGGAGCGGCAGACGGGGCAGCGACTGCGACTATTACAGGTGGAATGGCGCCTTATCGAGTCTACTGGAGCAACGGAGACAGTCTTTTACAGGCTAGTCGCTTGAGTGCCGGTTTCTACCAGGTCACGGTAACCGACGGGGGTCGCTGCCGGGCCAGTGCTTCTGTTCAGGTCAGGGAACCAGCCCCGATACGCCCTGTGCTGGAGGCCAACCCCGCAAGCTGTGCCGGGCAAGTGGGCCGCGCAATTCTTCAGCGCGTCACGGGCGGCGTACCTCCCTTCCGCTTTTCGCTCAACGGAAATCCATACCAGAGCATCGCTGAATACCCTGTCTTACTCCCCGATTTGGCAGGTGGCTCTTATACCTTTTCCGTAATAGATGCCAACCTTTGTACCAGTTCGGTGCCATTTGTAATGCCCGAACCCAATGTACTACGGGTGGACCTGGGCCGGGACCGCTCCATCCGGGCGGGCGATACCGTTGTCTTGAATGCAACCCTGAACTTCCGGCCGACCCTTATCCGCTGGAGCCCGACTTTGGAGGCGCAGGGCGATGCAGGGCCTATACGCATAGTCCAGCCAGCGACGACGACGACCTATCAAATCGAGGTACAGGACTCCTCCGGGTGCAAAGCGGTTGACGAAGTGTTGGTTCGCGTATCGCGTAACCTACATGTATATGCGCCCAACGCCTTTAGTCCGAATGGGGATGGGAACAACGACGCCTTCAGGCTGTATCCAGGCCCTGAAGTTTCTGCCATCCGCACGGTGCGCATCTACAACCGATGGGGAGTACAAGTATTCGAGGAGACCGGCGACGGGGCGCAGGCCACACCAGCCTGGGATGGAAATATCGGAAGCCAGCCTGCGCCGATAGGGGCGTATCTGTTCGTCGCAGAGTTGCTGTTTCTCGACGGGCATATCGAACAAGTCAGAGGGGAGTTCATGTTACTTCGTTGATAGCCTGCTGATTATTTCAGCAGGACAAAAGCGCTCGGTTCGAGTTTGCTTTGCACCAACGCCAGGTGCCCCGCGATTTCTGCATCCTCTGTGTAAGGGAAGCGCACCCCCACCCGGGTCTGCCCGGATTCGGTTTTTGAGTAGGGCTCCAGGCCTGCATCCTCTATTTTTTTTACCAGCCGGGCGACATTGCGTGGGTCGCGGAACAAGCCGATTGCGATGACGCAAGTGTCCGGATGTGCGTCCGGCAGGAGCAACTTCTGGCGGGCAGCAAGCGCAGAATCCCCTGGTTCGTGGGCAGTAGTAGCTGGTGAATCCACTGTATGTTCACCGGAGCGCGCTCCCCTGAGGAGAGTATGATCGCCCTTTTTGTATGCAGGTGTGAAAAATTCTTCGAAGTGGGGGCGAAACAGTGCATACGCCCCTACTCCTACGACCAGGGCTCCCAGCATGATCACCAAGGACAGCGCAGGGCGGGGCCGTGACGGGGCCGGTATGTAGTCGGAGACAGAAACCCGTTCTTCTTCTTCTTGCGCAGGAGTATCTATGGGGGCCCACACAGGGCGCTCCGTCCGCATTGCCGACACCTGGGGCAATGCAAACGCATCTATATTCAAGTTGGCCGATTCCTGTTCAAATTGCAGATAGCCTTCGATGCTCTGTCGCAGGCAGCCGATTTGTGGGAGAATGACAACCTCTTTACCCCCAAGCCGGATCTGAACTGCGTGGACATATTCCCGCACCACGTCCTCTGCGTGCTTTAGCGATAAAGCGTGCCGTTTCGCAACATATCCGTACAGGCCAGCACCTTCAGTCTGTATATCCGGGTGGAAAGTCAGTCCCAAACCAGGGGGGGACGCCATCTGTAGGAATGGATCTATCCGGGCGGGCTGCCGAGTACCGATGAACGCACCCAATCCCGGCACTTCAACCCGACCCTCTTCCATGAGAAGTCCGGCGATACAAGCCGCCACATCTATTTGCGCCATTGGATTACGAGTCTGATAGACGATGCTCTTTGAAAACCTTTTCCCGTAAATAGACTTATTACGAGGGGAATCATTGAGAGGCCAAAAAGGCTTTTTTGTCTTTTCGGTGCCCTTTGCAATAATTCCATTGATAAACCGTCCCAAAAATATATTTTTTATCCCAATACCGCTTTGAACCTTATGAAAAAAGAGCAAAACATACCCACTTTACGCTGGTGGTCGCTGATTGTGATCATCTATTTGCTAATGGCATTCAGCTGGTGGTCGGTATTGTTATTCAAAAAAAACCGGGATGCCTTTCAAGCAAAAGAGGAATTGCTCCGTCTGGATTTTGAAGGGCGGGAAGGCCGTTCAAGAGTGGCAGACTACCGGCACACCATGGCTTATCAGAATCTGGAATACCGTTACAAGCGCCAGGAGTGGATGATTCTGGGAGAGGCCCTGGTATTTGTATTGAGCCTCGGTGCCGGTATCTGGTTCATCAACCGGGGCTATCAAAAGCAGGTCAATGCGGCGCGTTCGCAGCGGAATTTCCTGCTCGCCATCACCCATGAGCTCAAGTCACCGCTTGCTTCGATACGCCTGGTGATGGAAACGCTGCTGCGCAGGGAGTTGGGGCGCGAGCAAGTTGTCAAATTGGGTTCCAGCGGCCTACAGGAAACCAAGCGCCTCAATGCCCTGGTAGACAACCTATTGCTATCTGCGCGCCTCGACACCGCTTATCGGCCGGAGCGGGCATCCGTCTATCTGGGCGAGGTAGTTCTGGAACTCATAGCCAGGTTAGGCGAGTTGCACCCTGGCGTCCGTTTTTTTGCGGACATAGAGCCCGACATGCCCCGTTGGCAAGGGGATAAAGCAGGCTTTACCTCGATAGCCCTCAACCTTTTAGAGAACGCGGTCAAGTATTCCACACAGGGCGTGGACATATCCGTTTCGCTTTGCTACCAGCAGCAGCCCGCCGGGTTTATCTTTAGTGTGGCCGACAAAGGCCCGGGCATACCCGATGCGGAAAAACGGCGTATTTTCGACAAGTTCTATCGCATTGGCAATGAAGAGCAGCGCAGCAGCAAAGGGGCGGGCTTAGGCCTGTACATCGTTGACCAGATTGCCAAGGCCCACGGTGGCCGCGTCAGGGTAAGCGACAACCATCCTGCCGGTGCCATCTTCCAGGTTTTTCTACCCGATGTGTAAAGGACTTGTGGCAAGGGGAATCATTGAGCGGTCAAAAAGGCCCTTTTCTTCCCAAACTGTGCCTTTTTTCGGTCATATAGCTGGGCTATACTCCCTCTAAAAGCCTTCGTTTGGAAAGAAAATGACTCTTTTTTTCCAACTCCCTGACCCAAGGAGTCAGGGAGTTATAAATTTATAGCCTATACCCCGGATTGAAAAGAAAAATTCCGGGTTCCGGGAATCTTGTTCAAAGCTACGGCGGAATTTGAGGATAAAATTATCTATGGTTCGGGTACTTGGGAAGACATCATACCCCCATACCGACTGGAGGATCTGACGTCGAGATACTACTTCCCCTTTTCGGTCGATCAGCAGTTTGAGCAACATCGCTTCTTTTTTCGTCAGCACAAATTTTCCATGTACTCCTTCTGCCTCGAAGGTAGCGAAGTTGACCCGGTTTCCGCCAAACTCCACCACTTCAGGCTTGTTTTCAGTTGACTTGCTCGTTCGGCGAATCAGATTTTGGACGCGCAGGAGCAGTTCTTCCAACACGAACGGCTTCGCGATATAGTCATCGGCTCCCCGTTTCAACCCTGTGATCCGATCGGTGGACGTATCCTTGGCCGTCAGGAAAATGATAGGCACCTCCCTGTTGGTCAGCCTGATTTGTTCGCAAACTTGCAGGCCGTCCATTTCCGGGAGCATGATATCGAGCAGTACCAGGTCGAAATGCTGGTCTTCAAACAGGCGGATTGCTTCACGACCATTAGCGACCGCTACGACTTCGTACTGCTCCAGCTCCAGATTCAGAGCGATAGCGCTACGAATGTGTTCTTCATCCTCTACGAGTAATATCCGCATCCGAACCCTTGCTTAATCCGCACTCTTTTTTCTTCGAGTTTTGAAGATTTCCACTACTTCCTTCTCTTTAAGGAATCCGAAATCCTGGAATGCCGAGGAGACGAAGCGTTTGATATCCTGATAATCTTTACCCCGTTTATCCGTGTAGTGGGCCAGCAGCTGGCGCATATATTGCAGCGAAAGCTCCTTGAGATCCTGGTTGAACTGCTGGTTTACGAAGATTCCCATATAGATTGGGAATAACTTGGCCAGCTCAAAGAACTCAGGGTAATCGCCTTCTCCTAGGTTGCGGATGAACTGTTCGAAATAGTGGCGGATGGTGAGGCGCAGACACTCGTTGATGGTGGAGAGCCCTTGGTGGTCGTTGTAGAAAATTTTTACGGCATCCTGGGTTTCCAACTGGGTATAGCCCACGTTATGGATGGTATCCGTAAGCTGGTAATAGCGGCTGAGCTCATCCGGATAAGACTTGTCGATCAAGGCGGACATACGGAGATCCTGCTCTGCGCCGGGCACGAGAGTGCCGGACAATTGGTGCAATTCGAGTAGAAAATCGAGGAATGCACCTATGAAACCATGCATTCCGGTGCGCACGGCGTGAAATACATGCGCCAGCACCTGTTGGTCCTCTTCCGGTTTTTGGAAAAACATTGCTGAAAGCATCATCACCTGGAGGTGTTCCCGGGTCCCGTGGAAATTTTCGTTGGTGATGAAATCCGTGAGCGGCGCATACAGCGAGGAGTTGTCTGCGTTGATTTCGGCCCGGTAGAGTAGAAAGTGCTTCAAGGTGGTGAAATACACAGGCAACTCATCTACCGTTGCCGGGAACTCAGCTGTTTGGAAATTATCGTTCCGGAACTGCTTTTTATAGCGCAGGTAACCTTCGCGACGCTCTGCATCCCGGCGGTACTTCTCCAACACCTGGCTCTGCAGATAGTAGCGGATCCGCTTGTTTTGGATGCTGTTGATGAAGTTGGTAATCCAAATATCGCTGCTCAGGGCGAATCCGATTTGTATGGACTGGCCGATGCGTTGTTTGAGGATTTCGAAGTTGGTGGAGTTGCAAATGGCGAGGAGTATCTCTTTGAAATGCTCCTGGGGCCGCACATATTTGGAAGTATCGCCAACTTCGCCCCGGAGCACGGAATATCCGAGAATTTTTGGCAGGAATAGCCCCTCGAATGCAGGGTCGAGGAGCACGAGTTCCAGGGAAATGATCTGCAGGGGGTTTTCACCGGCGACCTGGTTGTACAGCAAGGCAATGGTTGGCTCGAAAGTTTCTTTGAGCCGATTGTAATCTTCTTCTTCTTCCGATTCGAGGTATTTGGCCAAATCATCCGAATCCTGGATTTCCCCGGCCAACTCTTCGAGTTGCTCGAGGTATTGTGGGTCCAACTCGTACATAGGGCGCTATTTTAACGGCAAACCTGATAGTGCGGTTTAGGGCACTATCAGGCTTGTGATGTGAAAAAAAGACTATTTCGAGCCTGTCAAGGCAAAAATAACAACAATATTCGGAAAACGGGAATCCTGGCGTTATTCTTCTGCCGGGCTTTCTTCCTGTGCTGCTTCTGCGGGGGCTTCAGGCACAACCGGCTCTGGCGCGGGGGCAGGAGCAGGAGCGACTACCTTGGGCGGGGCAACCCCGTTGACGGCTGCGTGGAAGGCTGCCTTCTCCGCTGCGGTCTGGGCCACGCGGGCCGCGATTTGGGCCTCTTTCTGATCTACCCACTGCTGGTGCTTACCCTGTGCCTCTTCGAGCGTCATGGAGCCCTTTGAGACACCGCGCAGCAGGTGCTTCTTGTAATAAATACCTTTATAGCGCAGGATAGCGCGCGCTGTATCCGTAGGTTGTGCTCCCTTCATGACCCAATCCAGCGCTTTTTCGCGATCGATATCAATGGTAGCGGGCTTCGTCATGGGGTTATACGTACCGAGGCGATCGATATAGCGGCCATCGCGGGGCGAGCGGGAATCCGCTACGACAATCTGGTAGAATGGGTGCTTTTTGCGCCCCATCCGCTGCAATCTGATTTTTACAGACATCTTTTTGAAAATTTCAATTTGACCATTCCCGCCTACTTTGACAAGCAAACAGCGGGCTTTCAACGGGGGGCAAAGATAAAAAGAAAAAAGGAAATATTCCAGTATGGTTTTTTGAAAGTGCAATTTTACGGTCGGGCTTACCGCCTATTGTCCAGGATTTCCGTTTTTTCTGTTCTCCAAACGAGGGGGACGCCCAGGATGCGCAGCAGGAATACCGCCAGGGCGATGAGTGCGAGGGCGATCAGAAAACGCTGGAAGGCGGGGCGGGCTGCCGCATTAGAGGACGGGTCTTTACGAGCCATAGCATTAAAAATCAAAGCGAAGGCGCAGGTTTACCCTGCGGGAAGTCAGGTAATTGGGGATGGCGTACTGTTGGTCGAAAACGGTGCGGATCCAGGTATTACCCGCCTGGTTTTGAACCTGCATCAAGTTGAATACTTCCAGACTGGCCCAGGCATTCCTCGTAAGGCCCAGGAAATGGCCCGGGTGTTTGGGCAGGGACTTGACCCGGTTCCAGAGCAAAAGAGAGAAACCGATATCTACGCGGTGGTACGCATCAAAGCGGTATGTATTCCTATACACCGTATTGTTCCCGCGCAGTCCGAACGGCAGCCCTCCCCCCAGGGTCAGGTTGAGGTGCATCTTGAAATTTTCGTTCCGCGGAAGGTAATCTTGAAAAAAGATAGACATAGCCATGAAACGGTCGGTAGGTCTTGGCACATTCTTCACCGGGGTCGCTTCCTCCTGCCCTACTTCCCGGCGCAAATGCTGTACGCCCAGCAGCCGTTCCCGGGCCTGTAGGAAGGACAAATTGATCCAGGATTCCGCCCCGGGTACAAACTCGCCGTTCAGGCGCAAATCCAGGCCCCTCACATATCCTTCCGCATCATTCTCCCCGGAATAGCGGATGCGCACATTTTCCACGTCATACGATACCAGGTCCCAAAGTTTTTTGTAGTACGCCTCTGAAATAAAGCGGAATTTTTTGGGGTTGTTTTTTCCCAGATTGAAATCCCAGGTGAGGCCGGCAACGATATGAGCAGACTTTTGAGCTGCCAGGTCGGTGTTCAGGACTCCATTGGGGCGGCGGAGCTCCCGGTAAAACGGGGGCTGTGCGTAGAGTCCCCCTGCGAGGCGCCAGGAGATATCCGTTTTCCCTTTCAATGGTTTATAGAGCAGTTGAAAGCGCGGCGAAAGAAGGGCCTCGCCCGTCAGGCTCCAGTAGGTAGCGCGCACCCCCAGGGAAGCCCGGAGCTCGCGGCGTTCGTCGTGGCGATAGGTGTAGGTGTTTTGCAGAAAGCCACTGATGCGGGACGACTCCAGCGTATTGCGCGTTTTCAGGACGCTGAACAGGAGTACCTGGTTGGGGTCATCGGGAAGGGAATAGCCCGCAGAATCTATCCGCTCCCACTCGTTGATCTGGTCGGCGATGGATTCCCGCTGGTATTTTACATTCCACTGGATGAAATGGCTTGCCGTAGCCGCTGGCGCGCGCGGCGCGGCCTCAAGCTCCCATCCGCCCCGATGCTCCAGGTTCCAGGTGCGGAGGTCCAGGTAGTTGCGCACATATTGGTGCTGGGTCCCGACGCCGAGCTCGGCCAGTACTTCCCCGAAGCCACCGCTGCCCAGGTCGGTTTCAATCTGCCGCAGGCTGTAGTCCCCAATGATGTCGAAGCGCTCATTTTCATCGGATCGGAAATCGGAGGCCAACAGCTTTAGGAAGAAAGGGTTTCGCTTGCGCTCGGGTAGATAGGTCAGCGAAAGCCCCCCCATCCCCGTGGTAAACTCATCCGTCTCGGAGCCTTCGAACACCGAGTAGAGCTGTAGGGCATAGTTGATTAGCCCGAAGGCCGTATTACGGGTCGTCGGCGCGAACCGATAAACGGCGCGGTTGAGGTTGCCCAGCACGCCGATTTGCAAGTTGTGCGTCAGGTCGTACGTCAGGTACGTCTGTACATCGGTGAAATTGGGCACATACTCGCCCTTGACATCTAAAGAGCCGAGAAGGTAGCGCGTAGTTTTATACCGCGCCCCGAGCAGGAAGCGGAACTTGCGGAAACCGTCTTCGCCCAGCGGCAAGCTCCCTTCCACATGCGCCGCGCCGCCCAGGAAGCTCATGCTCGCGGAGGCGCGCAAGCTGTCGGGCAGCTTGTACTTTATATCCAGCACAGAGGAGAGTTTATCCCCGTAGCGCGCTTCGAATCCTCCGGAAGAAAAGGAAAGGTCCCGGATCAAGTCCACGTTCGGGAAGCTGAGGCCTTCCTGCTGGCCTGCCCGGATAAGCTGCGGGCGATAGATTTCAAAATCGTTGACGTACACCAGGTTCTCGTCGTAATTCCCCCCCCGCACGTTGTACTGGGAACTCAGCTCGCCCCCGGTACCGCTCGAGGCGCCCAGGGCGATATGCGGGAGGATACTCTCCAGGTTACCGCTCGTCGTAGGCAACAAGCGAAACTGTTCGACGGCGTCGCGCACCATGCCCGCGCCTTCCAGGCGGCTTTCTGTCACGATGATCTCCAAATCGGAGTCGGAGGGCACCATCTGTACATCCACCTGGATACCACTCTTGGCAGGCAATGCCCGCATATTCACCACCGCTTCTTTGAAACCGATCCGCGTGAACACCAGCACGAACTCCTGGCCGGCGGGCACAGAAAGGCTATACCTTCCATTGGCAGCCGTTTCGGAGGCATAGTTGCTGCCTCGGACATAGACCGTGGCATAGTCCACCGGTTCGCCCGTGTTGGCATCCGTAACCGTACCACTGACGATGGCCCTCTTGTCGTCCTGGCCTTGCAGTACAAAACTGCCCAAACAGGCGATCGCGCAAAACAGGTAAGCAATACTACGCATGGGTGTTCTGGATAAACCGGAAGGGCTAAAACCGCGCCATTTCCCCTCCGATAGCTTTTAAATGGCGGATGGCAGCTAATGGGTCATCTGCTTTGAAAACGCTGTTGCCCGCAACGAGCACGTCGGCACCTGCTTCCAGCAGTGCCTGGGCATTGTGTGCCCCTACCCCACCGTCTATTTCGATACGCACCGACCGATTTTGCGCCTCGATCATATCCCGAAGGCGCCTCGTACGGGGCAGGGTGCGGTAGATGAACTGCTGTCCGCCGAACCCCGGGTTCACCGACATGAGGCATACCAAATCCAAGTATTCCAGTACATCTTCCAGTGCTTCGACAGGCGTATGGGGATTGATGGCCACCCCTGCTTTTGCCCCCGTGGCCTTGATTTGCTGGACGACGCGGTGCAGGTGCACACACGCCTCCAGGTGTACCGTGATATGGTCGGCCCCAGCTTCCCGGAAAGATTCTATGTAGCGCTCCGGCTCCAGGATCATGAGGTGTACGTCGAGCGGCTTGACGCACAGGCGTCGCACTGCTTCCACCACCATCATACCGAAACTGAGATTGGGCACGAAACGGCCGTCCATAATGTCCAGGTGGAGCCAATCCGCTTCGCTTTTATTGATACATTCGATCTCTTCCGGCAATCGGGCGAAATCGGCCGCGAGCAGGGAGGGGGCAACCAGGTGCCTTTGTCTGGGCATATTCAAACAGAATTGGGAGCTTGTGCCAATGTACGGCAGCACAAAAATAAAAAAAACCGGTCAGGATTGCTAACCGGTTTCCAAAAAGAGCTTTGAGAGGCTATCTACATACCATGGGCCGCCTCTTTTGGCGTCCCTAAAAAATTTTTGACAGAGATTATATACTTTTAAGTTTCATGAGATAATGAGTCGTTATTCGCATGAGGCCTTTTGTGTTGTCCTCTTTTGACTCTACAAAAGTGGGGGTTATTCCAGCTCTTTCATAGTACATTTTTTTTATTTACTGGAGTTGAAAAAAATTTGTTTTTTATTGCAAAAAATTGATTTTCATTTATTTAAATTTATTTTTTTACTCTAAAAATAACGATTTAAAATTTTTTTACATAAAAGAATAGTCAAAAACCCGAAAAAAAGGGATAATACAGGCTAAATAATACCTTAATGAACAGCTTTCAGAATACCGGGTGGGATACCCGGGCCTTTGGGAGTCCCCTATGGATCCTACTCTCGGGTGCCGCTGCGCTCATCATTGGGCTTTCTGCCTGCAGCAAAACCGCCGATACACAAGCCCTGCAAGCAGAGGCACGACAACTGACCACGCGCATGGACAGCCTGTCCTGTGCCCTGAATCGGCTCGAAGACAGCACCCGCGCACTCTGGGATGCCGTCAACGCTACCCTGGACGAGAATCTGCCGGCAAGTATGCCCCCCATAGAGCGCAAAAACATGCTTGCCGTGCGGAATACGCAACTCATCGAGATGTTCATGAACTACGACAGCCTTGACGAAAGTGTACACCGACTGGTGCGCGAGGCAGGGCTAAAAGACGAGGCCATTGCGCAGCAGGTCATTTCCACCAAACGCAATCTGGAAGCGCAGGAGCTGCTATTCGCAGCCTTTTTGGAAAAAGCAGCCGGCATGGAAGCCCAGGAATTGAAAAAAATCGAGCAAAACTTCGAGCTGGCCCGGAAAGCAGCTAATTGCGGCGAGTAAACTTGTGGCGAGGGGGGAAAACTCTTTTCTTCCCCCCACAACAAGTCTAGTGTTTCATAGTGTGTCCAAAAGATCGATTGCGAGAAGAATCGCCGGGAGTTCAAAAGGCTATTTCCTTTCCACCTCGCGGCCACCGCAACCAATTCATACACCAAAAATACTCCCTACAGGAGTACAAAAATAAGTACATTTTCTATTATTTTTGACTGGCTTCACCAATCTCAAAAAGCCTAACTTATTGAATATTATTTTTTTATCATAAAAAAACATCTGTTTTTTTAATGAAACATAGTAAAATATTTCAATACATATCTGCTTTATCTCCTCGGGAACAAGAAAAATTTCGGCAGTTTGTCTTTTCCCCCTATACCAACCAGCACCAGAAATCCCAGGAGCTACTCGTGTATTTGCTGAGCAGTTTGGACCGGGGAAAAACAGAGATAGCCCCCGAGAAAGTATTTGCGAAGCTCTTCCCCAAAGAGCCGTATGACGAACAGAAACTCCACAACCTACTCTCCAACCTGAAAAAGCTCTTTCTCCGCTTCCTGGCGCTCGACGAGCTTGAGCAAAAACCTTTCCTGGAAGATATCCTGGCGATAGAGGCCTGTAACCGTAAGAATTTTAGCAAGTTGCTGATTTCCAGAACCCGGCAGCTCGATAAAAAACTGGAAGAATACCCCTATCGGGACGAGCACTACCACCAGGCCCGCTACGCGATGCAGGTCGTCCAGGGCTATCACACGGGCACCTTTGGCGACCGGGCCAAGACCTCGGAAATTTTTCAGGAAATGATGGATCACCTGAACCGCTCCTACCTCCTCCAAAAATTGCGCCATGCCTGCCACCTCACCGCGCACTCCATCCTGTTCAACCTGCAGTACGATTTCGGCCCGCTCAAGCTCTGGATGGCACATATCGCAGAAGAGCCCGGCAAATATATCATTGACGACGACCTGGACGCCTACTACACCATCCTCCTCAGTTTGCAGGACGAACAGGACGAACACCACTACCTGCACATGAAGTCCCTGCTCCGCGAACGTTTCCAACGCTTGTCGCCCGGGGCGGTAGCAGACCTCTATGGCTTTGCCAACAACTATTGTATCCGCCAGATCAATGCCGGGAAAAGCACCTACCAGCACGAACTGTTCGAACTGTACCAACAAGGCCTCGAACGCGGGCTCCTGCTGGTCAATGGGTATCTTTCCGAATGGGACTACAAGAATATCGCAACCCTGGGCTGCAGCCTCAAAGCATTTGAATGGACGGAGCAGTTCCTCGAAGAGTTCCAGGACAAACTGCCGCCCAACCGAAGGGAAAATGCCTACAACTACAACCTGGCCAACCTTTACTACAACAAGCGCCTGTACGACAAGGTGCTTTCAACCCTGTTCCGCGTACAGTTCACCGACGTCAAGTACCACCTGAACACTACTTTTTTACTCCTGCGCACCTACTATGCCAAAGGGGACACAGAAGCCCTTTTTTCTCTGATAGACACGTTCCGCGTCTATATCCTGCGCAACCGACAAATCACTACGGCTGAAAAGAAAGGCTATACCAACTTCCTCGGCCTGGCCAAAAAATTGGTAAAGACCAGGCTCCAGGGGCCCCTGTATTCCAAAACGAACCCAGAGGAACAACTCGCCGCTCTGCGCAAGCGCATCGAAGAAACCGATAATGTAATCAACCGGTATTGGCTCCTCGAACAGTGCTGAAGCCGACCCTTCGCCATAAGTTTATTCCGCACCCAATTCGAAGGGGCGGTGAACAACCTGTTCAGAGCTGAGCAGGGGCTGTCGTTTAAAGCGCCGGACGAGCTGTATGGTCGCCAGTACGTCCTTCTCGCAATAAAGGGCAATGCGGGGCAAATCTTCCTCGTCCCAGTACACCCGACCTACCTGGCTTCCGTCAATATCCTCCTTTGGAGAGGGGAAGTCCAGTACTGCGGCCAACAGCTTCAGAGAGGTATAGTTTTTCCGGTCCCCGAATTTCCAGTACTCCAGGGTGTCGAGAAGAAATTTTGTTTCCCAGGGCTTCTTGCCGCTCAAATCCAGTAACCTGGGAAAAGGCAGCCCGTGCACAACCATCCGGCGACAGATGTAGGGGATATCGAACTCTTTGATGTTGTGCCCACACAGATAGTGGCGGTTCACATCGAAATAGGATTTGTCCAGCAAGGCGGCAAACTGACGCAGCAGGGCAGCCTCATCATCGCCCGCAAACGACTTCAGGTACGCTTTCATCCCGTCCTCTGTCTGCCGCAAGGCACCTACCGAAATACACACGATTTTCCCGAACTCGGAAAAAATACCCGCCCGCTCGCGGTAGGAGGACTCCCAGTCCGGCTCCCCGAATTCCTCCCCTTCCACTCGGCTGCCGGAGCGGGCTTTGACCTGCCAGAGTTCTTTGAAGTGCTCCGGTAGCTGTTCGTAATGCGAATAGCCGGACACCGTTTCGATGTCCAAAAACAATACCTGAAAAAGATCGACCTGTTCCATCGGAGAAGCGGATTGCGGAATGAGGGTTACATTACAACTTATTGTTAAATTCACGCGTTCAAATGCAATATCGTCAATTTTTTCAAATTTTTTCAAATTATGAAAAGCACATCGGACAGCCCCGGCGGCAACCCTCAAAGAACCCTGCTCGCAGTAGCCGCCATCGTCATCGTAGCCCTGCTCGGCCTCAATGTATATCTGTGGATCAATAAAAATCGACAAGCCACAGAGAACGAACAACTGAGCGGCCAGTTGGACGAAACAGAAAAAATGCGGGCCCAGTTGGAAAAGGATTATGTTCAGGCCCTCTCCGACCTCGAAGCGATGAAAGGCAGCAACGAAGAACTCAATGGCCTCATCGAACAGAAGGAAGCAGAACTGACCCGTCAAAAAAAGCAGATCGAAGGCCTGCTCCGCAATAAAGGCGACCTGACTCGCGCCCGCCAGCAAATTGCAGGACTGAATACGAAAATCGAACAGTACCTGGTAGAGATCAACCAGCTCCGCCAACAAAACGAGGAGCTGAAAGCTGAAAATGCCCAAATGGGCGCCCAAAACCAGGAGCTGAGCTCCAACCTCGAATCGGAACGACAGACCAACCAAAACCTGAGCTCTTCCCAACGACAACTGCAAGGGGAAAAACAGGAACTGGAACGCACCCGCGAAACCCTCGCCCGCAAAGTCAATGCAGCCTCTGTCATCAAAGTGGACGGCATCGCGGTACTGGGTATGGATTCCAAAAACAAAAAGACCAGGCGCTCCAAAAATACCGTCTCCCTGAATATCTGCTTCAACACTACCGTCAATGAAATCGCAGCACCCGGCAATGAGCTCTTCCTCATCCGCGTCATCCTCCCCAGTGGAGAGACTATGGCACTGGACAACCTGGGCTCCGGCGTGTTCGTCAACAATGCCAGTGGGGAACAAGTGCGCTATACGCGCAGCAAAGAGACCAGCTATTCCAATGCTATCGCCAAAGTGTGCGCCGACTGGAACCCGGGCCAGGCCTTCGCAGAAGGACAGTACAAAATCGAAATCTACAATAAAGGCTATCTGGCAGGCAGTACGTCCTTCTCCCTGAACTAAATCCCCGAACGGGGCGACTTATTGCAATATTCTGGATTGCACTCCGTATATTTGGCGCTCCCTAAATTATGACACTCATGAGTTTCTGGCTGTTTATCATTGTTCTGTATCTCGCTCTTAGCTTGAGTTTATACCCTGTGTTCGCCAAAGCCGGACAGGCACCTTGGCAAGCCCTGGTGCCCGGCTTGAACTTCGCCATCTGGTGCCGCTTGATCGGACGCAACCCGCTGCACGCACTCTGGCTGCTCTTCCCTATCGTCAACATTTTCATCTTCGCAGCGATGGCGATTGATCTGGCTCGGTCCTTTGGCCGGCATGGCTTCTGGGAAAGCGTTGCCGCCGTACTTTTCGCCCCCTTTTATTTTCTCTTCCTGGGGTTGAAAAAATCCTACGAAGGCCCCGTGCTCGAGCGCGAGCGCAGCTTCCGCGAACGGCTACACACAGCGGAAAAGGAAAATAACACCCTGCTTTTAGCGAAGCTGCGAAAGGAGAACCCGTACAAAAAGGGCCAGTTCCGGGAATGGGTGGAAGCTATTATTTTTGCTGTATTTGCGGCTGCTTTCATCCGAATGTTCCTCATAGAGGCCTACGTCATCCCGACGCCTTCCATGGAGGGCTCTCTGCTGGTCGGCGATTTCCTCTTCGTCAGCAAGGCCAACTACGGTATCCGGATGCCCCAGACGGTGGCCATGATCCCCTTGCTGCACAACCGCATCCCTTTTGTGGACCGGGAGTCCTACCTCAAAAAACCCAGCCTGCGCTACCAGCGTTTAAAGCCCCTGGAAACGATTGACCGCAACGACCCGGTAGTGTTCAACTATCCAGAGGGCGACAGTGTCTATGTGTTTCCCGGCAGGACCTGGAGCGTGTACGACTATCGCCGGGGCATCCCCGATCCCATGGTGAACGCGGCTATACAAAGCGGCCAAAAAGCACTCACCAGCCGCCCCATCGATAAAAAGGACCACTACATCAAACGCTGTATCGCCTTGCCCGGCGACTCCCTGGAAATCAGAGACCAACAAGTGTACGTCAATGGAAAAAAAGCGGAACAACCCCGCTTTATCCAACACTACTATACCATCGGTATCGCCAATGGCACTATCAATACGCAGCAGTTCAGCAAGTGGGGTATCTCCGAAGAAGATGTCCGCGACAACTCGGGCAACAAGATACTCCTCGTCATGGATGAGGAACAAGCCGCAAAGATCAAGGCGATGGATACCAGTATCATAGTCGAAAAATTCCCCTATTCCGACCTCTACTCCTCCCCTACTCACCTGTTCCCCCACGACCCCAAACGGTTTGGTTCCTGGAAGCTCGACAACTATGGCCCCCTCTACGTACCTAAAAAAGGACAGAGCGTGGCCCTGAAAGAGGAAACCATCGCCCTCTATCGGCGTATCATACAAGTATATGAGGGCAACACACTCGTAGAAAAAGACGGCAAATTTTATATCAACGGCAAAGAGAGTTCCTCCTACACCTTTAAACAGGACTATTTCTGGGTAATGGGCGACAACCGCCACAACTCCGAAGATTCCCGCTATTGGGGCTTTGTACCGGAAGACCATATCGTGGGCAAGCCCTTGTTTATCTGGTTCTCCTCCCACAACGGCATACGCTGGGACCGCATCTTCACCTCGGCCGATAAACGCTGATATCCTCCCGCCAGCAAAGCGAACGATATCCTTTTACAGGGCCCCTGACATCTATTCCCGCCCTGCGGGAATGGATGTCAGGGGCCCTGTAACTTGTTTATTTGATTTCGGAGTACAAATTCCCGTGCCGGTATTCTTCTAACACTTTCCGCACCGTCTGCGTCAGGTTTTTGGGCAGGGCGTCCAGGTCGAACCATTCCGCTTCCTTGAACTTGTGCGTCTCCCGGGCCTTCAGTTCGCCCTCCCAGCGATAGGCTTTGAAGTACAGGATCATGCGCTGTTCGCCCTTGCCGTATTTGTGCAGCACGTGGACCAGATGCAAGTCTTTCTCCTGCAAGATAATCCCAGCCTCTTCAAAACTTTCCCGGATTAGCGACTGGCGGGCTGATTCTGCCGATTCCACCGTACCGCCTACCAGGGTGTAATTGCCCCCGTTTGGCTTCGTCTGTTTCAACAGGAGAATCTGGCCTTTATAATATAGAATGAGGCGCGCTTTGAGCGCAACTACCGGTTTTTTTATGCTCTGGCTCATCCAACGTCTACATTTTTTCTAATATCTGGTTTTGCTGTGGCTATTTCCAAAGGGCTACACCTGTTTTTTACACCTTTTTCCCGGCCTGCGTACGACCGACTGATTCGTGTATTTGGGACAGAACCGTTTTATCGACCTTAGCGTTCTGCATAAAAACGACAAAACAACAAAAAATGGACGAAATAAACCCATCTTTAGTACTTCTCCACTATGAGTATATCCATAGGCTTGTTGCGCGGGGGATCATCGAGGGGTCCATAAGGCCTTTTTCCTTCTCTCCGACCCCTCGCAATAAGTCAAAAATGACTCTTTTTTCCCTCCTCGCTGACCCCGCACAACAAATCTCATAAATATTCCTAAATTTGCGTGTCATCCAAGAGAGGTCTTCCCATAATTTCGCCCGAGTCCTGTACTGTGCCTTTTCGCTCCAAATCTATTCGATTATGTATCAACAGAATGTTCTCGAAACAATCGGCAATACCCCTCTGATTCACCTAAGTCGAATCACCGCTGATTTCCCCTGTACCATTTTGGGAAAAGTGGAATCCTTTAATCCCGGCCACAGTGCCAAAGACCGGATTGCCCTGCACATGATCAATGAAGCAGAGCGAAAAGGCAAGCTCAAACCGGGCGGTGTCATCGTGGAAGCTACCTCCGGCAACACCGGCTTCAGCATCGCTATGGTCAGTGCGCTAAAGGGCTATACCTGTATCCTCACCCTGACTTCGAAGGTATCGGCGGAAAAAATATCCCTGCTTGAATCCATGGGAGCCAGGGTCGTTATCTGCCCGGCGGAAGTGGAACCCGGAGATCCCCGCTCTTACTACTCCCAAGCAGAAGCCATCGCCCGCGAAACGCCCAATTCTTTCTATCTGGCACAAAATTTCAACCTGGATAACGCCGGTGCGCATTACCATACCACCGGCCCCGAAATCTGGGATCAAACGGAAGGTAAAATCACCCACTATATCTGCTGCGCTGGCACCGGCGGCACCCTCTCCGGAACAGCCCGCTACCTCAAGGAGAAAAATCCTGATATTCAGGTCATCGCCGTAGATGCATACGGTTCTGTGTTGACCCACTATTTCCAGACCGGTGTGTACGACAAAAACCAGATTCGCCCGTACAAGGTAGAAGGACTGGGTAAAAATATCATCCCTGACAACCTAAACATTGACGTCATAGATGAGTTCATCCAGGTCAATGATAAGGAAAGTGCCCTGCGCGCCCGCGAACTGGCCAAAATGGAAGGGCTCATGGTCGGCTATTCCAGTGGCTCCGCCCTGCAGGCCGTTTTCCAACTCAAAGACCGCTTCAAGCCGGGGGATGTCGTCGTAGCCCTTTTCCCCGACCACGGCTCCCGCTACCTGGGCAAAGTCTTCAACGACGAATGGATGCGCCAGCAGGGCTTCCTCCAAAACGAGCCCGAGACGATACCTGCCCCCCCTGCCAACCCGGCAAATATCCCCCCCGTACCCATCCTTCTGCCCGGCGGCGAAACCCCCGGAGAAGCCGCCCCATACCCCTACAGCTATGAGGCTATCAAAAAACGCTACCGGACTTACTACCGCACCTACCGCATCAAATACAAAAAATACCTCCGTCAGACCAAAGATTCTTTACGGATATTGGGAGAATAGCGCAGCACGGCGTTTATCTCCCCAAAAGACGAGGGGGTGGCGTAAACCATACGCCACCCCCTCGTCTTTTGGCCCTACCTCAAGAAGAAGCTCGCCCTACTTCTATTTCCCTACCGCTACAGTACGGTCGCCCCGCACGGTCAGTTGCCATAACGATGCAATGCACATCACCAATACACAACCGATCAGGTTGAGCCACAGATAGGCAATTTTCACCTGAAATACCATGCCAAATATATTCAGCGGGATTTCATACTCGTTTAGGATAAAAATTGCCACGACCAGTACTTCGGAAATCAATGCAGCTATGAATGTGGCTCGCCCCCCCACCCGCTTCAGGAAAAAAGCCGTCAGGAATATCCCTAAGATGACCCCGTAAAACAGAGAGCCGATAATATTGACCGCCTGGATTAAGTTTTCGAATTGTTGCGCCAGGATGGCAAAGCTCAGTGCGACTGCGCCCCAAAAAATGGTGAACCACTTCGAAGCGTTCAGATAGTGTTTGTCCGAGGCGTTTTTTACCCACACACGCCGATACATATCCACCACGGTGGTCGTGGAAAGCGCGTGTAATTCTGAAGAGCTGGAAGACCAGGCTGCTGAAAAAATCATCGCGAGCAGTATCCCGATTACCCCGACCGGCATATACTGCAGGATATAGGTGATAAAAACATAATCGGTGTCCTTCACATTTGCCTGGGCATCATTGGCTTTGATGAGCTCTCGAATCTCTCCGCGCAGGCGTTTGTCTTCTGCCTGCAGGGCCAGGGCCTCGTTCCGGGCGGCTTCCGCTGAGGTTTGGTCCCCGCTGCGCCGGGCGTCTACCAAATCGCGGAGCGCTTCTTTTCGCTGCTCAAATACTGTAGCAAGCTCCCCCTCAAGGACTTTATAGCTGGTTTCCCGAGGGGTACCCGCCAGTTTTTCTACATTCGTCCGGTTGAAGTGCGCTGGCGACAGGTTAAATTGGTAAAATACAAACACCAACACCCCTACAAACAAGATTACAAACTGCATGGGTATCTTTAACAAACCATTGAACATCAGCCCCAAACGGCTTTCGCTGAGCGATTTTCCCGATAAATACCGGGATACCTGCGACTGATCCGTCCCGAAATACGACAAAAACAAGAAAACGCCCCCCAACATACCCGACCAGAAATTATAGCGGTTCGATAGGTCAAACTTAAAATCCAGGACGTTCAATTTGCCCATTTCCCCGGCTACCAACAGGCTTTCCCCCAGGCTGAATTCCGAGGGTAGCTTATACACAATCAAGGCGGAAGCCAGTAACAGCCCCAGGAAAATGACCGCCATCTGCTGGGTTTGGGTCACGCTTACTGCTTTTGTACCCCCGGAAACCGTATAGATAATCACAAAAATACCCATGAAGAATATCGTGCCGTTCATAGGCCATCCCAGGATCTGGGACAGCACGATAGAGGGTGCCAGAATGGTCATCCCCGCGGCCAGCCCGCGCTGTACCAGAAAAAGGAAGGCGGTCAGCAGCCGGGTCGGAAGCCCAAAGCGGGTTTCCAGATACTCATACGCCGTATAGACTTTCAGCCGATAGTAATTGGGGAGAACGAAAATACTCAGGATGATCATGGCCAGCGGCAGGCCAAAATAAAATTGTACAAACGCCATCCCGTCTTCGTATGCCTGCCCCGGCGTGGACAAAAAGGTGATGGCACTGGCCTGCGTAGCCATGATGGAGAGGCCAATGGTCCACCATTTTAAGTCGCGATCGCCCAGCATATAGCTCTGGGCATCCCGCACATGTCGGGTTTTCCAAATGCCGTAGCTGGCAATCCCCAGCAGGGTGACTAACAGTACGCACCAATCGAGTAGTTGCATCGTGCTAAGATTTATTTAACAGACTTGCTGCGAGGGGTCAGCGAGGAAAAAAGTGTCGTTTTTATCCACACGAAGGCTTTTTGAGGGAGTACAGCCTTACTATATGACTAAAAAAGGCACAGTGTGGGCAAAAAGGGCCTTTTTGACCCCTCGCAGCAAGTCTAATGGTCAAACGCCCCAAACCTCAGGAATAGGTGCGCATAAATAGGTGGAACAGCAGCATCAGTATCGCCTGGAACACCAAAAGAAAGGCATACACCGATGTCCATGAACGAAAAACCGGTGGGCGGTCTTCTTTTTCGGAAAGTGGCTCTTGGTTCATCGCATTAAGGTTTTGGGGTTTTGCCAATCGAAATCAGGTTGGCAAACAGGCGGAAAGCGCCCGGCACGCCCGAAGGGAATTCCCGGAAAAAGGACAGACCTGTATAGACAAAGTGCCCCTGCCCGTGTTTGGCGACCAGTAAAGCCCCGTTTTTCGCCGGCTCTCCCGGATCGTTGCAAGAGAGGGGCGCAGCATAGGCCTTATCCCACTGGTCCGGGAAATAGAGCCCACGCTCTTGTACCCAGCCTTCGAAGTCGGCGGCCGTAATTTTATTGGGATAGTTCAGAACGGGATGTTCGGGCAGCAGAAAGCGCATTTCGGCTTCTTCTACTGTAACGCGGTCGCGGGATATGCGCAAGGGGAAAGGCCCTATTTCAGAAGCGGGTACCCGTAGTTCAGAGTTGGTGTTGTACTGGACAATCAGGGTGCCTCCATTTTTCACGTACTCCAACAACTGTGCGTTTTTGAACTGAAGGTCGTCGTTGGTATTATAGGCCCTGACCCCCGTGATGACGGCATCGTATTTGGCCAGGTTCTGGGGGTTCAGGTCGGGGCCCTCGAGCAGCTCCACTTCATAGCCTATGGCGCGGAGACTGGCGGGGATATCATCGCCTGCACCTGAGACATAGCCTACTTTACTGCCTGCTTTTTTCAAATCTATACGCACAATACGGCTGTGGGCATCGAGCAGCACGGTTTGTACGGGAATATGGTCGTATTTGATTTCCAAAAGAGAGCGGTGCCAGGTCTTGCCTTCCAGACGGGCTACGGCGGTCAGGGTGCCATCGCTTTGCCCTGCCGGCGGCGTCACGGTAAAGCGGAAGGGCAGCTCCTCCCCTTTCCGTTTGACCATAAACGAAACCTCGGCAGGTTGTACGGTCCAGCCGGCGGGGGCTTCTAGTTGCAGCGTGCCCTGGATGCCCGGTTTACCTGCTTTTACCGTCGCCGTTACCTCCTGTGCTTTGGAATCGGCAAAGAGATACACTTTGCTGTCGAGGCGGGTATATACGGGCGGCGTCACTTCAAAGGGCTGATACACTTCGCCGTCCACCGGATCGGTATCTTTATAGGCCACGTCGCAGGAATATACGATGGGAATACCGGCTATGGTATAATGGAATTCTGCCTTCAACTGCCGGGGCGTTTCCGGCAATCCGCGCAGGCTCTGTTCGGGTACGGAATAGAGCCCCAGGGCACTGTGCTCGTTCAACCAGTAGGGATTGCTCATCGGCATATCGGTGGGCAGAGTCGCCCGACGGCTCCAGTTCACGCGCTTGTTTACTTCGAGCGGCATCGCAAAGGTCGTATCCGAACCCATAGGCGCAAAGCGCACCTTTTCCAGGCGTACGGGGACGCCGAGGCGCTGGATTACCTCTATGCGCAGGGATACGCTCTCTCCCGGCGTAGCGCTGGGCTCTGCAGCCAGCGCTTCATGGAACAAGCCGAGGCAGGCCTTGATGACCTCCTGTATCTCGGCGCGTTTGACCGATTTCCAGTAGCCGTCGGGAAGTTGTTCGATCAGGCGGTAGGCCTGCATGAGCTGGGGCACGCTCGCAGCCGGGTTTTCCGGTTTGAAGCCCGCTTCTACTGCGGCGAGAATTTTGCCGATGGGCACCCCTCCCGGAACGCGGGACCAGGTCGTATTGATACCTTCAAAAAGATTTGATTTTTCCTTCGGCATAGTACCTTTGAGCAACTCCAGGTATTCCGGTTCGGAACCGCGCACACCGGCGGAACCAAAGCCCTGGCACTTGTGCATGCTGCGGCTTTCAGCGGCTATTTCCGTATTCGACTTGCCCAGTGCGGGGTAATACACGCCTACGTCCACCTGGGCCATATTGGATTTGTCCGATTTTTCAAACTCTTCGCGGTTCCTGAAGAAAAATGAGGAGATATTGAGAAAAACCCGCGCTGGCTTCCAGGTGCCCGCGAGCGGGATCTGATCGGGATAGGAACCCGGGTTGCCCGCCAACTCGCAGGCTTCCAACGACAAGATACCGGAGGCGGTATGATGCCCGTGCGTAGTGCCCGGGGTACGGTGGTCGAAGCGGTTGATCACGATATCCGGCTGCCATTTGCGGATGGCCCATACGACATCGGAGAGCACTTCCTCTTTGTTCCAGATTTTCATGGTCTCGTCCGGGTGTTTGGAGAAACCAAAATCATTGGCCCGGCTGAACAACTGCTTCCCGCCGTCCACCCGGCGGGCGGCCAAAAGCTCCTGCGTGCGAATGAGTCCGAGCAACGACTCAATTTCGGGCCCGATCAGGTTCTGCCCGCCATCGCCGCGGGTCAGGGATAGATACGCGGTATTGGCCTTGGCCTCATTCGCCAGCCAGGAAATGAGGCGCGTATTCTCATCGTCCGGGTGTGCCGCCACATAAAGCGCAGAACCGAGGAAATTCAACTTTTTTATAGCCTGATGAATTTCCGCAGACGTCATGCGCTTAGGCGCCTGGGCTTGTATCGAAATAAAAATAAAATTAATTGTAAAAAAAAGAAATATTATTTTTTTCATAAGCCATAGAATTAAAAAAGTATTTGGGGAAATAAGCCGTAAAGATATGCGGGAAAATAGGTAATTTTTCCAATATTCAGAATAGACTTGTTGTGAGGGGGCAATCGGCAGCAACCGGGGATTCGGCAGCCGGACGACGAGGCCCCGGATTGTTCGCGCCGATACCGAAAAAGTAACCCTTAAAAAGCAAAATAAGCCGGCGGGATGTGTATTTTCAGCCCCTTGAAAAAACCTGCTATACCGATCAGTATGAAAGCGATGAAGTACATCTGCATACACGGCCATTTTTACCAACCTCCCCGGGAAAATGCCTGGTTAGAGGTCATAGAAGTACAGGACTCGGCGGCCCCGTTCCACGACTGGAACGAGCGCATCAATTTCGAGTGCTATGCCGCCAATACAGCAGCCCGCATTCTCGGGTCGGGCGAACGGATTACAAATATCCTCAACAATTATACGCGGATCAGCTTCAATTTTGGCCCCACCCTATTGTCCTGGATGAAACAGGCCGACCCTGGCGCATACCAGGCCATACTGGAGGCCGACCGGATCAGCATGGTGCGCTACGGCGGGCACGGCTCGGCGATGGCCCAGGTGTACAATCACATCATTTTGCCCCTGGCCAACTATCGCGACAAAGAGACCCAGGTCATTTGGGGGATACGGGATTTTGAGTCGCGTTTTAATCGGCGACCAACCGGAATGTGGTTGTCTGAAACGGCTGTGGATACCGAGACCCTTGAAGTGCTGGCCGCACAAGGCATCCGCTTCACGGTACTGGCCCCCCGGCAGGCCAGGGCGGTAAAGGCCCCCGGGGAAAACCATTGGCAATCCCTCACAGACAAAGGCATAGACCCGCGGCGGCCATATCGCTGCACCCTGCCCTCCGGCAAAGACATCACCCTCTTTTTCTACGATGGCGGCGTTTCCCAGGGCGTCGCCTTCGATGGTTTGCTCAACGATGGCGCGCGCTTTGCCCATGCACTGACAGCCCCTTTTGACGAGTCGCCGGAAGCCCCCCAATTGGTACACATCGCCACAGATGGCGAAAGCTATGGCCACCACCACCGCTTTGGCGAGATGGCCCTCGCCGCCTGCCTTCAAAACCTCGAGGAGCGATCGGATATAACCCTGACCAATTACAGCCAGTTTGCATCCCTCTTCCCGGCAGAATGGGAGGTACAAATCCACGAAAACAGCTCCTGGAGTTGTGCGCACGGGGTAGAACGCTGGCGCAGCAACTGCGGTTGTAGCACGGGCGGCAGGCCCGGCTGGACCCAGGTATGGCGACAACCCCTGCGCGAGCTCCTCAACTGGCTGCGCGATCAGTTGGCCCCTCTCTACGAACGCCATGCCGCCCACTTGCTCAAGGACCCCTGGGCCGCACGCAACGAATACATCGAAGTCATCCTCCATCGCGACGAGGCCCATGTGGAAGCCTTCCTGAAGCGCCATGCCCGCCGCCCACTCGACCAAAAGGAAAGCGTCACGGCTCTGCGCCTCCTGGAAATGCAGCGCAATGCCATGCTGATGTTCACCAGCTGCGGCTGGTTCTTTGACGAGATATCAGGGCTGGAAACCGACCAGATCCTGCAGTATGCCAACCGCGCCCTCCACTTTGCCGAACAAGTGGCCGGCGTACACCTCCACAACCCTTTTCTGCAGCGCCTGGAGACCATCCCTTCCAACGTCTATGAAAACGGGGCCGTGAGCTATCGGCAGAACGTCATCAACTCGCGGGCCGACCTGGTACGGGTAGGGATGCACTTTGCTGTGTCCTCTGTTTTTGAAAAGCAACCAGAACAACTGGAAATGCTGAACTACAGCGCGGAAAGCGAGGTGTTCCACCGCTACGAGGCAGGCCTTCAGCGCCTGGCCATCGGACGCACACGGGTGGTGTCGCGGATCACCAAATCTGAAAAGCGGTTCAGCTTCGTCGTCCTCTACCTCGGACAACTCAATTTCCTGGGGAAAATTTCGGTGGAAATGCCCCGCACTACTTTTGATACGCTGGCGGCAGAAACCATCCAGGCCTTCCGGAAGAGCGATTTGAATGCCGTCATTTCCCTCATGGAAGACCACTTTGGCGAAGAGCGCTTCTCCTTCTGGGAATTGTTCGGAGACGAAAAGCGCAAGATACTCAGCCAGGTAAGCAGTGAAGGGGGAAAATTGATCGAGACGGCCTTCCGGGAGTTCTACAACGACGGCTATCAGGTGATGACCGCTATCCTCCTGAGTGGCATCCCCCTACCCGAAGCGTACCAAAGTGCTGCCCAGTTCGTACTCAACCAGGATCTGCGCAACTTCTTTGGCAGCGCGCGCTTCCATATCCGCGAACTGACCCGCCTCGCAGGGGAATTCAAAAAATGGGGGGTAGCCCTCACCGACGCCCCTGGCATACAACTTGCTGCCAGCGAACGCATCTACCGGGAAATCCAGCTTCTATTCGAAGGGGGCGCGCTCCATACCGAACGGCTGCATACCCTGAACCAGGCATTGCAAATCCTGGATAACATGCCTGTTGAAGTCAACTACTGGAAAAGCCAGAACCTGTATTTTTCCCTCCTGGGCGGGCACAAAGCCATGGCCCTACAACTTGGTCAGGAGGAAAAAGAAGCGCTCCGGGAACTCGGCAGGCTACTGGGCTTCGATCAGGAAGCTATCGCTACCCTCTGAGTATCCCGTACGCCCATTGGCGGGATAGCCCCTTAATCTGCTGGAGTATCCTGTACAAGGATTCGGGGAAAGGACGGCCCTTCCCCGCCGATTGGCTCGATGATCAGTGTGTCTGCATTGATTTGCAACACTTTGTGTACCTGCTCTTTATCGGTTATACGCATCATTAGCTCGGAGCCTTTTTTGCGCAATCGCCACCGCCCCGACTGCTTCAGCTCGTCAATCCGGAACTCGAGGATTCCGTTTTTCAAAAATTCGAGCCGGGCACCCTGCAAACCGCCCATGATGCTCTCCATGTAGCTCAACGTGGCGAAATCAGCCTCGTTCGTCGAAAGATGACGGCGCATCGCAGAAAGATCGTACTTCCAGGATCGGCACAAGTCCATTTTTGCCTGGCTTGGGCTACAGGAGACGAACAGGCATACCGCCAGAAGAAACAGGTAATTGGAATGCATAGTAGAAGTATTTATAGACTTGCCCCGAGGGCGGATCGTCGATACAAGTCTTTTTAGATTTTAAAAATACGGATTTTTTCCATATTCCTATACGTCATTTGCCTCGACCACCATTTTTAAGTTGGCTCGGTATGCCTTTGGCGTCGTACCGCTGACCAGGCGGAACTGCTTGTTGAAGTGCGACAGGTTATTGAACCCACAGTCGAAACTGACCGCTGCGATGCTTTGACTTCCTGTGGACAACAGCCGGCAGGCGTGTGCGATGCGCACCTCGTTCACAAAATGGGAGAACGTCTTGCCCGTCAGCTTTTTAAAAAACCGGCAAAAAGCCGGGATGCTCATGTTGGCGTGTGCCGCAGCTTCCTCTACCGACAATGCGTTCCTAAACTCCCGGTTGACATAGTTGTACACTCCCTGTATCCGCTCGTAGTGCTGCGCATCCACCGGGAGCGCGAACCCATCCACATTGAGGGAGTAGCCATCTTCTGCCTCCGAAAGCAAGTGCAATAGCTGCAATAAGCCCAGCAAGCGGGCGAAACCCTCCTGCTCGACCATGGTATTCAGCAACTCCCCCGCCCTGCGCTTCGACTCTCCGTAAAAACTGATTCCGCGGCGTGCGCGCTCAAATAAACGCTCGATCGGCGCGGTTTCCGGCAGCTTCCAGAACCCGGCCCCCAGGAAATCGCTGTGCATCTGAACCACGATTTCTGTATGGCTCTCCGATAGTTCCTCTGTGAAACTCAGGTGCGGCAGGTTAGGCCCCAAAAAGACCAAGTCGCCGTCTTCGTAGTATGAAATGTGATTTGCGATATGCCGCTTGCCCCTTCCGTGTGAAATATAGACAATCTCATATTCCGGGTGGAAGTGCCAGAAAGGAGCTGCACCCTCCTGTTCCTGCTCAAACCGCTTCAAAGAGAAAGAACTCCCGAGCTCTGGATCGATTTTTTCGAAGTATGCTTTCATATTCCAAATCTAAAAACTTGCATATCCCGCAGAAAGTTTGCACCTTGATACAGATAAGTCTATGCACTTTTGCGAAGGCAATCTTTCGACTTCATGGATTTTTTTTAGTCCAGTTTTTTTTGGAATCTTTTTTCTAAAAAACCTGTTTCATAAAATAGAAAGTTGCCTTATATTTGCATCGTATATGGAGTAACCCTCCAAGCCAAATCGAACAGAGTCTCTTCTCTATAAAATCTATTAACTGGGGTTTAGTTTTACTTTGGGCCGGAACGATTTCGTTCCGGTCTTTTTTTTAATCGGAAAAACGCCAGGAAATCCCAAGGCGAAAGCCGGAAATCGGCGGGCGGGGATGAGCAGGCGTGAGGTAAAACAAGCGGCCGCCTACCAGCGCGCTGCCCACGTTTTCTACCTTCACAAATGCACGGAAGCGGGTAACCTGAAGATTAAAAAACGCATCGAGGGCGGGGAACCACTCGAGCACCTCCTTGTCCTGGAGGTGAAACTGCCCGGTAAGAGGAAAGTAGGCGTCCGAGTAATAGGCGCTCGCATAGCGCAGGTCGGCCCCAAAGCGCACATTCAGCACTTTGAACATTTTCCCGCTGAAAAACAGGCTGTGTTTGCCAAACCAGGTGGGTAGCCGAAGCACCTCTCCGCTGACCGTCTGGAAAGTCCATTGATTATCGAGGTAAATTTTACCTACTCTCACTTGTTTGCGCAGGGTAAGTTGACCAACGGCCTGCAAGGCATCCGCCTGGCGAGCTATCCGGGCGGTATCGAAATAGATGGCCTGGTCGAGCAAATGGTAGGCCCCCAGTACTTCGAGTTTCCACTTTAGGAGGGCTAATCGTGCATGGACACTCGTCTCCAGGGTCTTTCGGAAATCATTTTCCCAGAAGAGCCGCTGCGTCACGAAGAGCCGCTGTTGGAGCAGGGTGGGTTGGTAGAGCTGGCTCAACAAGCCTCCCGATAAAACACCCCACCCACCCATCCGCAGCGTGGCCTCTCCTTTGACCTGGTAATCACCTGCACTGCCTAAGACGCCGAGTTGCCCTTCCGCACGCACCTGGAGTGCAGGAAAAGGGGAAGTGCCCCAACGCCCTCCTACGAAAACCTCCTGAAGGGAGGAATCGCGGGGCTCCTGCCGGATTTCGTGCCAAACGTGGCTCAGGTTGAATTCCAGGCCACTCTCCTGGCGCCTGCCTGTACGCAGGAGGCGAAAGCGGTTCTCTATTTTCTGGTGCCGCAGGTAATGCCGGAGCCCTCGTTCATCTACTTGGAAATCGCCGTAGTACCCGGTATTGGGCTGATCGTCAAAATACTTATACGCACTACTGCGAAGCATAGCCTGATGGCCCAGCAGGAAACCCGGCTCCGGGGGCGCTACTGCCTGATTGCTGTCGGGCTTACTCAGGCGATAATATTGCGTATAGAGGAGCTCCTGATGGCGATGCCGGGTTCCCGCTCCATCCAGAAACACATTAGCCGAGGCAGGGCTAAAGAAAGCCCCCTGGCGGGCAGGCTCTTCCACGATCCCACCGTTGTCCTCATGCTCAAATTTGTTATCGGCAAACACCGCAAAGGCCTCGTAGCGACCGGATTTACCTTTAATCCAGAAACCCGCTGCCAGGGCGGTATTCCTTCCTTTTTGATTAGGGAATTGAGCGGCAGTCCCTACTTCGGCAAGGCGCCGGTAGTCTATGGAAAAATTGAGCCCATTGGCAAAGTTGCGGCTGAATTGCGCATTGAAACTGCTGTTCGACTGGTCAGACCCCCGGCTAAAGGCGAGGTTGGTAAACGGTTTTTCCAGTTGGTAAAACGGCAGGGACTGCGCATCCAGCAAATACAGGTCATACTGGTGGAACCCAGGGTCAAGCCCACGGCGCAGCCGGGGGGCGTACACCAACGCCTGATGGGCCGAACCGGGTATTCCCAAATTCTTGTAATCAAATTCCCTTCTGCGCGTCGGATCGTACTGGTGGAAGAGCGCGTCGGGAAGCGTATCCGAAAAAAGAGTTTTTTGACCGGGAGCATCGGAAAAAAAGAAATAGACGGGCGTAGTATCCTCTTTGATCCGCTCCAGCTTTATGGGGCCGCCCTGCCCTGGTCCGCCCCCACCACCACCGCTACCCAGGCCGCGTGGCCCCGTAGGGAAGCCCTGGCCATATACCGAAGGGACACATGCGACCAAGGCTGCCAGCAGCGTACAAAAGGCATGAAGCCGCGCAGAACAAGCCTGGCGGCAATAAAAAGACAACAGATTGGATTCGGCGATTGCCATGGTAGCCCCCATCCTATCCCAGGATGGCAGGACTCATCCCCATACTGGAGAACCCACCGTCGTGGTACAAATTCTGCATGGTGACCATACGGGTCAGGTCGGAGAACAGCAACACGCAATAATCGGCGCAAGCCTCTGCAGAAGCATTGCCCAGCGGCGACATTTTATCCGCATAGGTGAAGAACTCGTCGAAGCCTTTCACACCCGACCCAGCCGTCGTACGGGTCGGGGACTGGGAAACCGTATTGACCCGCACCTTATTCCGAGTCCCGAAGTGATAGCCGAAGCTGCGCGCAAACGACTCGAGCAGGGCCTTGGACTCTGCCATCTCGCTGTAATCGGGGAAAGTACGCTGGGCAGCGATGTACGACAAAGCTACGATAGAACCCCAATCGTTCATTGCATTTTGCTTCCAGAGCGATTGCATCATTTTGTGAAAAGAGATAGCAGACACATCAAACGTTTTCTGCATCCACTCGTAGTTCAGGTCTGTATAGTCCTTTTTTTTGCGCACGTTGACGGACATACCGATGGAGTGCAGTACAAAGTCGAGTGGTCCACCCAATATTTCGACGGATTTAGCGAACAAGCGGTCGAGCTCATCCATATTAGTGGCATCTGCAGGGATAATTTCGGCCCCTGTTTGTTCAGCCAGTTTATTGAGCTCTCCGAAGCGCAGGGCTACCGGTGCGTTGGTCAGGGTAATGACGGCGCCTTCTTCCACGCAACGCTCTGCCACTTTCCAGGCGATGGAATTTTCGTCAAGGGCACCGGAGATGACTCCGCGTTTGCCTTTCAAGAGATTATTTCCCATATTTACATTTGATTATCAGGCCTTTGTGGCCCAGGTTTCAGATTTTCGGTTCACTTCAATCCCAGCAGTTCGCGGGCATTTTCCATAGCGGAGTCGCTGGGTGGGTTTTGGCTCAGCATGACAGCGATTTCCCGCACCTGTTCGTCCTTTGCCAGCGGGCGCAATTTTGTCAAGGTTCGTTCCCCCAGCGTTTCCTTGTAGGCAAAGAAGTGGCGGTCTGCCTTGGAAGCGACCTGCGGGGAGTGCGTCACGACGACCACTTGATGCCCGTCCGATAATTTTCGCAGGATATTGCCCATTTTCAGGGCGACATCCCCGGAGATACCGGAATCAATTTCATCGAACACCAGGGTGGGCAGGGGAATTGAACTGGCTACCAAAGACTTGGTGGCCAGGGATAGCCTGGAGAGCTCCCCTCCGGAAGCCACGTCCCGGATTGCCTGCAAGCGCCCGCCTTTATTGGCTGCAAACAGGAACCCCACTTCGTCCCACCCGCTCGCCGACAGCTCGGGCAGCAAGCGGAAGGACACCTCGAAGCGCGCGTATTCCATCCCCAGCTTAGCCAGGAGCTCGGCGACTTGCCGGGCAAAATCGTCGGACACTGATTTGCGGCGCTCGCTCAGGCCCTGCGCCTGGCGCACCAGGTCGGCTTCCTGGGATTCGATGGTGCGCTGTAGGGCGGCCAGCTCTTCGCCGCGGTCGGAGAACGCATGTAGCCTTTTCTGTATGCTTTCCAACAGCGCCAATAAATCCGCTATGCCGCTGGCTCCATGCTTTTTTTGCAATCGGTAAATCAGGTCGAGCCGCTCCTGGATTTGGTGGATACGTTCCGGATCGTATTCTATTTTATCGGCGAGCGATTCCAGTTCCTGTCCAATATCCTGTAGTTCGGCGAGGAGGTTGTTGAAGCGCTCGTGGAGCTTGGCTGCCTGGGGATGGTAGCGGCCCACTTGCCCAAGGGAGTAGTTGGACTGTTGCAACTGCCCTAACACGGCTTGTTCGCTTTCGATGAGTTGTTGAAAAACAGCCCCTGC
This sequence comes from uncultured Haliscomenobacter sp., assembly GCA_964607915.1. Classification (GTDB taxonomy): domain Bacteria; phylum Bacteroidota; class Bacteroidia; order Chitinophagales; family Saprospiraceae; genus JADJPL01. Next base: position 39,481 of record CAZSMU010000017.1, read on the forward strand.
TGTTTTTTTCACTTCCTCTGCATGGGCGAGGATACGCAACTCGCTTTCCAGAGTTTCCTGCTCTTGTTCCTGCAGGTTTGCCTGCTGGAGCTCTTTGTGCTGAAATTCGAGAAAGCCCGCCTCTTTTTCTGCCCGGGCAATTTCGTCCTGTAGTTCTTGCAAGCGCCTTTTGTTCGACTGATAGCTGCGGAACAGCTGTCGGTATGCATTGGCTGCTTCTTTGTTTCCCGCCAGTGCATCGAGCATTTTCAACTGGAATGAGGCGTTGTGGATATCCAGGGTGTCGAACTGCTGGTGTAGATCCACGAGTTGGCCACACAGGTCCTGCAGGGCCTTGAGGTTGACCGGGGTATCGTTGATAAAGGCGCGGGACTTGCCCGAGGGGGTCAGTTCGCGGCGCAGGACGAGCTCGTCGTCGTAGTCAATATCGCTTTCCTGAAAAAAGTCTTTCAGTTCATAGCTCCGGATATCGAAATACCCCTCCACTACACATTTTTCTTCCTGATTGAACAGCGACTTGTTATCGGCGCGGTTGCCCATGATAAGCCCCAGTGCGCCCAAAAGGATAGACTTCCCTGCACCCGTTTCCCCGGTAATAATGGTCAGCCCCTCGGCAAAATGCAAGTCGAGTTCTTCAATAATGGCATAATTTCGTATGTGGAGCCTTTTTATCATACCGCAGAAATCATATAGTGCACAAAAATACGGGTTTTTAACGGTTGGAAAAAAGAAAAAAGGCAGGCATTGAAGAATTCAGGAAAACCCACATGCGGAAAATAGAGAGCTAATACCTCAGAAATCGTATTTTTGAACCGAGAAAGGAACCCTGGCTATTAGACTTGTTGCGAGGGGAATCATCGAGGGGTCAAAAAGGCCCTTTTTCGCCCACACTGTGCCTTTTTTCGGTCATA